>JAEUJA010000336.1 GCA_016793195.1 Phycisphaerae bacterium
GAGGCGATCCGGCGCGGCGCCAGCGACGTCCACATCCAGCCGATCCAGGGGCGCGTGCTGGTGCGCTATCGCATGGACGGCGTGCTTCACACCGTCCGCGAGCTGGCCGCGGGCTCGTCGCTCGCGCTGGCCATCATCACGCGGATCAAGGTCATCGCTCGCCTCGACGTCGCCGAGCGGCGCGCCCCGCAGGACGGGCGGGCGGCCGTAACGCTCGGCACCACCGGCCGGCGGGTGGACCTGCGCGTCAGCACCCTCCCATCGACCTACGGCGAGCGGGTCGTGATCCGCCTGCTCGACCCCGAGCGTTCGGCGCGCACGCTCTCGTTCGCGGCGCTCGGCATGCCGCCGGAGCTGGAGCGGCGCTATCTGCAGATCGCGTCGCGCGCCAGCGGCACGCTCCTCTCAACCGGCCCGACCGGGAGCGGCAAGACCACCACGCTCTACACCACGCTCTCGTGGATCAGCGCCAGCAACGCCGCCGCGACCACCCGCGGCTGCGAACTCAACATCCTCACCATCGAGGACCCGGTGGAGTACGACCTCTCGACCGCCGGGCTCTCGGTGAGCCAGACGCAGGTCGATCCCAAGAAGGGCGTGACCTTCGCCGCGGGGCTGCGTCACATCCTGCGCCAGGACCCCGACGTGATCATGGTGGGCGAGGTGCGCGACCAGGAGACGGCCCGGATCGCGGTGCAGGCGAGCCTGACCGGGCACCTGGTGCTGTCGACGCTGCACACCAACGACGCCGCCAGCGCGGTGGCGCGGCTCATCGACCTGGGCGTGGAGCCGTTCCTGGTGGCCTCATCGCTGTCGGGGGTGCTGGCGCAGCGCTTGGTACGGACGCTGCATCAGCCTTGCAAAGGAACGGGCTGCGCCGAGTGCCTGCACTCGGGGTTCCGGGGACGCACGGGCGTGTTCGAGCTGCTCGCCATTGACGCGAGCATCCGTGCCCTGATCGAATCGCGGAGATCGTCACCCGAGATCAGAGCGCTGGCGTTGTCACGCGGCATGACGACGCTGGCGCAGGCGGGTCAGGAGCTCATCGCGCGGGGCGTGACGACCAGGGGCGAGGTCACGCGCGTGATCGAGACGGTGGATGAGGAGGATGTGGCGGCGTTCGCGCGAGCGGGAAGACCTGAAGAAAAGACGAACGCAGAGGAATCAGAGGGGATCAGAGGAACGCAGAGGAGAAGCGAGACACGCGCGAGTGCTCCGGGTAGCGTGGTCAACCGCGTTGACCACGCGAATGCACACGCGGCATCGATGGCTCCGACGCCTGCATCGGAGGCGCAATCGTGATGCGGCCATCGCCCCAACACAATCCTCTTGGACACCAAGTCGCCAAGACCCGGGCAGTGCTGTGGGGGTGCGTGCTGGTCGTGCTGGCCGCGATGAGTGTGCGCTGGTGGCCGATCGAAGCAGAGGCGACATGGCCGGGCTCGGTGGCCAAGGAGGCAGAAGCGCTGCCTGATGCGGGCGAGGCCGATCCGGTGACGCACTCATCACGTCTCGACCTTGCCGCGTTCGACCACGCGATGTGGCTGGTGTCCGCGGCGCCTGAAGTGCCGAAGACCGCGAGCGACAAGCCCGCGCCGCCCCCGCCGCCGTTGACCCTGCAGTTGCTCGGGCTCGTGAACGAAAACGGAACGGCGAAGGCCATCCTGTACGACTCCGCCACCGACCGCGTGCGGGTCGTCGCGGTGGGCGACTCGATCGGCGGTCGCAAGGTGGAACGCATCGACACCCAGGGCGTCGCGATCCGCGACGGCGTGGGCGTGCGAACGCTCGCGCTGAAGGGTGGAACTGGGGGCGGGGCTGGCGCTGGGGGTGGGCCGTGACACCCGTGACACCCGCGACATCGCCCATCCTGACCTGGCCCGCCGAGCGCTTCTATTGGGCCACGCTTCCGCCGGGGAGCATTCGGCGCGACGGCGTGCTCCCTCCCGGCGCGATCGAACTGGTCCGCGATCAGGTCCCCGTGCCCATGGAACAACTGCACGCGGTGGCAGTCTTGGCCACCAGCCGGACAGAAGAGGCATCCGGAGCAGGGGGAGTCGATCACGCCATCGTGTGCATGATCGAACGCGAAGCGCTGCGATCGCTCGATCCCGGCGCGCTGATGCTGACACCCGAGATGATCCCCCCGTGTGTCTTGCAGGCGCTCGCTGGCACCGGTGATGATCGCGTGCGCTCGACGCCTTCCCCTTCCGCGTCTTTGGACGCCGGACCTGAGGCGTCCGCGCCGATGGTCCGGGTGCATGAGAACACTGCCTCAAACGAGTGCTCACCCATCGACCCGTCGCGCCTGAATCTCCTGACCGGCGAGTTCGAGCCGCGGGCCTTCCGCTCGCATCGCCACCGGCGCGCCGCGATCGTGCTGGGCGCGATCGCGATCTCGTGCGTGGCCATCTCGCTCGATCTCTCGCGCCGGGCCGAGCAGCTTTGGCGAATCGCTCGCGACGACACCGTCGCCGCCCGGGCCTTGCTCGCGCAGGCGTCCGGCTCGGGCGTGCCGGACGCGATCGCGCTGGAGCGCGAGCTTGAGCAACTTCGGGCGATCGCGTCGCCGGCGGGCCGGGCAGCGTCGTTCGACGCGCCGCGCGCCCTGGCCGAGATCGTCGGGGCCTGGCCGAGCTTTTCTGGACCCAGCAAGACCGGGCCGGGCGAATCCGGGGCGG
This sequence comes from Phycisphaerae bacterium, assembly GCA_016793195.1. Lineage (GTDB taxonomy): Bacteria > Planctomycetota > Phycisphaerae > Phycisphaerales > UBA1924 > JABWBC01. Next base: position 2,682 of record JAEUJA010000336.1, read on the forward strand.
GCAATACAGGCCCGGGTGTGGAAGGGGCGCTCCCACAGTCGCTTAGCGTGCGGCCCGACGCGTCGACGCTCACGGTGCGCACTCCGGGCGCTCCCGCGGCGTTCCTGGCCGCGTGGAAGACCCCCGCGGGCTGGGCGAGCGCCGAGCCCCGTGTGCAGTCGGGCGTGCAGTCCAACGCCCAGGGCGGAGCCGAGGGCGGGCTCGTGACGCTTGAACTGAAGCAGGTCACACCGAGCGATACGAAGGGTGGTGGGCGATGAAAGCCCCGCGCCCACTCGACCGCGTTCGCTCACGCCGCGCCACGTCGCTCACCACCACGCTCATGGCGATCATCGCCCTCTCCAGCATGGCCGCGCTGTTCGTGTCCGCCTCCGGCTACCTCGCCGCGCGGCGCGAGCGGGCATCTGCCTCCGAGACGCTCGTGCTCCGCCGCGCCCAGGCGGACGAGCTCGTGCTGCTCCGGCGTGCCACCGCCACGCTCCCGCGTTCCAGCGGTGACTTGGCCTCGCGCATGACCGCCGTCCTGGCCTCCTGCGGCCTGCCTTCACAGTCGCTGGGTTCGGTGCTGCCCGAGCCGCCCGTCGAACTGCCGAGCGCCGGCGGCGTTCATCGCACCCGGCAGGTGGCGCGCGTGTCCCTGGAGAAGCTCACGCTCCCGACGCTCGGGCGCATCCTCGACATATGGCGATCGGCCGAGCCCGCGTGGGCGATCACGGCGATTGATCTCTCGGCCGCGCCTGTGACCAAAGCACTCGCGCCGAGCGAGGATCGACAACTCCGCCTCCGCGCGACGCTCACGCTCGAGGCGGTCTTCAGCGACTCCGTCACGTTCACGAAGCAGAACCCATCACCGCAAGCCACACTCATCGGAGGCGGGACATGACGCACCAACTCTCCACACGCCACACCGCCGCGACTTCGTCTCCTGCCACGGACGACAGCGCCACGCGACGCGCTGCATCGTGCCACCGATCGTGGCTCGGTACGACCGGTGCAATCATCACGCACTTTACGCCTCGTGCGGCCCGCGCCCTCGCCCTCATTGTCGCGCCCGTTGCCATCGCTCTCATCAGCGGCTGCGCCCATTCGCACTCTGCCTCTCCCTACTCCGGCCAATCCGCGTTGGCCCGCGACTCATCCCGCGCCGAGGCGCTCAACCAACAGGCCGCCGACCTCATCGAGCGTGATCCAACCAGAGCCGAATCACTCCTCCGCGACGCGCTCGCCGCCGATCTCTACCACGGCGCGGCACACAACAACCTCGGCACGCTCCTGCTCCAACAGGGCAAGCTCTACGACGCCGCCGCCGAGTTCGAGTGGGCCCGCAAGCTCCTGCCCGGCCATCCCGACCCGCGCCACAATCTCGCGCTCACGTTTGAACTCGCCGGGCGCTACGACGATGCCCTGGCGACCTACGCCGCGGCCCTCGACGTGTACCCCGAGCACCTCCCCACCATCCAGGCCATGGTCCGCCTGCTAGTCCGCGTTCGCAAAACCAACGAACGCACCCCCACCCTGCTCGACACAATCGCCCTGCGCGGCGAGACGAAAGAATGGAGAGAGTGGGCGAGAGCGCAACGGTCCATAGTTGCTGTTCCAATGCACTGACCGTCGAAACGAACCAGGCCGCTGGCTCAAGGTCGGGGAGCTCGACGGCACATTGGCGGATGCTGCGCCGCTCTACCCGGGCCGGTCCGCGTCCCGAAGGCGTCTTCATCCGCGCTCGAATCGGCCCGGCGGCGTTTCCACCGACAGGCCACGTTCATTGGAGTGAAGCCCGATCAGCAGCCGAGATCAAAGTGGTCCGCGAATTCGTCGTAGTCATTGCCGTTGACGAAGCCGTCGTGGTTGATGTCAGCGCCGGGGTCGGCCTCATCGAAGAGCGCGGCGAAGTCGTCGTAGTCGTTGCCGTTGACGAAGCCGTCGTGGTTGAAGTCGGCGGGGCACACCTCGCATCCGTAGCGGGCGAAGTTGACGCTGGTTTGTCCGCCCGCGCGGTTGAACTGGCCGGCGACGAGGAGCTGCCCGCTCGCCGCAACGTTCAGGCCGTAGATCACCGAGTAGTCAGAGAATCCACCGTCGACACCCTCTCCCAGAGGCGACCACGATGCGCCGTTCCACTTGGCGATGTTGCTCGCGGCGACCCCGCCGACCGATGTGAACTGTCCGCCGAGGTAGACCTCGCCGTTGGGCTTGACGGTCAGGGCGTACGCGCCGCCGTCGTCGAGCCCGCCGCCGAGCCCCGACCACGACGTGCCGTTCCATCGCGCCACGCCGCTCGAGGGCGCCGCGAAGACGCCCGCGGCCAGGACATCGCCGCCGGGCGCGACACCCAGGGCGTACACCGTCGCGTCCGTGCCGTCTCCCATCGCGGACCACCCCTCGGTTTCGTTGTAGCGTGCGATGTTCGACGCCGGCACTCCGCCCGCTTCGCTGAAAAAGCCGCCCGCGACAAGATCGCCGTTGGGACGCGCCGCGAGCACAATGACGCCCTCGCCCGACGCGCCGACACCGCTGCCGGGGCTGGTCCATTGCGTGGTATTGATGTCGTAGATCGCGACATTGTTGAGAGGCACGCCGTCGATCTCGTTGAACAAGCCGCCCACCGCGATGTTGCCGTTGGGCATCAAGGTCATCGAATAGACATAGGCGTTCGGCGTGTACACGCCGGAGGTGGTCCACGACGTGCCGTCGAAGATCGCCATGCCGTTCTGCGGATCAACGGCCGCGTCCTGCCCGGGCAGCCAGAAGCCGCCGCCCACCAGGTACTCGCCGTTGCCGAGCTCGATCGCATCGCTCACGAAGCCGGCCAGTCCCGGCGAGCCAACCGCGGCCCAGGTCGAGCCGTTGAATCGGGCGACCGCGCCCGGTGCGGGGCCGGCCCCCGCGGTGGTGAACGCGCCGCAGGCGAGCACGTCGCCGTTGGCCAGGGGCTCGGCAGTAATAAGCCAGTCGTTGAACCCCGTGGCGAGCGCCGACCAGGACGACCCGTTCCACGTGGCCAGGTTCGCGGCGCCCACGCCCGACGCCCCGCCCGCGCGGTTGAACTGCCCGCCGACCAGCAGCTCGCCGGTCTGGAGCTTGAGCAGCGTAAACCCGGCGATGCCATTGTCGTACACATCGCGCAGCCCGCCGGCCAGGGTGGACCACGCGGTCCCGTTCCAGCGCGCAATGCCGTTGGCGTGCGGGGGCGGGTAGTCACGGATGTAGGAGTTCCCCGCGACGATCACGTCGCCGTTGGGCATCACCGCGACGGCGTTGCCAAAGAACTCGTCCTCGTAGGTCTGGAGCCCGGCGCCCAGCGCCGACCACGCCGTGCCCGCCGAGCTGGTTGTGCTGTCCCAGCGCGCGACCCGGCTGGCTGCGACTCCGCCGGCGGTCTGAAAATACCCGGTCGCGACGAGGTTGCCGTTGGGCGCGATCGCCAGCGCGTTGACCGCCGAATCCATCCCGCCGGCCATGTCCTGCCAGGAACTCCCGTCCCAGCGCGCGATATTCGAGCGCAGGCTTCCGCCCATTTCGGTGAACCCGCCCGCGGCGACGATGTTCCCGTTGGGCAGGACCGCGAGCGCCGCGACGGGAGGAAGCCCAAGGTCGCCACCGGCGCCGTCTCCGAGCGCCGACCACGCCGAGCCGTTCCAGCGGGCCATGCCATTGGCGATCACGCTTCCGGCAACCAGGAAATCGCCGCCCGCGACCAGGTCTCCGTTGGGGAGTACGGCGAGCGCGCTCACCCCCGCGTCGCCGCCGAGGAGAGAACCCTGCATGCCGTCGCCGAGGGTCCCCCAGTTCGTCCCGTCGTAGGTCGCGATCGCGTTGGCCGGGATCCCGCCGATCTCCGTGAACGCGCCGCCGACGACCAACCGCCCGTTGGGCAGCGCCGCAAGCGCCGACACTTCCACGAGCCCGGAGAGCCCAACGCCCAACGCGGACCACTGCCCGCTCGCCGGGTCCCACATGGCGATGTTGGCGGCGTTGGCGTTGCCCGCGACGTCGAAGCGTCCGCCGATCACCACTTTCGGCGTGATCGGACCTGACCCGTCCGGGTCCCACAGCGTGCTGCACCGGACGTACAGGTTGGTGCCCGCGACGCCGTCGCCGGGGAGCCATATGGGGTCCACGCACTGCGCCGCGGCGTATGGAACCACAAGGCCCGAGCCGCAAACCACAAGGACACCAGCGACGCGGGGAACGAGATTGAGCTTCCGATGCACGGCGGTACTCCTTGGGCAATGGGGACGGCGCCCACCCAACGGTGGGCGTCGCTCACCCGAAGATACCGCCCCGTCTTGGTGCCGCAAGACTATTTTCGTGCAAAGTGATATTTTTCGCACGAAAATCGACGTGGGTCTTCCCGGACTCTGCCCCTCCCGTTAGTATGGCGTCGTGAGCCCCGGACGCCGAATCGTCGCGACCGCGCCCGCGTTCTTGGATGGATGCAAGGACGCGGCACGCGCCCTGCGGGCAGGAGTACGCCGCCTCATCGCCGCGTCCCCGGAAGCGATCACGCGCGCCACCGATCTTCAGCACGCGCTCTCGATCCGCGCGCCGCTGGCGTGGCAGGTCTTCCGCCTGGCAAAGTCGCCCGACGAGTTGGCGTGTATTCCGTTCGCGCCGCTCCCGGAGGCCATGGCGCGGGTCTTCGATGCCGCCCGGCGCGCCGGCTGGCCGACCCCGGACATCGATCGCGCCCGACGCGCGTACGAAGCCTTTGAGCAGTTCGTCGCGCGCCACGCGGACGACCGCACCACCTTTGACGCGATGGTCTCCGGGCTCTCGGGCGGCTTTAGCGAGCAGGTCGACGCCCGCACTCGCCGCGCCGCCTTCCGCGCCAGCGCACCACTCTGGGGCCTCCGCGCCGCGCTCACCTACCGCTGCCTCATCGCCGCGCTCGATCGCCCGGGTTCGCCGGCGTTGAGCGCGATCATCCAGGGCTCCGGCGGCGTTCGCGCCCTGCGCCCCGGGCGAAGCCTGCCGATCTGCCGTCGAACGATCACCATGACCCTCGCGGACAAGAACGCGCCGGAGTTCACGCCCGACACCGGCGGTACGGGCCTGCTGGAGGACTTCTGCAGCGCCAACCTCTCGCGCGTCACCACCAAGCGACGCGGCTCGGTCGCCCACGACTTCGTCGAGCTCTCGGGCGTCGGACTCACCGCGGAGACCGACGTGTTCCTGTCGACCAAGCTCCGCACTGGCCTCCCCGACGATGAGCCCGAGCTCGGGGTCACCTCGATGGTCCGCGTCCCCACCGAGCTCTACATCGCCGATCTTCTTGTGCCCGCCGGGGCCATGGACCCGGAGTCGGCCACGGTCCGCGTGTACGGCTGCCTGGAGGATGTTTCCGGCGCCGAGACCGCCTCGCTCGAATACCTCCTGCCCTCCTCGCACGCGCCCGAATACCTCGGACGCTCGCTCGACTCGCTGCATTCCAAGGACTTCCCCCGCGGCCCGGAGTTGATCCGCTTCGTGCTCCGCGACCTCGGGCGCTCGAGAGAGGATTTCGATATCTTCCGTTGCCGAATCCCCTATCCGATGCTCCACACCTGCATCGGCCTGGATGTTCGACGCAGGCACGCCTAGCGCGGGGGCACTGGCTCGCGGCGGATTCCTGCTGAACTCCAGCAGGTCCCGCTTGCCCCGGAGGATTCCGGCGCGGACCCGCGGCGGAACTCCCGACGCTGGTCAGCACCCCGCGTCGAACGCGCCCGCGAACTCGTCGTAGTCGTTGCCGTTGACGAAGCCGTCTCCGTTGAAGTCCGCGCCCAGGTCGCCGGCGTCGAAGAGCGAGGCGAAGGCGTCGTAGTCGTTGCCGTTGACGAAGCCGTCGTGGTTGAAGTCGGCGGGACATGAACCCGCGCTGATCGTCGCGCACGCCGAGAACTCGGACGTGTCCAGGGTCGAGGCGCGCGTCGCGGTCACCGTCACGACGCCGCCGACGATCGCGTTCTCGCCCAGGAGCGTCAGGTCGAACGCGGCGTTTCCCGAGGCGTTGGTGTCGACCTCGACGGCGCCGAGGTAGTACCTGCCCTCGCCGTGCCCGCTGGAGTCGCACGAAGGGGACGCGAAGAACTCGAGCGTGTAGGTCTCATTGGGCACGCTGTTGAACGTGCCGAGCATGTGCAGCGACACACCCGTGAGTTCGGCACTGGAGATCGCCGGGAAGTTCTGGAGTCGATTCGCCCCCGCGTCGCCATCCCCTGTGTCGTTGGCGGTGGGTCCGTCGGCGCCGGAGCTCTTGGTCAGTTCGATCCCCAGCGAGCCGCAGTCGTAGATCGAATTGCCCGAGATCGCCACGCCGTCCGAGAGCGAGCCGACGAGGATGCCGTAGGTCTCGACGCCCGAGATCACATTTCCCTGGCCTGGGAGCGGGCCGCCGATGGCGACGTTGCCGGTGGCCTGGCGGGCGGTGCCGGGCGAGACCGTGACGCCGCGGCGCGTGGGGATGACGGTCACGCCGTCGGCGGCGAGCCCGATGGTGTTCCCTTCGATGATGGTGTTCTGGTTGTTGGCGTTCATGGCGCTGACGAAGATCGCGTCGCCGAAGATTTGGCCCTGGTAGTGCCCGCCGCCGGCGGTGCGCAGGCCGGCGATGAGGTTGCCGCGCACGATGGTGTTGATGGAATCGGTGACGCCGACGCCGGTGGGCCCGATCTGCGGCTGGCGTGCCATGCCGTCGGGCGTGGTGCCGATGTAGTTGCCCTCGATAATCGTGTCCTTGGCCCAGACGACGCTCATCTGGGTGCCGGTGGGGAAGCCCTCTTCGCCGTAGTAGCCGTTGCCCGAGATGGTGTTTCGTTCGGCGGCGGTGGGTCCGCCGATTCGGTTGCCGGTGGGATAGACGCAGTACTGGCTGCCGACGATGCTGCAGTGCGTGAGCCGGTTGCCGATGACGGTGTTGTAGTCCGACCAGCACGCGATCTCGACGACGGAGAGGACGTTGCCCTCGCCCGCGCCCGTGCCGCCGATGATGTTTCCGGTGGCGACGGGCCCGCCGAAGTTGCCGTCGATGTGGACGCTGTTGGTGGTGCAGCCGATGACGCGGTTGTCATTGCCGGAGATGTGGACCGACGCGCCGAAGGCGTTGCCCCCCGTGCCGTCGAGCGCCTTGACAACGTTGCGGTTGCCGAAGATGTAGATGAACGCGGCCCCGTTGGGCGGTCCGAAGTAAACGAGGCCCACCTCGTTGCCGCTTGGATTGGTGTCGCCGGTGAACGCGGTCTGCGTCGAGCAATCGATGGTGGTGTCGTTGGAGTTGAGGCTGAGCGGGCCGTCGAGCTCGACCGTCGCGCGGTTGGGATAGAACGGATGCCAGAGGCTCTGCGGGATGGCGAAGCCGACGGTCTGGGGCCCCGGGGTGTTGTCGGCGGCGATCATGGCCTCGCGCAGGGAGATTTTGCCGTTGGGTCCCGGGAGGTTGGCGATCGTGCCGCTCCACGGGATGTCGACGATGTCGTCCGCCGAGTCGACGGTGATGGTCTGGGCGAGCGTTCCGCCGCAGGCGCAGGCCAGCCCCGCCAGGGCCGCGAGCATGAAAGGCCGATTCGACCGGCGGGTGATGAGCGTGTTCGTCCGATTCGCACAAGTCGCCATGTTCATGCCTCCTTCCGCGTCGTCCGCGGCTGGTGTTCATGCGCCGCGGAGACGCGCTTGCCGTCACGCTTCTCGACCCCGAGTGTCACGATTCGCCGACGGGCCATGTCCCACCGACGATGGACCTCAGCACCCGCCCTCGAACGCCTCGGCGAAGGCGTCGTAGTCATCGCCGTTCACAAACCCGTCGGCGTTGAAGTCCGCGCTGGGGTCCGCGACGTCGAACGCCTCGGCGAACGCGTCGTAATCATCGCCGTTCACGAACCCATCTCCGTTGAAGTCC
>JAEUJA010000251.1 GCA_016793195.1 Phycisphaerae bacterium
GCCGCGCGCGAAACAATGACGCGCGAAAGACGCACGGAGAACTCGCGGAGCGAGACCCCGGCAAAGCCGGGCCCGGCCTCGGAAGAAAGCTCCGCCGACGCGTCCATGTGCTGACGGACCCGCTTGTCGGCCGTGATCACCGTCGAGTGATTCGGCCGCCCCAGCGCCCGCGCGATCTCGGGATAGCTCATCGTCGTCAATTCGCGGCACAGGTACGAACCCAGCGAGCGGGCGAGCACGGCCCTTGCGTGGCGCGAGCGACCCACGAACGTCGCGCGATCGATCGCCAATTCCTCGCAGATCACCGCGATGATCAGTTCCGCCGGGACCGGACGCCGCGGGCGCATCACCGGCGCCGCGTCCACCGCGATCCCAAGCGCCCGTCCCACCGCCGCCGCGCCCACCACCCCGCCCACGGCCAGCTCGGGGAGCACGCGCGCGACGGCCTCGACCTGCGTCACCATACCCTCGAGCTCGCGCACCGACGCCGGCTGATCGCCGATCGACGAGCGCCCCGCCCGATCGGCCAGCAGGCGCACCGCGCCGTCGTCGATCAAGAGGCCGCGGCGAGCGGCGATGGCCCGCACCAGCGCGCCCCGCAGCTCGGCGTCGGGCGGGTCGAGCCGCGCCACCATGCCGGCCATGAATCGCGATTGCAACTGCTGGCTGAGCTTCTGCACCTCGCGCGGGTGCTGGTCGCTCGCCAAGAGCACGCGCGCGCCGTCGAGCCGGAGGGCGTCGAGGGTGTGCAGCAGCTCCGACTGCGTGCGCTCCTTGCCGGCCAGGAAATGCGCGTCGTCGATGCAGAGGAGGTCCAGCCCGCGGTACCGACGCCGGAACTCGTCGACACGGTTGTCGCGGACCGCGGTGATGTAGGCGTTGGTGAAGTCCTCCGCGGCCGCGCAACGGACCACCGCGCCGGGCCGCGCCTCGCGGAAACGCCGCGCGGCCCCCTGCAGCAGGTGCGTCTTGCCCACGCCGCACCCGCCGTGAATCAGCACCAGCCGGAGCGACGCTTCTTCGCCGTCGATCAGCCGCAGAGCGGCGGCGTGGGCCAGGCGGTTCGACTCGCCCACGACGAAGTCATCAAGCGACGCCAGCACCCGGGCCGCCTCGCGGGCCCGAGGCGAGACGCGAGTGGGGCGCGGAGCCTCGGGCGGCAGAACCGCGCGCCCGGGCGCGTTGTCGGGCGCGTGAGTCTCGCCCGACGGATCGAGTGATTCAGAGGGGCTCGCGCCGTGGTCCAGGCCCGGCGCGCCGGACTCCACACGGAGCCGCAGCTGCACGTCGCCGGCCTCGCTTAGTTCCTCGGCGGCGGCCCGGCGGATCATGGGCGCAAAGCGCCTCCCGATGAACTCCGCGACAAACGCCGAGGGCACCGTGATCTCGACGTGGTCGTCGTGCACGTCAAGGCGAGCCTCGCGCCCGAAATACCGCTCGAAGCGCGCCGGACCGAGCTCGCGTGCGAGCCGGTCCCGAAGTCGCCGCGCGCCGTCGTCGCGACGCGCGCCGGGGCGATCCGATCCCGCGCCTGCGGCCTGATGCTCGCCGCCCTGCGGGTGCGTGAACGCCTGCGGGTGATCAAACGTTGGTGTCCGCGTCTCCACGCCGACCCGCCCTCCGCGCCCAGCGCCGCCGGGGCGCGGAGGCGGCGCGCACGCGACCACCCGGTCGCGCGCCGTCGCGACTTCCGCGCCTGCCCACCCATCGCCACGGAGTCCTTCCACCCTGCGACGCCGCTCGCTCCCAGCGAAGAGACAGCACCACGAGCGCCCCTGGAAACGGGGCGTTCGCCCAACCGAATGCTGGCACTTCGTTCGAGAGCGAATCCGATCGCGTCGTCAGCCGGTCATGTCCTTGACCGAGGACCCAGAACGTAGTGGACCACGCGATCACGTTCAACGCGGGATGTTCATGCACACGACGCCGGACCGGGCGATGAATGCTGAAAATCAAGGACTTACCGCGTGAGAAAAAACTTTGTCCACCCTTCGCGAGGGGCGACTGCGCAAAGGATGTGCAAAAGTCCTGTTCAGACGGCGCGTCAACGACTTGCGCGCGATCCGCCCGTTTCCGCGCCGCCGCGCAGCGGGCGCACGAACGCCACGCGCCCCGAAAACCGCCGCATCCCCGCCCGCTCGTACAGCCGCTTGGCCGGCTCGTTCCGTTCGTCCACCGCGCACGTCAATTCCGCCACCCCCGGCGCCCGGCATCGACCCACGGCGTAGTTCAGGAGCGGCGCCGCCAGCCCACGCCCGCGCAGCGCCGGCGCAAACCCGAAATACACCAGCTCCACGCCGCGCAGCTCGGGATTCCGCGACAGCAGCACGCACCCCTCGGCCTTGCCCCGGTCGAGCACGATCAGCCACAGCGAGGGATCAAAGACGCCGGTCGCCATGTGCGAGTCCGCCACGTCCAGCGGATCGCGCAGGCCGCAGAGCTCCGGGCAATCGAGCGTGCCCTCGTAGGTCCGTGCCAGCAGCTCCGCCAATCGCTCCCGCCCCTGGTCGCCAAAGCACTGGTGAATCGGCGCCACCGAGACGCCCGCCGGCCATGCGGGTTCGGGGATCGCGGGGAAGCCCGAGATCGCGCGGCGGAGGTACGACAAATCCCCGACGTGGACGAACGCCGCCCGCCGGTACGCCTCGATCGCCCACGCCTCGCTCGGGTCGGGAAGGCCCTGGGCCATCATCACGCCCGTCCCCGCCTTCCCGGGGTGATGGGCGAGCTCTCGGCAGGCGGCGTCGAGGCACGCGCCACGCTCGCTCAGGGCCCCCGCGGGGTGCGTGTCGCCCTCTGGGCCCGGCTCGCTCAGAAACGTCATTGCGGTCCGACCCGCCCCAAGCACCGCCAGGCACGACTGCGAGATCGCCCCCGAGGGCGTCAGCGTCGCCCACATGAGGTCCAGATCGATCCCGTGCGCGGGGGCGGCGGCGATCAATCGCCGGGCCGAAGCCTCCCGGTCGCCCGATTGGTTGACCAGGCGGCGAACCGCCGCGAGTCGCTGCGATTCCTGCACGCGGATGACGCGGGGCTGGTCGGTGCCGGGCGAGCTTGGAGAGGTCGGGGACAGCCGAAAAACTCCTCACGGGCGGGCGACAGTCGCAAAGTCCTGGGACCGGGCGTTTGACCGGCAACCGCCAGCCAGTAGACTACGAACCTAGGGGATCGGCAGGATCGGAATCCGCCGCCCGAGATTTGTCCCTCGAAATCACCCGCCCCGCGTGGACGGGAAGGGCGACGGGGACTTGGATCGTGCCCACGTGGAGCCGGCATGAACGTTTCGATGCTCTCGCGTTGTTCCCGCCGGGCGGTTGTCACACGGGTGATGCTGCTGGCGATCGCCCTGCTTGGTTCGGTGGTGGCGTGGGTAAAGGCGGCCCCGGAGCCCGACCCCGTGCCGCGGCGTTGGCAGCTCGACCTCGAAGTCGGCCCGCTGCGGATCGCCACGGTTGACACGCCGGGCGTGGGCCCCCGCTCGTACTTCTACCTGACCTACAAGGCCACGAATTCGTCGTCGGAAGACCTGCTCCTGGCCCCCATCTTTGAGATGGCCGGCGAGGACGTCCCGGTGATGCGTGCCGGGCGCGGCGTGCCGGCGGACGTGACGCGCCAGCTTCTGGAACGCCTGGGAAACCCGCTGCTCCAAGACCAGATCAGCATCCTGGGCATGATCCTCCGCGGCGAGGAAAACGCCAAGGAAGGGCTCGTGGTCTGGCCCGCCGACAATCTTCGGGCCCGTGACCTGTCGGTGTATGCGATGGGATTCAGCGGCGAAACCCGCCCGATCGAGGTCGCGGACGCCAAAACCGGCCAGCTGCGCAAGGTCTTGCTGCGCAAGACGATGATGGTGCGGTATGACGTCCCGGGCGACCTGGATGGACACGATAGCTCGGCGCTTCCCGTCAACGAGTCGCGCTGGATCCTGCGGTAATCTGAACTCAGCGGTCGCCGCGCAGGCCCCAAGGAGCCTCGGATCGAGCCCCTCGTCGGAAGGGCTCTTGGGCTGGATGAATCCGGTTGCTGGAACGGTCGATGAACGCGGGCTACAGTCTCTGCCCGGCCCGGATGGATGTTCGTCGCCGGTTTGGGTTGGTTCTTTCGGGTTGTTTTTGGAAGCGGAGCGATCGTCATGGCACATAAAAAGGGTCAGGGCTCGACGAAGAACGGGCGCGACTCCAACCCGCAGTACCGCGGCATCAAGCTCTACGGCGGGCAGGACGCCCAGCCCGGCTCGATCATCGTGCGTCAGGTCGGCACGCCCTTCAAGGCCGGCTTCAACGTCAAGGAAGGCTCGGACAACACGCTCTACGCCGTCGCGAACGGCACGGTGGTGTTCCGCGGCCGCACGGTGCATGTGAACCCCGCGGACGCCAAGGCGCCCCGCCCCTTCTGGCTGACGAACTGAGTCCGTTCGAATTGCACTTGTCTGCATCTCGATGACGCATCGACCCTGCGACCACGCGGGGTTTTTCGTTTTTGTGAGTGAAGAGACGGAGAGACGAAGAGACGAACAGACGAAGAGACGAAGAGACGAAGAGACGAAGAGACACAGAGACGAAGTGGAAGAGGGGAATCGGAAGTCGGGAACGGGGAGTGGTGGAAGTGAAGCAGCCGCGGAGTGCTCGTGCGGGTTCTCGGTCAGCCGCACGCGGTTTCCACGCCGACGATGAGCGGAGTCCTCAGAGCGAATCGTCGCGCTGACGCCCGAGCTTGGCCGAGAATGCGTATCAGTCGGCGAAGTGCACCGACCGCGAAACGCAGTCGGGGGCACGCGCGACACGTGCCATGTGAGGCCGTCACGCCGCCCCGTAGGCATCGAGCTCGGGCGGGAGAAGGTCGGCGAGCGTGCTGGGCGCGTCGACGAACGCGTCGACATTCTTGGCCGAAAGCAGCGAGCGGCAGGCGATGTTGATCTGACCGGCGCCGATGGAGACGCGCGAAGAGCGAGGGAGTGAGTTGGCCCACGCCTGCACCTCGGGCGAAAGCACGAGCGTGCCGAAATCGGGATCGGGGCACTCGACGCGCCAGCGATCGTCGAACGCCTTCGACTCGGTCTGCACGTCGCTCCGGTCCTTGCCGAAAAACTTCATGATCTTGTCGCCCAGGTGCTCCTCGCTGAGCACGAGCTGGGGCCAGTGCTCGGGGCAGGCGATGATGGCGAAGGTCCAGTAGACGGCGTGCGCCGACTTGCCCGTGTGCACCATGTGCATGTGCTCGACGAGGGTCGTGTCGCGGTCGCGGATGATGCCGCGGGCGATCATCTTTACGCCGCGTTCGCCCTTGGTGATCTTCATGCGCATGAGCGCGTAGGCCTCGGTCTGCATGGCGAGGTCGGGTTTTTCGGTGATGGTCAGGCCGACCTGGCGGAGTTTTTCGAGGAGTTCGCGGCGCGCCTTGCGAACGGCGCGAGTGGCGAAGATGACGATCGTGACGATCAGCAGCAAGACGCCGACGATCACCACGGCGCCGACGCCGTTCGGCATGCCGCGGGACTGGGCCAGGAGAAACACCGCGCTCATGTCATGCTCCGCAGCGCGATGCGAATGGCCGCCACTTCGCGCAGCACCTGCTGGGCCGTCGCCAGATCAAGCATGGTGCTGGCGTCGCTCAGCGCGGACTTGGGCGAGGGGTGGCACTCGATGAACAGCGCGTGCACGCCCGCGGCCGCTGCGGCTCGCGCCAGGAGCGGGGCGCGATCGGGACGCCCGCCGGTCTGTTCGCCCGCGCCCGGGAGCTGAGTCGAGTGGGTGCAATCGAAGCACACGGGGACCGGGCCGCCCTGTGACTCAAGTTCCATGAGATCGCCCAGGCCGAGAAAGTCGTTGACGAGCCGGCCGTAGCCGAAGAACGTGCCGCGCTCGGTGAAGAGGAGGTTGTCGCAGCCGGTCTCGGCGAGCTTGCGGGCGGCGCCCTTCATCTCGGAGGGCGAGAGGAACTGGCCCTTCTTGACGTTGACGGCGCGGTTGTGTTTGACGGCGGCCTCGCCCGCGGCACAGAGCAGGTCGGTCTGTCGGCAGAGGAACGCGGGGATCTGGAGCAGGTCCACCACGCGGGCGGCCGGCTCGGCGTGGGCGGGCTCGTGGATGTCGGTGGTCGCGGGCACGCCGAGCGTCTCGCGGATTTCGGCGAGCCACGCGAGGCCCTTTTCGAGGCCCGGGCCGCGGGGCGAGCGGATGCTGGAGCGGTTGGCCTTGTCGAAGGAGGCCTTGAAGATGTAGGGGAGGCCGAGGGCCTTGCAGGCGTCGCGCATGGCGGTGCCGATTTCCAGGCCGAGCGACAGCGATTCGAGCACGCAAGGACCGGCGATGATGGCCAGCGGGCGGCCTTGGCCGATGCGGAGATCACCGACGCGGCATTCGCGGGGTTGCACGGGGGCAATGGGCATGGAGAAAGATTAGACGGTGCAGGCTCGCAAGAGCCTCCATCGATGTTTGGGTTTTTCTTGGTAGCTCAACGAAGCTCAACTCTGCAAGGGGTTTTCGAAATGGAAACGTCGGGCGTTGGTGTTGTGACGACCTCTCAACGCGATGTTCCGGCGCGAAACGTCGCGATGAAAACCACGACTCCGGGCGTAGCCGAGGGCTTGGAGTCAGCCACCGGCTTGGGCGTGACCCCGCGTGCGCCTCCCACGGCCGAGGGCTTGGCCACGAACGGCTCGTTCAGAGATTTTTCCTGCTGCGCGTGATCCCCTGCGCTCGGCCATTTCAGACTACGTCGGAGGCCCTTCGCCCGTGGCCTCGCGCACGACGGAGTCGGGTCGCGCGTTGGTGTCGCGGTAGTCCTGGCGGCCGCCGGCGTAGCGCTCGGGCGAGATCGAGAGGTCCGGGCTCTGCCCCTTCATGTGCTGGGCGTGCAGGTGCTTGAAGAACGGCACGCACCACATGCAGCCGGTGCCCGCGCCCAGGCACTCGGAGATCAGCGACGCCACCGGCGGGTTCTCACGCGCCAGGTACCCACGGATCTTGCGGAGCGAGACGTGGAAGCACAGGCACACCTCGTCGTCGGGCTGCATGGACAACAGTAGTGGGCGAGTGCTCAGGTAGTCAGGTGGTTGAGAATATCGAGCACGCCCCTGGCCTCTTCGTGGGGCGAGATGTAGCTTGCCCGCGGCCTGATGCCGGCCGCCGCGTTCGCCGGGCAGCAGAAATATGCCACGCGATCCGCGATCGCCGCGTCGGCCGGGGTGTCGCCGATGCCCGCCAGACGGGCGCGATCCAGTCCCATCATCGAAACCAGCCGGTCGATCCCGGTCGCCTTGCTGACGTGGGCCAGGTCGCTGTTGATATAGAGCCAGGTCATCGAGACGCGGAAAGTCCAGCCGTGCGTCGTGAAGGCGTCCCGGACGTGGGCCTCGAGGGACCGCAAGAACGCCGTATCCTCGTGGTACAGAGCGATCGACGAGGTCTTTCCGGGCTGGATGACAACGCCCCTTGGCCCGAGCTCCAGTTCCACCCAGCGCGAGGCCTCGCCGACCATCCGCTGGTGGTCGGGTGTGATGGCCGGGTCGCGGAGATAGGAGTTGTTCCGAGGGTCGTAGAGCCACACGCCATTCTCGCAAATAATTGGCATTACTGAGTTTGCAAGCAGCCGGGCGAGTGCTTCGCCGAAGGGAAGGGGGCGGCCCGTGCACAACGTGAGGATTGGTCGATCACGCCGCTCGATGGCCGCGAGGTTGTGGGCTCGGACCAGAAGTAGAGTCGTCGAGTCCATGGGGGCGTGGGACTCGGGGGCCAAGCAGCCGTCGATATCGCTCACGACCACGTCGAAACGGGATGAGGTTCGGAACGGCACGGTGAGACTGTAGTGGGCGGCGCGGCGTTCGGCGGACGTCGACTTGCCGAGCCGGACTGTTTGGGGTAATTTCACGCACAACACAACCGCGCCTCCGACGCGTTCTGCGGGTGGGTGGGCGCCAGGAGTACACGCATGGCAAAGAAGAAGGGCAAGAAGAAAGCATCGAAGAAGGCCGGCAAGAAGGCAGCGCCAAAGAAGGCCGCTCCCAAGAAGGGCGCCGCCAAGAAGAAGAGCGCTCCCAAGAAGGCGGCGAAGAAGGCGGCCCCGCGCGCCGCCGCCAAGGCCGCCACCAGCGCCCCGCCCGCCGACATGGGCCAGGGCTGCGGCGATCAGTCCTGTGGGTGCCAGCCCGGTCAGTGCTGAATTCGATCGCATCCCCGTCGAAGGGCGGGTGATGCGAGTTTCTCACATGGACTTTTCGATGCGTGACGAAAGCCCAGGGCCGCGCCCAGAGCCGCGTGTGCTCCGGTCGGCGTTGCTCGCGCGCGCCGGCGTGCCGCACGCGTTCACCACGCGCCTGGGCGGCGTGTCGGGCGGCGTGTTCGAATCGCTCAACTTCGGCAACCCCGCCGAGTTCCGGGGCGCCCAGCGCGATCCGCCCGAGTCCATCCGCCGGAATCTCGAACTCGTCTTGCACGCGATCGGCGCCGCGGGGCGCGAGGTCGTGCAGGTCTTTCAGGTCCACGGCGCGAGCGTCCATATGCTCACCCGCGGCACGCCCTCGCACCCCACGACCAATGACACCAAGGCCGACGCGATGGTGACAACCGACGCCGCGCGCGTGCTCGTCGTCCGCGTCGCGGATTGCGCGCCGATCCTGCTCTCATCGGGCGACGGGCGCGTGGTGGCGGCGGTCCACGCGGGATGGCGGGGTGTCGTGTCGGGCGTGCTGCTCAATGCGGTGCGGGTGATGAAGAGCGAGGGCGCGCGAGAGATCGTGGCCGCCATCGGGCCGTGCATCGGAGCCGAGTCGTTCGAGGTTGGGCCCGAGGTGCTTGATGAGTTTGTGCGCGCCTTCGGCACGGGAGTGGTGGGGGACCTGCCGGGCGGGTGGCGCATGGGAGACGCGATCGACGGCGCGTGCGGCACGGTCGACATGTCGAGCAAGCCTATGGAGATGGAAGCCCGCCCCATCCTCGCGTGGCGGCGCGACGACGGCAAAGCGCAGGTCGATCTCCGCGCGGCCCTGGGCATTCAGCTCCGCCAGGTTGGCGTCGATCACGCGAACATCGAGCACGTCGGCGGCTGCACGGTCCGCGAGCCGTCCCTCTACTTTTCCCACCGGCGCGATCAAGGCAAAACGGGGCGAATGATCGGCATGATCGGGGCGAGGGAGTAGAAGTCACGAAGTCACGAAGCCACGAAGTCACGAAGTCACGAAGTTAGAGAGCCCGGTGGTCGCGAGCCGATCAGTAGCCCGACCGTGAGGGAGGGCGTTGTCTTTTCGAGCCCGAAGCGCCAGCGAGGGGAATTGCATTCTGCCCGACTCCCGACTCCCGGCTCGCGTTCACACCCGCTTGATGACGTCGCTCGCGTCGAACCGCACCTTCTTCATCGACGCGCTCGGATCGCCCGCCGAGCGATAGCCCGCCGCCGCCAAGACGGTCGCGCTCAGTCCCTGCGATGAAAGCCCGAGGATTTCGTTGTACCGGGCGGCGTCGAAGCCCTCCATCGGGCAGGCGTCGACGCCCAGCATCGCGGCCGCGGAGAGGAAGAATCCCAGCGCGATGTACACCTGGCGCTGATTCCAGTGCAGGTGGTCGGCGCCGGGGGCCTCGACCGTGCCCAGCATCATGTCGCGGAAGCCCGCCAGCGCGTCGCGCGAAACGCCCCGCACCCGCGCGATGCGGTCGATGTAGCGATCCACGTCGGCGCGGACGAGATTCGATTTCGCGCAGAAGACCACCAGGTGGGACGCGTCGGTGATCTGCGGCTGGTTCCACGAGACCGCGCGCAGCTTCTCGCGCACCGCGGAGTCCGTAACGACGACGAACGTCCAGGGTTGCAGGCCGTAGGAAGAAGGCGCCAAAATCGCCGCCTGCTCGAGCGTGCTCCACACGTCGCCCGGGATCTTCCGGGCCGCGTCAAACTGCTTGGTGGCGTAGCGCCGGGAGAGAGTCTCGATCAACCGGGCGGGGGCGATGGTTTCCATGGGCGTCCTCGTGGATTTGCATTGCGGCGAGCTTTCGCCCGCCATTATATCGATGGATATCGATATGTTCGAGCGACACGGGTGTCCAGATTCGCACGGGCTCGGAGCGCCGCCGCGATCGGGGCATGTTCAGGGGCGCGTTGACCCGGAGGCTCACGACGGAGTCCCCGCGCCGACGTCGCGCGGAGCCTAATCTCGCTCCGACCGCGCGTGCAGGAACGCCATCTGCGCCAGGTACGGCCTGATGTGCTCGTCCCCGCTCTCGACGAACGCATCAAAGCTCCCGTCGAACCGCACCCGCCCCGCGTGGATCATCACGATCCGTGGGCGAAGACGGCGCAACAACTCCGTGTCGTGGGTCACAACGACCGACGTCCGCGGCACGTCGGCGTCGACGCCCGCGTGACGCAGCGAGCCCGGCCTTGCCGCGTGCGTCGCCGCGATCAGGTCGTGGACCTGCACGCACATCTCGGGGTCGAGCCCGGCCGTGGGCTCGTCATAAAAAACCAGCACCGGGTCCATGACCAGCGCCCGCGCGATCGCGACGCGCTTGGCCATCCCGCCCGAGAGCGAATCGCGATCGCTGCCCATCACCTCCGACGGCTCGAGCCCGACATCGCGCAGCGCCCGCTCGGCCCGCGGGCGGATCGCCGCGTCGACGAGGTTCAGCACCTCGCGCGGCCAGATCGCCAGGTTGTAGTACACCGAGCCCGTGAGCAGCGCGTTCCGCTGGTACACCACCGCCCAGTGCACGCGGATCCGGTCCAGCTCTTCCTCGGAAAGCCCCGACAAATCTCGCAGCGGCGAGCCCGCCGACTCGTGATCGGCGACCAGCACACGCCCGCGATCGGGCGTGAAATGGGCCGTCATGTGCTTGAGCAGCACCGTCTTGCCGCACCCCGAGCCGCCCACGATCGCGACCAGTTCGCCCCGATGAATGGTGAGGTCGACGCCCGCGAGCACCGGGTGCGCGCCGAAGGCCTTGTGCAGGTCGTCGACGACGATCTCGGGCGCGGGCGCGTTCACCAACGAATCCTTCCGGGCCGGCGCGGGGCGCGGCTATTTGGCGTCGGCGTTGACGAGGCGGACCACGATGTCGGACTGGTTGAGCACGACATACACCGCGCCGTCCGGCGCGACCCGCACGTCGCGCACGCGCCCGACGTTCTTCAAGATCTCCTCGCGTTCTAGCACCTTGCCGTCTCGCACGCGGATTCGGTCGACGTTGCCGCCCGACAGCCCGCCCGCGAAAAGGTCGCCCTTCCAGCCCGGGAACGCACCGCCCGTCGACACATCCAGGCCGCACGCGCCGATCGACGGCAGCCACACGAATGTCGGCATCGCGATGTTCTTGGCCTGCACGTCCGCGCTCGCCAGGTCGGGCCACGGCGTGCGGAACGGATCGCCGCTGTAGTTGATCCCGAACGACACGAGCGGCCAGCCGTAGTTCCGCCCCTTCTCGACCAGGTTCAATTCATCGCCGCCGCGCGGCCCGTGCTCCGTGTCCCAGAGCTTTCCGTCGAGGTCGAAGACGAGGCCCTGCGGGTTGCGATGCCCGAAGCTCCAGATCGATGGGTACGCGCGGGCATTGTCGAGGAACGGATTGTCGGCGGGGATCGTGCCGTCGTCATAGAGACGATGCACCTTGCCGTTGGGACGCGTCACGTCCTGGGCCATCTCCATGCGCCCGCGCTCGCCGATCGAGAAGAAGACGCACCACTTGCCGTCCGCGTGCTTCTGGAAGACGGTGCGCGAGCCGAAGTGAACGCCGCCGGCGCCGAGGTAGTGTTCGGGCTTGGCCTCGAAGATCACCTGCTCGTCGGTCCACTTCAGCGCCTCGCCCTCGCCCGTGACTTTGCCGCGGACGAGCTTGGTCATGCCCTTTTTCTTCGGCTCGCCGTGCTGGAACGACAGATACACCCATCCATTCTTTGCATACTCCGGGTGGAGCGCGATATCCATCAGCCCGCCCTGCCCGTCGTCGACGACGACCGGCGTGCCCTGCACCGTCGTCAGCGTCTTGCCGTCTTTGGTCGTCACGAGCTTGCCGGTCTTGTTGGCGATGATCATCCGCCCGTCGGGGAGAAACTCGATCGCCCACGGCGTGCTCAGCCCGTCGTTCACCACGCGCTCCATCCGATAGCGATGATGCTGCGACGTGTACACGCCGTCCTTGGCCTTGGCCACCTCGCCGGCGTTGTACCGTGCGTTCTCCTGCTGTTCGCGGATGAACGCGACCAGGGCATAAGCCTGCTTGTCGTCCAGCGCGCCCTGGCCCTGGCCAAAGGCGTGGTCCTTCACGCTCGCCGAGCCGCCCTTGATCGTGTCAAAGAACGGGCGCAGGAGCGAGAGATCGCGTTTTTCCTTGGTCAGCAGCGACGCGGCCGTCTTGCCCTGGCCCTTGTCGCCGTGGCACGACGCGCACGAGCCGCTCCAGAGCGTGTCGATGTTCTGCCCCGCCGCGTGGGTCGAGAGCAGCACCGAGCAGAAAACGACGCCGATTCGAAGGGAGTTGGTCATACCCGCATCGTAGTGTGCAACACCGATCACCGGGGCGCGGGGGTGGTGTCCTCAAAGTATGCGGACCCGATGAAAGTGAACGCCCTTGATCGGACGGCGTGCCCGCACCGAGGCTTCAGGTCCCAGTCGCTGCGTGTTCGGCTTCTGAACGGACGAGCGCCCGCGACAAAAAATCTTGCAAGTACAACCGCGATCCGCGACATTGGTCGTGAGAGAAGAGGAGACACCCATGCACCGTCGGACCCCGTTTTCCGCGCTGGCTGCGGCCGCGCTCGCGTTCTTCACCGCCCCCGCGCTGGCCCAGCACGACCACAGCCTGGTCCAGGCCGGTCGCGATGAGTCGGGCATGCTCCACATGCACACCCACGACCACATGCCCTTCGAGGTCATGCCGTCGGTCTTCAGCGGCATCGACGGCTTCGCCACCGCCGAGGTCGCGTTCGAGTCGCTCTCGGCGGACCACCCCGCGATCGGCCTCTTCATGCTCGACGAGGCCAGCGACCTCCGGGCCGTCCTCATCGCCCAGGACCACGGCATCCAGCTCTTCGCCGGGCCCGACCCGCTCGAGATCGGCGGCGAGGTCGTCCTCGGCCACCCGTTCTTCCACGTCATGCCCGTGTACAACATCTACGACGGCAACATCGGCGACGAGTTCACGATGACCTTCAAGTTCACCGACGTGTCGGGGATGTACACGGAGAGCGAGCCGTTCGAGCTGCGGTTCGTGGCCGTGCCCGCGCCGATGACCGCGAGCACGATGGTGCTGCTGGGCCTGGTCTCGGCCCGACGCCGCAGGTAATGCAGCCTCGCCCCGAATCACACGCCATCAAACGTGCCATCGAAGTCCCGCCCCGGGACTTCGATGCCATCCCCTCGCGGCCCGTGCATCCAGCGTAAATTCCCGCCCCGCTCGGGCTTTCGACCCCCGCCTCCAAGGCGCGGTCGATCCCGGCGCTCCTCGCCCCGAAATCCACGCCGATTTTAGACGCTTTGGGGTTATTTACCCTGGAACCCGGTACTTGGCGGCGTCATGCTCACTCTTGATTGCGACCGCGGTGCACGCGTGATCGCGTTGGGCGGCCTGTCCCCCGCCCGACAGACGATCCCGCGGCGACACCGGCGTTGTTGCGTCCAACGGAGGTGCCGCCATGAAGCCTGTCTCGATTCTGTGCGTGTCACTCCAGTGCCTGATCGTCGGCGTTGCCGGCGCGTCCATCGCCACGTTCGATTCGCTCGCCGAGGGCGACCTGGGCACCACCTTCACCGACGCCGGGATCACGTTCTCTGACCTCGACGACCGGGCGGGGGGCGGCCCCGTCTCGTTCAACATCGAACGGGCCGAGGGCACGCTCTCCGGCGCCGGTTTCTCCGCGCCCAACGCGCTGGGCTTCGGCGCCTGGGTTCCCGGGCCGCTGGCCGCGTTCTCGCAGTGCGGCTCGTTCTCGTTCACGAACGGCACGGTGCGGACCTTCGCCTCGATCGACGTGTTCGAGTGGATGAGCCCCGCCGGGAACACCATCTCGCTGGAGGCTTACCGAAACGGCGTGCTGGTGAACAGCGACAGCGCCGTCATCCCCGGCAACTTCCAGATCAACCACTGGACGCTGAAGGTCAGCGGTGTCGCTTTCGACACGCT
>JAEUJA010000263.1 GCA_016793195.1 Phycisphaerae bacterium
CGTGTGGAACGGGCCCATGGGCGTCTTCGAGTGGATGCCCTTCGCCGCCGGGACCCGCACCGTCGCCAAGGCCATGGCCGACGCCACCACCCGCGGCTGCGTCACCGTCGTCGGCGGCGGAGATTCCGCGGCCGCCGTCGAGAAGTTCGGCGTCGCCGACAAAATGTCCCACGTCTCCACCGGCGGCGGGGCCTCGCTCGAAATGCTCGAAGGCAAAAAGTTCGAGTCCGTCGACCTCCTCGACAACGCCTGATACTCACCCCGCGCGCTCACCCGCCCGCGTCGCTTGCCTCCTCCAGCCAGCGACGCCGCGACTCTACGTCCAGCTCGCCGCTCCGGGTCATCACCCGCGCCGCGCGCGAGAGCGCCCCGTGCGCCGCCGCCCATTGGTTCACCCGCCGCTCAACCTCGTCCAGCGCCGCCCGCGCCGCGAGAAACCACGCCGCGCGATCCGCCTCCGAAAGCGCCTCCAGAAACCTCGCCCGCGAACGCAGCGGGTCGTGCGCCACCGTCACCGCCTCGGCCCCGATCGGCGGCCCGATCCACGCCCGCAGCACGCCCAGCCCCTTGACCGTGATGCGATACTCGCGCCGCCGCCGCTTGCCGTCGCGCTTGGCCTCCGACGAGAGCAGCCCCGCCCGCTGCAGCCGCCGCACCAAGGGATAGATCGCCCCCGCGCTGGCGCTCCACTGCGTCGAGGGGGACTCTTGCATGTGCCGCCGGATGTCGTACGGGCTCGCCGGCCCCACCTGCCACACCAGCCCGAGCACAAAGCACTCCAGTTCACTGCGTCGCCTGGCGGGCATCAATCCACCTCCCCGGGTCCGTTCCAGCGTAGCACGCCCGCAATTCCGCGCCGGGGCCGCAACCCCGGGCCCGCCTTTCCCTACAATGGTACGATTCGTACCATACACCACGCGCCGCCCCCGCACGCCGCCCGGCCCGCGCCCCCCCCGAAAGGAACCCCGCATGAACGTCCACGCCCACGCCATCGCCCGCACGAGCCCCGTCCGCCGCCGCCTCCTGGACGCCGCCCGCCTGGGAGCGTCGACCACCGCCCTGGCCCTGGCGGCCTCGCTCACGCCGATCACCTCCGCCCGCTCCTCCGCCCCGCACGCCCCCACGCTCGCCGCCAACCCGGCGACACCGTTGCCAGAGCCCCCGGCCGTCGCCCTCCCGTCCTCGCCCCAGGGCGAGTGCGTCGCGGCCTATTTCAAGCTCATGTCCGCCCCCACGCCCGACGCCGCCCGAAACTTCGAGACGCGCTTCGCTTCCAAATCCCGCCTATCCCGCTCGTCGATCGATGAGCGCGCCTCGCGCGCCGGCGAGCTCGGGAAAGAGTGGGGCAGGCTCACGCCCGAGAAGATCATCGAGTCGACCCCCGCCTCGATCTCCGTCCTGGTGCGCTCCGAACTCGCCGGCCCCATGGTCTTTGCGTTCGCCTTCGACGCCGCCGACCAAGCCAAGCTCGACTCGATCACCATCCAGTCCGACGACGCCGCCAAGGACTCCAAGCCCATCACCGCCGACGCGCGAAAGCAACTCGTCGACGGCGCCGCCAAGGCCCTGCGCGAGGGCTACGTCTTCCCCAAGGTCGGCGACGCGATGGCCGCCAGCATCGAAACGAAGCTCGCCGCCGGCGACTACGACACCGTCGCCGACGAGTTCTCCATGGCCCGCCGCCTCACCGACGACCTCCGCGCCATCAGCAAGGACAAGCACCTGGGCGTGATGTTCGCGCCGCAATCCTCCGGCGAGGACCGCCCGCGCATGATCCCCTCGGGCGACCAGCTCCGCCGCGAGAACTACATGTTCCGCAAGGCCGAGTACCTCCCCGGCAACATCGGCTATCTGCGCTTCGACCTCTTCATGGAAGAGGACGGCGCCAGGGAGGCCGCCACCGCCGCCATCGCGTTCCTCGCCAACTGCGACGCGCTCATCATCGACCTCAGAAACAACGGCGGCGGCAGCCCCGACATGATCCGCTACATCACCACCTACCTCGTCGACACGCGCACCCACCTCAACGACATGGTCGACCGCGATGGCAACATCGTCGAGGAATACTGGACGCTCGACAGCGTCCCGGGCAAGCGCCTGTCGCCCGACCTCCCGGTCTTCGTGCTCACCAGCCCGCGCACCTTCTCCGGCGCCGAGGAGTTCAGCTACAACCTCAAGAACCTCAAACGCGCCACCATCGTCGGCGAGACCACCGGCGGCGGGGCCCACCCCGTCCGCGGCGAACGGCTCTCCGATCGCTTCGTTATCCGCGTCCCCTTCATGCGCGCGTGCAACCCCATCACCAAGACCAACTGGGAGGGAACGGGCGTCGAGCCCGATGTCAAGGTCCCCGCTTCCGAGGCGCTCGAAAAAGCCCAGGCCCTGGCCAAGGACGCGATCGAGCATCGGGCGGCCAAGTAAGCGGGGCGTTTGCTATGATCTCCCCATGTCCCACGTTCAGATCGATCGCACCAGCCTCGAACTCGCGCGCCATGTGGCGGAGGGGCTCGTCACGCACCCCGAGTGGATCGAACTGGCGCGGCGGAACCTGCGGGCGTGGACACGTCGGAACGCCGACGCCCCCTCGCTCTTGGACTGCTACCGCGAGTAGGAGCACATCCTTTCCGGCCCGCGGGACCATGTGATCGCGGCGCTGCTCGATCCGGGCTCGAAGGGCCAGCGACTGCGCCAAAACTCACCGTTCGCGGGCGCGCTGTCGCCGCGCGCCGTCTGGGACATCAAGAGGCGATGCCGCGATGAATCGAACGCAGCTTGAGCATGTGGTCCGCGCGATCTGATCCGTCTCGCCCCATCCGCGCGACGCCGGTATCCTCTCCCGCGATGCCCCTGCTCACCAAACTCCGTTCGTTCTTCCGCGCCGGCGACGGACGCTGGGCCGATTCCTCCTACCACCCGCTCATCCTCGCGGGCGTCTTCTTCACCTTCCTCCCCATGGGCCTCATCGCCATGATGATCCCCGATCGACCGGGGAGCTGGCGCGGCATCCTCACCATCGCGCTCTTCTGCGGCGGGATCGCCGTCGGATGGGCCTCCGCCTTCGTGCTCGCGCGCCGCTGGCTCCTCGCCATCGTCGCCCCCGTCCAGCTCCTGGTGCCCTTCTATGTCTTCCCGTGGCTGGGGCGCCTCGGCTGGTTCGACGGCTCGACCGGCCTGCGCCCCACCGGCACGCGCCTGGTGCTCATGATCCTCGCCGTCGCCTCCATGGTCGTCGGATACATCCTTATCGTGCGCCTCGCCCGCCGTCTCGAGACCGCCGGCGCCCGCTCGCGCGCCGAGCTCGACATCGCCGCCTCCATCCACAAGTCGCTCGTCCCCGACCTCGCGCTCGTCCGCCCAGGCCTCGAAATCCTCGGCACCTCGCGCCCCTCCAGCGACATGGGCGGCGACCTCATCGACGCTTCCATCGCCGGCGATCGCACCGACATCATCCTCGCCGATGTCTCCGGGCACGGCGTGGGCGCCGGCATCGTCATGGGCATGCTCAAAAGTTCGGCGCGAACCCTCCTCCGCTCCTCGCCGCCGGTCCAGCAACTCCTCGCCGATCTCAACGTCGTCCTCGCCGATCTCACCAAGCCCAACATGTTCGCCACCATGGCCATCGTCCGCCTCGCGCCCGCCGGCGCGTTCGAGTTCGGCCTGGCGGGGCACCTGCCGATCTTCCACTACCGAGCCCAATCCGCCGACGTCATCGACCATCCCAACCAAAGCCTGCCCCTGGGCATCGAGCCCGACGAGCGCTTCGAGGTCGGCGCCGCCACCCTCGCCCGCGGCGACACCCTCCTCCTCATCACCGACGGCCTCATGGAAGTGCAGGACTCCGCGGGCCGGGAATTCGGCCTCGCCGCGCTCCGCGATCTCTTCAGGCAAAGCGCCGCGCGCCCGCTCGCGGAAGTCCGCGACGCGATCCTCGCCGCCGCCGCCGCCCACGGCACGCAGATCGACGATCAATCACTCGTCCTCATCCGCGCGACCTGATCGCGCCCGCCGCGCTTACTCCGCGAATCGAATCGCGTCCGCGCTCGTCGCCCACTGATACGCGCCCAGCACGGCGCGCACGTACGCGCTGGCGGGCCGCTCCTCTCGCACATACTCCCGCGCCCCCGCGCCCAGACGACGCGCCCGCTCGGGCTCTCCGATCAGACCGGCGATCGCGGCGCCCCACGCGCCCGCGTCGTGCCCGTCGACCACCACCGCGGTCCGCCGGTCGATCAGCGCCGTGTTGGATGGATCGCGCGCCGCCACCACCGCCATGCCCACACCCATCGCCTCCAGGAGTGTCGTCCGCTGCTCGCCCAGCGCCTCGGGCTGCACGAGAATGTCCGCGCGCAGCAGGAGGTCGCGCCGCCCCTCGAGGTCCTCGATCAGCGACAGGCGGTCCAGCATCCCAAGCCGCCGCGCCTCGTCCCACAGCCCCGACAGCCGTGCCTCGCGCGCGTCGACAAACACCAGGAGATCGGGCGATCGCTCCGCCGCCGCGGCGATCCCGCGCAGCGCCGCCCGAGTCGCCGCGCCGTCGCGCCCGCTCCCCACGACCATGACCGACGGCGCCCGCGCGGGCGCGAGGATCTTCGACGCCTCGTCGGGCGTCAGCACGCCCCAGGCCGCCAGCCGGACCGTCAGCCCCTGCGCCTCGTTCAGGAGCGATCGTTCGATCGCCGGGTCCGGCGCCATGAAGATCGCGTCTTCCCACGCGCGTCCCGCGGCGCGGGCCACCAGGCCCAGACGCCAGACCTCCAGCACCAGCTCGCTCTCGAGCACCGCCGCCAGCATCGCGCCCAGCTTCCACGCCGACCCGCCGAAGACGTGAACGATGTCGACCTTTCCGCCGCCCGCCACTTTGCTGCGGATCGTGCGCGCGCGCCACGCCGTCCCCAGCGTCCACAGCCCCGCCGGATAGGTGATCGCCTCGGCCAGCCCCGCCGCCGACGCCGGCACGTCCTCCGGCGTCGCCTGCACCACGCGCACGCCCTCGTCGGCCAGCCCGACCTCCAGGCGCGACAGCAGCCCGCGCTCGTGCGTCGCAAACAAGCCGTCGGCCAGGATCAGCACCCGCATGGCTCACCCCGCTACAGCAACCCAACGTCCGGGCGACACGCACTCCAACGCCGCGCGCGCTCCTTCGCCGCCCGGCCACCACGCCCGCTTCCCGACCCTCGCCTCAAACTCCTTCATCATCGACCCATCCGCCATCGCGTCATCGATCGTCGCAAGCCGCCCCGGCCTCCGATCGATCCTGGGCGAGCACGCCACCAGCGCCCGCGAGTATGGATGGATCGGCGCCCCGAACACCTCCGCCACCGCGCCCCGCTCCACCACCCGCCCGCGGTACATCACGCACACCTCGTCCGCACGCCCGCGCACCAGGCCAAGGTCGTGCGAGATCAGCACCATCGCCATCCCCGTCGCGCGCCGCCGCTCGTCCAGGACATCCAGCACCTGGCGCTGCGTCGTCACGTCCAGCGCCGTCGTCGGCTCGTCCGCCAGGAGCACCGCGGGGCGGCACGCCATCGCCATCGCGATCATCACGCGCTGGCGCATCCCTCCCGAAAACTCGTGCGGGTACGCGCGCAGGATCGCGCCCGCCCGCGCCCCCGCGCGATCCCGAATTCCAACATCAGCCAGCGCCGTTGCCGCCAGCAACGCCGCGTCGCGCGATCCGCACTCCTGATGCACGCGGATCGTCTCGACCAGTTGCTCGCCGATCGACATGACGGGGTTCAGCGATGTCATCGGCTCCTGGAAGATCATCGCGATCCGCCCGCCGCGAATCCGAGACAGCTCGCGCGTGCTTGCCCGCAGTATCTCCGTCGTCGCGCCCCCCTCGGGGTCAGTGAACGTGATGCTCCCCGCGCGATACTCCGCCGGCGGCGAGGGCAGGAGACGCAGCACGCTCATCGCCGTCACCGACTTCCCGCTCCCGCTCTCGCCCACGACCGCGAGCGTTTTCCCCGCGTCCACGGACCAATCGGCATCGGTCACGACGCTTGCTCCGTGGGCGAACCCGATCGTCAATCCGCGTACCTCGAGCACCGTGCTCATGAGCGACGCTCCCGCGACTTGGGATCGAGCCGCGCCCGCAGCCACTCGCCGATCAGGCTCAGCGACAACAGCGTTCCGGCCAAGAGCACGCACGGGAACAGGAGCAGCCACCAGTGCGAGCGATACGGGTTCAATTCCGCCAGCCCGTCCGCCGCCAGGTTGCCCCAGCTCGGCACCGGCGGCTTCACGCCGATCCCAAGGAAGCTCAGGAAGCTCTCCTGCAAGATCGCCTGCGGCACCGCCAGCGTTGCGTACACGACAATCGGTCCGACGAGATTCGGCAGGAGATGCCGCACAAAGATCCGGCCCCAACCGGCGCCGATCGCCCTTGCACTCTCCACGAATGGCTGGTTCACCAGGCTCAGCACCTGGCCGCGGATCACGCGCGCCGTCGTCAACCAGCTCACGCCGCCGATCGCAACAAGGAGCGTGAGCAGCGACACGACCTGGCGTCCCGCCGGCCCGAGCCCGCCCATCCGCTGCACGATCGCGTCCGACGCCACCGCCAGCAGCACGATGAGGAGCACCGACGGCAGGCTGTACAGGATGTCGACGATCCGCATCATCACCGCGTCGAGGCGTCCGCCCGCCGATGCCGCGGCGGCGCCGTACAGCGTGCCGATCACCACGCTCACCAGCGCCGCCAGCACCCCGACACCGAGCGACACCGCGCCTCCCAGGAGGCACCGGTACAGCAAACTCCGCCCGAGCAGGTCCGAGCCGAGCAGAAAAAACACGGGCGCGCGCGAAAGCGGCGACACGCCGCCGGTTTGCTTCGCGATCGCCTCACAGCGCATTCTGGTTTCGTCATCGAGCGGCGACCAGCTCGGCGGGAGTCTGGCCTCGCGTGATTCGCCCGCGTTGAAGCGCGGCGGCTGGCCGGAGAGCAGCCAGGGGACGGCGGCGAAACAGGCCGCGACCATGAGCGCAAGCAGCAAGACGGCGAGCTTCACGCCGCCGCCGGCACCGCGCCAGATGGAAGCTCGCGCCGCGTCCATGCCCGGCCAGCGTATGCGATCCGGGTGTCGGACGCCGCGATCGCGGGGGTGTGGGGGTCGGGCGAGGTTGGATGATTGAGAAGGCATGGGGGCATGTGGGATCAGGAAATGGGCAATGGGAATGGGCAGTGGGGAATGGGCAATGGGAAGGCGCACGCGCGCGGGGATATCGCT
>JAEUJA010000294.1 GCA_016793195.1 Phycisphaerae bacterium
CCGGCGGGCTTGGGTTCAAGAGCTTGGAGGCGCTGCTGGGGCGCGACGTGCTCTCGGGGATGGAGATCGCAGTAAGCGTGGTGCTGATCGCGGCGTCGCTGGTGGGCGGATTGTTCCTGGCAAACGTGGCCGCGCCGACGAAGAAGCTGGTGTAGGGGGAGAGCGAGACAGCGAGACAGCGAAGCAGCGAGACAGGGAAAGGCACCACAGAAGGTTTCGTCTCGTGCTCTGCGCGCGAGTTGCGTTGGCGACTCGACCCCGAGCGACGGCGAGGGAGACAACGCGTGAGTCCGTGACTTCCTCGACTCACCACTCATGACTCACGCTTCCCACAACGACAACCGCCCTCGCTCGCGCGATTCACTTTCGCGGGCGGGGGCGGCTGCAGGAGGGTCGCTCATCGCGAGTGTTCAGCGATGAGCAGTGAGGAGTGTCTCGTTGGCGGCGGTGCCCTTCTGAAAGGTCGTGTAGAGCCACACGGGCATCTCGGTGTTGCCAAGATGCTTGTGGATCAGCGGCGCGACCTCGTCCCACTTCAGCCCGCCCACGCCCGTCGCCAGCTTCGGCAGCGCCACGGCGCTGGGCTTGTCGGCGTCGATGAGGGCGCGGAGTTTCTTGAGCGAGTGATTGACCGATTCGTGCGTCGCGCGCCCGGGGTGCTTGCCGTGGTCATACGCCGCCTCCTGCGTCAGGAGGCACGCGATCCGCACCGGCCCGCTCGGCCCCGAGCCCGACCACACCCACATGTCGCCCGACTTGGGGTGATGCGTCTGGCAGTAGTGGCGGAAGTCCTTGTACATCGCGGGAAAGCGCTCGCGAAGCTGCAGCGCCAGCCCGGCGTGGAAATCGTCGTTGGGCGCCACGCCGTGCGCGATGACCGCGGCCTTGCTGAGGAGGATGTCGCCGGTGACCTCGTGGATGTTGTGGGCGGGTTTCACGCGGTAGACCCTTCTTGAGTGGCGGCGGTCGGCCGACGGATGGAGGAAAAGCAGGCCGCACACCACTATACGAATACAGGATCGGCAAGTCAAGTATTCGGAAGAAGGGAGAGTCGGGGATTTCGAGGAGATTGGGGTGGGGGTTAGCGGGAGGTGATTCGCTGCAACAGCGCCGCGCGGTCGATCACTTCAAATGTGTATGAGCGCACGCCGTAGCGGTGGGCGAATTCGGACTCCTGGAAGAGCGTGTCGAAGTCAATCCTCGCGCTTACCCGCGCCGGCAATGGGTGGGTGCTCATCCCGATCAACTGCACGATGGTCCGCCGGTCTGAATTGAGCGTGGCGCAGATCGTCTGCGGGTAGGCGTATGCGGACGGAGCGAAACTGGGTGATGCGATGAAGAACCCTCGAGTCCCTGGGCAGTCGGTCTGGATCCGCGGGCTCCACACCTTGATCGCGCTTCCCGCTTCATCGGACATCGCGATCCAGCGATCGGGGTACCCCCTTGGATGGTCGACGGTCTGCCCGGACGCGTGCAAGAGTGCCTTGGACAGCGCGGCCGCCTCGCTCTCCGTCGACGCGTCGGCACGAATGACAAGATATGTGCCGCCATTGGGGTCGGCGGCGATCGCGATCGCCTGAATCTCCGCCTGATCGCGCGATTCCGCGGCCATGTCGCAGAGTCGATGGCGAAGGTCGGCAAGCTCCCAGTTGGAGAAGAACCGAGGCGTGCTCGGTCGTGTGCACCCCGCGATTACGAGTAGCGGCATCATGATCAAGCAGATCAGAATTGCGACTTGCTTCATTGGGAAGCCCTTTCAGTCCAACGTACTCAGACTATTTACTTCGCCCCTTCCGGCGCGACCTCGGTCGGAATGAAGCCAACGAACCATCCCGACGGCACATCGACCCGCTGATAGCCGCCCCCGCTGGTGCGCTTGCACAACTTGTATCCCCAGGCGATATCATTCAGCAACACCACGCTCCCATCGGGGCTGGCCATGACGCAGCACGACGCGTCCCATGCCAGGCTGCTCCGCTTGGTCCATGAGTAGTCGGGCGTCACTTCCGCGACGAAGAACCGCTCGCTCTCCGAGAGAACAAAGCTCCGCGGGCCGATGACGCTGTCGCCCCACGCGATCACATAGCGCCGCCACTTGGCGAGAATGGTGCCGTCTCGCGCGACGACGAACGTTTCATCGCGAACGTTCGTGACGACGAGGAATGTGCCGTCGCCGGACCACGCCATGTGGGCCGACATTGGTGTGCCGACGCCGGGCACCGGATGCAACTCGCCGTCTCGCGTGCGGATGACAAGGGTCGATGGATCGACGTGGGCGGCGATGTCGCCGTGACAGGAAACCGCGACTACTTCGTCCACAAACTTGGCCTGCGGGAAGGCCTCGCGCAGCGAGATCACGCGGGTCGCGCACTCGGGTCCGAGCGACCACAAGACCGCGTCGGTCCCTTTGCCGACGACGAAAAAACCAGTACCCACAAAGCGAGCCCGAGCGCCCGGAACGGTCAGGAGAAGCCGCCCATCGAGACTGAAGACCTCTGCCTTGACGGCTTCGTCATGACCTGTCGTGTTGTCGAAAGTCAGGATGATCGCGTGCGTCCCCGGGGCGTTGGTGAGAATGTTGTGGTAATAGTCGGCCACGCCCTGCAGGAATGTCGGCGCGTGCTTGCCATCAAGCCGCACAACGGACGCAGGCTCGAACTGCTTCACCATCGGAGCGAATGTCCAATCGCTGATCGTCGAGGGCGGCACGCCGCGACAGCCCGAGGCAAAGACGAGCACCATCGCGCACACCAGCCGCAGCATCGGATTGGTCAGGTTCATGGAGACGCTCCGCGCGGGATGACCTCGCGCAGTCTACCGGATGACGGCCCTGGAACGCCTGACTTATTGCGAGGTGGGGGTACGCCGCCTCTACTTCCCCTTCCCCTGCTCCTTGAGAATCTCCGCCGCGGCGGAGTCGAAGAAGGTGATGCACTTGCGCACGTTTTCTTCCAGTTCCTTGCCCTCGGTGTTTTCGTACTCGACGAGCACGACGCCCTTGAACTTCTGGCGCACCAGTTCGCGCATCATCGCCCCGGCGTCGGCGTGCCCCGTGCCCCACGGGCGGTCGAGGTACTCGCGCGGCTTGCCGGGCACGGGCGCGACGTCCTTGAAGTGGAGCTCGATGACGCGGCCTTCGAGCTTGGTGAGCTGTTCGACGGCCGTCAGCCCCGAACG
>JAEUJA010000303.1 GCA_016793195.1 Phycisphaerae bacterium
GCGGTATTCGTCGATGGCGGTGCGCTTGCCGTAGCCGTTCTGCGTGATGGTGAGGAGCGCGATGGATGGATCGCGGGTGATGAGGTCGCCCTCGGGGTCCTTCTCCATCGGCACGCTGGCGACGCCGACGACCTCGTCGCCTTCTTCGAGCTCGATGCCCTTCACGCCCGCGGCGGAGCGCCCCATGAGGCGAGCGTCCTCTTCGTTGAAACGGATCGCCATGCCCGTCGCGGTCGCCAACAAGAGGTCGTCGTGCCCGTCGGTCAGCGTGACCGTGAGGAGCTGATCGCCCTCCTTGAGCCCGACCGCGATGATGCCGGACTTGTTGACGTTGCGGTAGTCCTTGAGCGCCGTGCGCTTCACAACGCCGCCCTTGCTGACAAATGTGAGGTAGTTGCTCCCCTCCTCGAAGTTCTTGACGGCCAGGTACGCGCAGGTTCGCTCGCCGGGTTTCAGGTCGATGACGTTGATCATCGCCCGCCCCTTGGCGGTGCGGCTCATCTCGGGCACTTCGTAGACCTTGATGAGGAAGACGCGCCCGGTGTTGGTGAAGCAGAGCAGGTCGTCGTGGGTGCTGGCGACGAAGACCCGCTCGATGAAGTCCTCGTCCTTGGCGTCGGAGGCCTTGATGCCCTTGCCGCCGCGGCCTTGCGAGCGATAGGTCTCGAGCGGGACGCGCTTCACGTATCCCTGGTGGCTGATGGTGACGGCGACATCCTGCACGGGGATGAGCTCGGCGATGGTGACGTCGGCGCCGCCGTCTTCGATCGTGGTGAGACGCGCCGAGCCGAACCGCTCGCGCATCTGGGCGCAGTCGTCCTTGATGATCGCCAGTACGCGCTGGTGCTCGGCGAGGATGAGCTCGTAGCCCTCGATCTCCTTGACGAGCGCCGCGTATTCCTCGACGAGACGCTGGATCTCCAGCCCGACGAGCTGGATCAGGCGCATCCCGCCGATGGTCTCGGCCTGGATACGGGAGAGGAGCACACCTCCCTCAACCTCGGCGGCCTGGAGCATCGCCCGGAGGCGCGCCGGCAGCTTGGGCGCGTGCGGATGGTCGGGCGCGATCCTGAAGCGGCGCTCCATCAATCGCTGGATCGCCTCCTCACGCGTCTTGCTGGCGCGGATGATGCGGATCACCTCGTCGATGTCGCAGACGGCGTAGATCATGCCCTCCAACACATGGGCACGCTTCTTGGCCTCGCGGAGGAGATAGGCGGTGCGGCGGCGGATCACGTTGACGCGATGCTCGACGTAGCAATCGATCATCTCGCGGAGCGTGAGCGTCCGCGGCTGGCGGTTCACCAGCGCGATGTTCATGATCGAGAATGTCTGTTGGAGCGGCGTGAACTCGTAGAGCTGCTTCTCGACCACGCGGGCGTCGGCGCCCTTCTTCAGCTCGATCACCACGCGCGTCTGGGCCTCGCGCCCCGATTCGTTGCGAACGTCGGAGACGTCAACGATGCGTTCTTCCTTGACGGCCTCGACGATGCGCTCGACGAGCGTCGTCTGGTTGAGCATGTAGGGGATCGAGTCGATCACGATCTGCTCGCGCCCGGAGCCCTTGGCGCCGACTTCCTCGACGTGGAGGGCGCCGCGGTTGACGACCTTGCCGCGACCGGTGGCGTAGGCCTCGACGATGCCCTGCTTGCCGTGGACCGTGCCGCCGGTCGGGAAATCGGGGCCCTTCACGCCGAACCGAACGATGTCGCCGGCGGCGTCCTTCACGTCGGACATCAGCTCATAGAGCGTGATGGCGGGGTTCTCGATGACGCGGACGATCGCGTCGAGGATCTCGGTGGGGTTGTGCGGCGCGAGGCTGGTGGCCATGCCGACAGCGATGCCCACGCCGCCGTTGACCAGCAGATTTGGGAACTTGCCGGGCAGGACGAGCGGCTCCATGAGCCGGTCGTCGTAGTTGGGCTGGAAGTCGACGGTCTGCAGGTCGATGTCGGCGAGCATCTCGACCGCGCCCCAGGTCATGCGGGCCTCGGTGTATCGCATGGCGGCGGGCGGATCGCCGTCGATCGAGCCGAAGTTGCCCTGCGGATCAACGAGGGGGACGCGCATGCGCCACTTCTGGGCCAGGCCGACCATGGTCGGATAGATGACGGATTCGCCGTGCGGGTGGTAGTCGCCGGAGGTGTTGCCGCAGATCTTGGCGGACTTGAGATGCTTGCGCCCGGGACGAAGCTTGAGGTCGTTCATGGCGACGAGGATTCGTCGCTGGGAGGGCTTGAGGCCGTCACGGACATCAGGGAGCGCCCGGTCCATGATGGTGCTCATGGCGTAGGTGAGGTAGCTGTCCTGGAGCTCGCGTTGGATATCGAGGTCGATGACCTGGCCGCCGACGGAACCGCCGGACGAACCAGTGGGAGCGCCGGGCGGATTGCCCTGCGAGCCATCGGAAGGAGGCGGGTTTTCCGCACCATTGACGGGCTGGTCCGACATCCGTGTCCCTCAATAGCAGCGCCCGTGTGGGGCTGCGAACCGACCGAACCGATAGGGCTTCAGCATCGCGTGAATCCGGCGCACGATAGCCCCTCCAAGGGGCCCTGCGCGTGGACCAAATCATAGCAGAGCACGAGTGATTTTTCCCGGCTATGACTCGCGAAAAAGGCCTGCAAAACAGGGCGTTGGCGCGACTCTCTGAAATGGAGAAAATCACCCCTTGCGCGGGGCTATTTCGGGGGCGGGATCGACCCGGAACCGGGACGCGGATTGGACGCCGGCGCGGCCGCAATTCGGTCAAAGGATCGGAGCGTCTCGCACACGGCCACGAGTGTGATCGCGGTCGCCTCGACGGGCTGACGCTGGTCCCAGAGCGCCGACCGCACGCCCCACATGGTCCGCGCGGGATCGGCGAACGCGGTCGCCACGAACTCGTCGGCCGAGAGCTGGCGCAGAAAGCGGAGGTTGGACATGAGGCGCGCGGTGTGCCGCGGGCGCTCGCCGACGTCTGTCAGCCGTTCGTCGCCGAGCATCGTCGCCAGGAACGAAACGGGGCGCGCGGTGTGCCAGGTCGGGTACGGCAGGCCGCCGGTCGTGAACACGATGCCGCCCCCCATGTCCTGATCGTCCTCGCCGGGCTTGGCGAGCGCCGACGCGAGCAGGTCGCGCATGTCGCGGTAGGCGGTCGAGGCGGCGAAATCACCCGCGCCCCCCGCCCGGTCCAACTCCGCGAAGCCCAGCCAAGGCATCTGCGCGATCAGACGGCCGGGCGTCACGCCCAGATAGATGGATGCGATCGCCTTGTTGGCAAGCTCCTTCTTGGCGGCGTCATCGCCGGCCCGGATCA
>JAEUJA010000304.1 GCA_016793195.1 Phycisphaerae bacterium
CATCCGCTCTCGGAGCGCCCAGATCGACAAGGACCACACGGCGAGCACGCGTGAGATCCAGAAGATTGAGGGCGACATCCGCAAGGCCGCGATGGCCGCAGGCACGGACGCCAACGCCGCCGCCCGGCTGGCCGACCTCCACGAACGCCTGGCGACGGCCAGCGAGCGGGCGCGAGTTCTTCGCGCCGAGGCGGACCAGGTCGACGGCGAGTCGATCACCCAGTCCGACGTCGCGGCCTCGCTTCGCGAGTTCGCCGCGACGTGGGACGTGCTCTACCCGCGGGAACAGGCGGCCGTGCTGGCGAACCTCGTCAAGCGGGTGGACTACGACGGCGCAAAGAAGACGGTGTCGATCACGTTCCATCCGGCCGGGCTGCGCACGCTCGGCCAGGCACCCGTTGAGCACGAGGAGGTCGCATGAAAGACATGCACGACGTCACGATCGAGTTCCCGGTGCATTTCACGAGGGGGACGGCGGGCCGGAAAGAGGTCAACGTCGGCGTGGAGCCCGCCGCGCCGCCCGTTGAAGCGGGCCGCGTGCCCCGTGTCGCCCGCCTGATGGCACTGGCGATCCGGTTTGAGGAGTTGGTTCGGATGGGCGAGGTCGACTCCCACGCCGACCTCGCCCGGTTGGGGCAGGTAACGCGGGCTCGGATCAGCCAGATCATGGATCTGCTGTGCCTGGCTCCGGACATCCAGGAGGAGTTGCTGTTCCTGCCCCACGTTGAGCGAGAGCGTGATGCAGTCAGCGAGCACGAACTGCGCACGGTGTGTGCCGCCTCGGACTGGTGCAAGCAGCGCCGGCGATGGCGGGAGTTGGCGGGCGCAAGGCGGCCTCGTTGCCAACTACCGCAATTGTGAGGTCGCCAAACAGCTTCATGTGATCTGTCGACAGCAATCTATCGCGACATCCCGAGGGGAGATGGTGACGCTTTCAAGAGGTATTGCCAGCACATCATCGGCGTCCATCCGATGGGAGAAGCGATATTGAGAACTTGACTGCTCGCGCACTGTCGTGTCGCACAGCAATCTCTCCGCCGCTGGCTCTCGCGAGCGTACGGGCGACGGCGAGGCCCAGGCCGAAGCCGCGTTGATCGTGGCGAGAAGCGTCCTTGCGCCAGAACGGCTCGAAGAGGTGTGCGAGGTCTTCGTTCGTGAGAGCCGGGGCCGAGTTGGTGATATCGATGCGAACCCCATCCGCAACCAAATGCGCACGGACGATCACCGGATCATCCGGCGCGACGTCGCCGTGGCGCAGAGCGTTGTCGAGCAGGTTGCCGACGATGGCCGCGAGCGTGGCGCTCTCGACGCGGGCCACAAGCGTCTCATCCGCGCCGATGCGCACAAGACGGGCATCGCCGCCGTGCATGGCGATAGCGCGGGCGGCTTGCTCCGTAAGAACGGGACCGACTTGGGTGCGTGCCTTCGCGCCGGGCGCGGGGTGGGCCGCGCCGGCGCGTGACAGTCGCAGCAACGTCTCGCAGAGCGATTGCGCGCGGGCGAGCACCTCCAGCGCGGTCTCGGCCGTGCGCGACCATTCCTCGCCGGTGCGGGGCTGACTGGAGGCGACTTCAAGGAGCATCCGCAGTTCCGCGATGGGCGTGCGGAGTTCGTGGCTGGCCGCGGCGCTGAAGCGTTTCTCGCGCTCGAACGCTTCTTCGAGCCGGGCCAGCAGGGCCGAGAGTTGCTCGGCGATGGGGCGGAGTTCGGCGGGCAGACCGTGGGTCTCGAAGCGAGCGCCGAGCGTCTCCGGGCCGAGGGATTGCACGCGTTGGGAGAGGTCGCCCAGCGGGACCAGCCCGCGCCCAACGGCCCAGCGCGAGACGGCGATGCTCGCCAGCGCGAGCACTCCGCATACGCCCGCGATGCACCAGCTGATGACGGACAGCGTGCGGTCCAGCGACGCACGCGGCAGCGCGACCATCAGACGGACAGCGGGCGCGGGGACGGTGCTCGCCGCTGGTGCGGCCGCCGCCTTGTCGCCGTGCTGCTCGTTCTCTTCGTCGCGCTCGCGCGGCGCTGAGAACTCGATCATTGCCGCGCGCCCCGCGCCGCCGCCGGGGAGCGCCACGTCGCGGATGCTCGCCGGCCCGTCGCGCACCGTCGCCGGGGGCCATGCCTCGTTCCTCAAGGACTCGGAGCGCTCCAGCACACGCCAGCCGGTCCCTTCGCGGACCCACGCGACAAAGTACTCGGCCTCGCCGGGCTGTCTTGCGGCGCGTGCGAAGCGCGGCATGGCCTCGCCCGCGAAGTCCAGTTCGACCCGCGTTCCATCGAAGCGCGTGAGTGATTGCAGTGCGGCGGCCCGCGCTGCAAGGGCCTCATCGAACTGCGCGGTCATGGCCCGGCGCAGCACGATCACGAGCACGACGCCGCCGACGGCCAGCAGTGCGGCCATGCTCAGCGCCACCAGCGCGGCGGTGCGGCGGCGGATGCTGGTCATGGCACGCCCGCTTTCAGCACGTACCCGATCTTCCGCCGCGTGTGGATGAGTTCGGGGCACTCGGCTCCGCCCGCCGCGGTCAGCTTCGCCCGCAGCGCGGCCACCGCGGAGTCGATCGCATTTGAGAAGACCTGCGAGCGGTCGTCGTAGAGGTGCTCTTCGAGTTCGGCGCGGGTCACGGGCCTGCCCGCGCGGGCCGCGAGGTACGCCAGCAGCGCGTACTCGCGTGGCGAGAGGTCCACGGGAACATCCGCGCCTCCCCGCCCGGCGGCCCCGCGCGTGATGTGCGCCGCCTTCGCCGCCGTGTCGATCGTCAGCGGCCCGACCCGGACGAGCGGGGACGACTGCCCGTGCCGCCGCCGCGTCATGGCCTGCACGCGTGCGAGCAGTTCCTTGAACGCGAAGGGCTTGACGAGGTAGTCATCGGCCCCGGTGGTCAGGCCGCGCACCCGGTCGTCCACGGTGTCCATCGCCGTGAGCATGAGCACGGCCGCGCCGCCGCCAGCGATCCTCTTCTCGCTCGTCCAGGCGCGGTAGCGTGCCAGCATCGTCACGCCGTCCATCTCGGGCAGCATCCAGTCCAGCACGATCACGTCGTAGTCGGTGGTCTGCGCGTGGATCAGCCCGCGCTTGCCGTCCGCGACCGTGTCCACGGCGTACCCCGCCTCGCGCAGCCCCAGGGCCAGCGAGTCGCGGAGAACGGCGGAATCTTCGACGATGAGGATGCGCATGGCTCTGGTCGATCATTGGGGGCTCGCGCCCGGGGAGATGACGGAAACATGACGCTGGCGCAGTGCCTGTAGCGATGTATGAGTGGCCT
>JAEUJA010000312.1 GCA_016793195.1 Phycisphaerae bacterium
CCGGCGGGAGCACCGCGAACTGGCGCCGGAGTGATCGGGCGCGCCCCGGCACTGCCCGCGGCCCGCGCGTCCTCGCCACGCGCGACCGGCGGCACCACAAAAAAGGGCGATCGGCGGGACTCGAACCCGTGACCCCCGGGATCACAACCCGGTGCTCTAACCAACTGAGCTACGATCGCCATCGATGGCAGGGCGCTCGCCCCTCGGCCACGCCCAATCGGACAGAATAGCGCCCGCAATTCACCCCGGCCACCCCGATCGGGCTCCGATCGGGTCGTCACGTCCTTCCCATGTTTTTGTGGATGAAGACGCGGGTGTCCACTAGGCTTCCAACCCGCGGCACCGCAGTCGCGGGCTATTTCCGCAAAGGAACCCCATATGTCGAAAGCCCTCGTCGATCAGCTGAACCTCTCGGCCTCACGTTTCCGCGTCAACCTCTCTTCCGCCGAGCTGATCGAGCAGGCCGTCAAGGCCGGCGAAGGGTCCCTCGCAAGCAACGGCGCCACCGTGTGCATGACCGGCGACCGCACCGGCCGCTCGCCCAACGACAAGTTCCTCGAAGATGTCCCCGCCATCCATCCCAAGATCTGGTGGGGCAAGGTCAACCAGCCGCTGAAGCCCGAAGGCTTCGACCTGGCCCTGAAGATCGCGATCGATCACCTCAACTCGCGTCCCGGGCTCTACGGCTTTGAGGGGTTCGCCGGCGCGGATGCCAAGTATCGCCTCGGCGTGAGGGTGGTCACCGAGCAGGCCTGGCACGCGCTGTTTGCATCGACGCTTTTCATTAAGCAGGGGAGCCAGGCCGCGGGCGGGCCCGCCGGCAACACCGGCACGCTGGTTGGCACAACCGCGCCCGACTTCAAGCACGACTGGCTGATCTTGAACGCCGGCAAGCGCCGACTGACCGCCGACGAGGCCAAGGCCATCGGCGTCAAGGGCCCGGTGCTGATCGCGCAGTCGCTCAATCGCAAAATCGTCGTCATCCTCGGCACCGAATACGCCGGCGAGATCAAGAAGAGCATCTTCTACGCCATGAACTACGACATGCCCGAGGTCGGCGTGTTCCCGATGCACTGCTCGGCCAACGTCGATAAGAAGGACCCCTCCAACGTCGCGCTCTTCTTCGGGCTTTCCGGCACGGGCAAGACGACTCTCTCGGCCGATCCCAACCGCGCCCTCATCGGCGACGACGAGCACGGCTGGTCCGATCGCGGCGTCTTCAACTTCGAGGGCGGCTGCTACGCCAAGTGCATCAAGCTCTCCAAGGAGGGCGAGCCCCAGATCTGGAACGCCATCCGCTTCGGCTCGGTCCTCGAAAACACCG
This sequence comes from Phycisphaerae bacterium, assembly GCA_016793195.1. Taxonomy (GTDB): domain Bacteria; phylum Planctomycetota; class Phycisphaerae; order Phycisphaerales; family UBA1924; genus JABWBC01. The sequence goes on from JAEUJA010000312.1 coordinate 1,325, forward strand.
TCATCGACCCGGGCACCCGCGTCCCCGACTACGACTCCGCCAAGCTCACCGAGAACACCCGCGTCACCTACCCCGTCGACTTCATCGACGGCGCCGTCATCCCCTCCGTCGGCGGCCATCCCAAGAACGTCATCTTCCTCACCGCCGACGCCTACGGCGTGATCCCGCCCGTCTCGAAGCTCACCCCCGAGCAGGCCATGTACTACTTCATCAACGGCTACACCAGCAAGCTCGCGGGCACCGAGGCCGGCGTCACCGAGCCCCAGCCCAACTTCTCCCCCTGCTTCGGCGGCGTCTTCCTCCCCCGCCCCCCCGTCGAATACGCCAAGCAGCTCGCCGAGAACATCAAGAAGCACTGCGCCAATGTCTGGCTCCTCAACACCGGCTGGTCCGGCGGGCCGTACGGCGTGGGCAAACGCTTCTCCCTCAAGTACACCCGCGCCATGGTCACCAGCATCCTCGATGGCTCGCTCGCGAGCGCCGCCTTCAAGCCCGACCCCATCTTCGGCCTGCCGCTCCCCGACAGCGTCCCCGGCGTCCCCAACGACGTCCTCCATCCGCGCAACACCTGGTCCGACGGCAACGCCTACGACACCCAGGCCAAGAAGCTCGCCAAGCTCTTCCGCGAGAACGACGCCAAGTTCGAGATGCCCGACAATGTTCGGGCAGCCGGGCCGAAGGGGTAATTCCCGTGGCGACACTCCGAGACGGAGAAGACCCGAAACGCATCCGCAAGGACGCGGGCGACTTACGCTTCGCGGACTTTGAGCGCTTCCCCGCCTGGGAGTTTTGTTACGACGAAGAAGGCGTCGAAGGCCAGACCGAATGCACGATGCGGCCCTTGCCAGATGCCCGCGAGGTTCAGTGGCCTCACTTCGACGGACTTGTCGCCGTCGACATGATCGCCGCCAACGCCGACCGGTTTCTTGGCATCATCCAGCCCTACGACACCATGAAGCACGCGTGGGCGTGCGATCCGCAGGTCATGCTCCAGGAGTTGGTCGGCGCGAGAGTGAAAGACCCCACGATTGATCGCTACAACTGTGTGCTCCGTCCGAGCAGCCCGCGGGTTGGCTTGACGCTCGGGGTTACGCCGGAGACGAAAGTAGGGCCGCTCATCACCTTGGCTTACCAGGCGCTGCGATCCAGTTCCGATCAGTTCTGGCCCCTCACGATTGTGCCCAGAGTTCGAATCATCGGGTTCCCGCATCAATGGACTATGAACGGCTGGCTGCGTGGCCTGGAGTACGCGCCAGACCAAATTGTTCGCTGATCGTTGTTCCAACGCACCGGTTTCCCACCCCCGCGCCGCCGCGGGGTTTTTCTATTGTGCCACAGACGCGTCTTCGTGTCCGTGCGCTTGCCTTCGCGCCGCCGAAGTCGCCGCGACATCGGTGCTAGGCATTGAGTTCCCGCGGGCCCGAAGCGTCGGGGGGAGCAGGGCCGATTCGTGCTCGCCCGCTGGGGCCGTCACTTTCCCTCGCACGCGCACGGCCGCCTGTCATCCGCCTCGAACGCGCCGATCGCGGCGTTTTCCCGGTAGCAGTCCCCGGCAAAGTCCGCCGCGCCCTTGGCCGTCTTCCCGCCCTTCCCCGCCGCACCGCTGTGCG
>JAEUJA010000319.1 GCA_016793195.1 Phycisphaerae bacterium
CCGCTGGTGCTCCGCGCGTCATGAGCAACCTCCGCATCGCCTATGTGCTTCCCACGCGCGACCGCCCGGAGCGATTGCTCCACACGCTGTCGCGCCTGGACGCCCTGCCCGCGCACGACGCGCAGGTCATCATCGTCGACAACGCGTCGCGGGTCCCGGCGTCGGAGGCGACGCGCGGGGTTGCGGGCGTGCTGCCGCGGGTGTTTGTGCGTTTGGAGCACAATCTCGGGGCGGCGGCGCGGAACCTGGCGGTCGAGCTGACGGGCCCGAGCGTCGATTGGATCGTGATGCTCGACGACGATTCCTCGGTGCGTTCGCTGGAGTTTCTCGCGCGCCTGGGCGCGCAGCCGGCGGACGTGGGCGCGGTGATGGCGGACATTTTTCTGCCGCGTGCTGGGACGAGGGAGTCCGGCGGCTTGCCGGAGGTGTTCATCGGGTGCGGGGTGGCGATCAGGCGCGAGGCATTTCTTGAAGCGGGCGGCTACGACCCGGCGTTCAACTACTACGCCGAGGAGTATGACCTTTCGGCGAAGCTCTTGCTGGCGGGGCGGCGCGTGGTGTTCGAGCCCGCGTTCGTCGCTGACCATCTCAAGGACGCGGGCAACCGCGACATGGACACGATCCTGGCGCGGCTCGTTCGCAACAACGGGTGGGTGATGCAGCGCTACGCGCCCGAGGGCGAGCGGCGGGCGGAGCTGCGCGAGGTGCGCACGCGCTACCGGGCCATTGCGCGGAAGGAGCACGCGCTCCGCGGCTTTGGCGAGGGGCTGGTCGAGCTGCGCCGGACGATCGGAGAGCAGGCGCGGCGCGCCATGCCGCGGGAGATGTTCGATCGATTCATCGGCCTGGCCGCGGCCAGGGAGGCGCTGCAGGCGGCGCACCGGCGGTCGCGATTCTCGTCGGCGGCACTGGTCTCGCCGGGGAAAAACGCGGGGGTGGTTCGGCGGGCGCTGGAGGAGCTTGGGGTGTTGATCGTGGGGGAGGAGCGGGGCGAGCGGCTGGTGATCGCGACGATGTCACCGGGCCCGATGCTGGACGCGGCGGCGGCGCGGGCGGGGGATGCGCGGGTGATCGTGCCGTGGCTGGCGGGTGGCGCGGCGTTGCGAGCGGCGCGCGGTCCGATGGCGGCGTGAAGCGGAGGGCACGCGGAGAGAGATACCAGAACGTGATCAAGCCCCAAAGCGGGCTTGGCCACGCCACCCGGAGAAGAACACAGCACCGACCGCGAAGCGCAGCCGTTGGCAAAATTCATAGCGTCAAGGCGGGAATCGCTACAGCGTTTTGCTGAGGATGGCGCTGGTGTAGTTGGTGTAGGGCCACTTCCAGAATTCGACGAAGCGGTAGCCGCGTTTCAGGTAGAAGTTCTTGAGGGCGGTGTCGGGGTCGGCCATGCTGAGGGCCAGCTCGGTGGAGCCGCATTCGCGGGCGCGGCGTTCGACGGTGTCGAGCAGGGCCTGGCCGATGCCGCGGCCCTGGAGGTTGGTGTCGACGGCGAACTGTGAGAAGCTGTCGACGTGCGGCTGCTGGAACCAGGGGGGGCCCTGGTCGGGTTCTTCTTCGTGGAAGAGGATGATGCCGACGACGCGCTCGCCGCGCGGGTGGGTTGTGTCCTTGAGGGTGGCGACGTAGCACTCGCCGGAGTTGCAGCGGCGCGCGGTGGTGGCGTCGTCCTGGCGGCCGGCGAGGGGCGCGAGGCCCATGGCGACCTGGGCGGCGTAGGCGCGATGGAGGAGCTTGGTGATCTCGGGGATGGGGTCGGCGTCGCGGAGACGGCGGACGATTGGAGCATCGGGAGACGGCGCGGCGGCGGCGGCTGGCGCGGGGGTTGATGCGGGTGTGGATGAGGATGTTGGTGGGGCGACGCGCACGGGGCTTCCCGGCGAAGCGGAGCGGGAGTTTGGCGGCGTCGGGGCGCTCATGAGGAACAACTCTACACTGTCTCTTGTGAACAATCCCGAGAAAAACAGAGCCTCACGGGTCGAGGGCCATGGCGGAGAATCGGCGCGGGACGCCGACCCGAGACAGGCGCGGGCGGGTGCGCCGACGCCGAGTCTACCTACACCGAGTTTGCCCACGCCGAGTCTCCATGCGCCGACCAGCGGCGCGACACGGGTGCGTGTGAGGTATTGCGAGTGTGACTCGATGGGCGTGGCCCACCACGCGAGTTATGTGCCGTGGCTTGAGATCGGGAGGACGGAGCTTCTTCGCGCGACGGGCGTGTCGTATCGAACTCTGGAGTCGCACGGCGTGTTCCTGGTGATCGTGAAGCTGGACGTGAGGTATCGGCGGGCGATCCGGTATGACGACGTGGTGGAGGTGAGGACGCGGGTGGTGGGCGGCTCGCGGGTGAAGATCGAGCACGAGTATGAGCTGGTGGTGGTGGAGCGGGACGGAGAGGCGAAGGAAGAGGCGGTGGCCGCGGCGGCGACGACGCTGGCGTGCGTGGATGGAGAGGGAAGAGTGAGGGAGTTGCCGGGGTGGTTGGTTGCGGAAGAGACGAAGAGATAAAGAGACGAAGAGACGAAGTGAAGAGGGTGAACTCGAAGGTCTCGAAGAGCGCGAAGAAGCGAAGCGAAGAACACGGACCGCGACGGAGTCGGTGGCACAGCGCGTGGCCAACAGGTTGGCCACGCCACGCGGAGCATGGGAAGTCACGAACCGGCGAGGACCGCGGAGCTCCGTTCATGGGTCTGCTTGGTGCGGGCGTGGCTGCGAGACGAGCGATGGAGTGAAAGGAGGCGTCGGCGCGGAGCGCCGACCCACCAAAGCCGCTACGTCAGCAGGTCGATCGCCTTGGCGATGTCGGGGCATTCGATGATGGTGCCCTTGGCGGACTTGGCGAGGCGCTGGGTGTCGAGGCCCTTGACGCGCGGGACCAGGAGCGTGGTGTAGCCGAGGCGGGCGGCCTCGAGGCAGCGCTGCTCCATGTGGGACACGGCCCGCACCTCGCCGCCCAGCCCGACTTCGCCGATGACGGCGGTGGCGGCGGGGAGAGCGCGCTTGAAGTGGGCGCCCGCGATGGCGAGCGAGAGCGCGAGGTCGGAGGCGGGCTCGACGACGCGGATGCCTCCGACGGCGGAGGCGAAGACGTCGCGATCGGCGAGGCGCAGGCCGGCGTGCTGCTCGAGGACGGCGATGAGCATGGCCAGGCGATTGGCGTCGAGGCCGGAGGACTTGCGTTTGGCGGCGCCGAGGAAGCCGGTGGCGGTGAGGGCCTGGAGTTCGACCATGTGGCAGCGTGTGCCGGCGACGACGGGGCAGACGGCCGAGCCGGGGCGGGGCTTGGTTTCGGCGGCGGGGAGCGCGGAGGCGCCGTCGGCGACGGGCGCAAGGCCGCCGGCGGTCATCTCGAAGAGTCCGAGCTCGAGTGTGGTGCCGAAGCGGTTTTTGACGGCGCGGACGATGCGGTGGGCGTGGTATCGATCGCCCTCGAAGTAGAGGACGGTGTCGACGAGGTGCTCGAGGAGGCGCGGGCCGGCGAGCTGGCCGTCTTTGGTGACGTGCCCGACCATGACGACGGCGATGCCGGAGAGCTTGGCGAGGTAGACGAGTTCGGCCGAGCAGCGGCGGAGCTGGGCGATGGAGCCGGGGGCGGCGTCGAGGTCGGCCTTGTAGATCATCTGGATGGAGTCGATGACCAGGACGCGGGGCGTGGTTTTGCGGGTCTGCTCGACGATGCGCGCGAGGTTGGTGTCGGCGAGCACGAGGAGCTCGGGCCCGGCGTTGTCGCGTGAGAGGCGCTGCGAGCGGAGCTTGATCTGTTCGGCGGACTCTTCGCTGGAGACGTAGAGCGTGCGCACGCCGCGGGCGGCCCAGGCGTGTGCGGCCTGGAGCATGAGAGTGGACTTCCCAATACCGGGCTCGCCGCCGATGAGGACGGCGGAGCCGGGGACCAGGCCGAGTGCGTTTTTGGTGCCGCCCAGGACGCGATCGAATTCGTTGAGGCCGGTGGCGAGGCGTTCGGAGGGGCCGCCGGCGGCGTCGATCTGATCGATGGGGGTGGCGACGCCGGCGATGGTGGGGGCGGGCGCGCCGGAGGCGTCCTGAGCTTCGGCCCAGGCGCGGACGAGGCCGCGTTGCGGGTCTTTGGTGGCGGAGAGTTCGACGACTTCTTCTTCGAGGGTGTCCCACTGGCCGCAGTCGGG
>JAEUJA010000342.1 GCA_016793195.1 Phycisphaerae bacterium
ATCGAGTGGCTGGAGGACACGCTGAAGGCCGGGGACTTTGCGTCGATCGTGATCACGCACGATCGCGAGTTTCTCGAGGGGACGGCGACGCGGATCGTGGAGCTATCGGCGTCGTATCCCGACGGGACGTTTTCGGTGGAGGGCGGGCTGGGGCCGTTCCTCCGGCGGAAGCAAGAGTTTCTGGAAGGGCAGTTGAGCCAGCAGCAGGCGCTGAGTTCGCAGGTGCGCGAGGACCTGCGATGGCTGAGCCGCGGGGCGCAGGCGCGGAGGACCAAGAGCAAGAGCCGGATCGACGCGTCGATGCAGCGGATGGATGAGCTGGCGGAACTGAAGGCTCGCAACGCGCCGGCGCGGGCGGCGCAGATCGATTTCACGGCGACGGAGCGGCAGACGCAGAAGCTCCTGGTGGGGCGCGGGCTCAGCAAGACGCTGGGCGGGAAGAAGCTCTTCGAGAATCTTGACGTGGTGCTGTCGCCGGGCTCGAAGCTGGGATTGATGGGGCCCAACGGCGCGGGCAAGACGACGCTCATCAAACTGCTGATGGGTGAGCTGGAGAGCGATGCGCCGACGCCGGCGATGGTTCGTGAGGAAGCGGGGATCGCGGATCAACTGCCGCACGGCACGCCGGGGCTGGGGACGATTCGCCGGGCCGAGCGGCTGCGCACGGTGCTGTTCAGCCAGCATCGGCGCGAGCTTGACCCCTCGGCGACGCTCGCGGAGACCCTCTCGCCCACGGACGCGGTGATCTATCGGGAGCGCCAGCTGCACATCGCGACGTGGGCGGGGATGTTCCTGTTTTCCAAGGACCAGCTGCGGATGCCGATTAAGACGTTGTCGGGCGGCGAGCAGGCGCGGGTGCATATCGCGCGGCTGATGCTGGAGCCGGCGGATGTGTTGATCCTGGACGAGCCGACGAACGACCTTGACCTGGCGTCGCTGGAGGTGCTCGAGGAGAGCCTGGAAGAGTTTCCGGGCGCGGTGGTGCTGGTGACGCACGACCGGGCGATGCTGGACCGATTGGCGACGCGGGTCTTGGCGCTGGATGGGCGGGGCGGGGCGCGGTATTTCACGGACTTTGCGCAGTGGCAGCGGTTGGGACATCATCATGTCGCGGCGAGCGCGGCGCCGAACGCGGCGGCGAGTGCGGTTGGGCACGCGGTAGGTCAAGCACCGGCGGCGGCGCCGTCGACTGGTGGCACGTCGAAGAAAAAGCTGAGTTACAAGGAACAGCAGGAACTGGCGGGGATCGAACCGTCGATCGAGAAGGCCGAGGCGGAGTTGAAGCGATTGGAGAGCGAGCTCGGCGCGCCGGCGAATCAGGCGGATCATCGGAAGCTCGCCCAACTAGGCCAACAGATGGCCGACCTGCAGGCGCGGCTGACGCAGTTGTATGCGCGGTGGCAGGAGCTTGGGGAGCGGGCGTGAGAGGGATCGGGGCCGAGAGCACGTGCACGCGATGACCATCACGGACGCGTCGGCTAGCCCAGCTCGACGCTCCAGTAGGCGTGGTCGAGGAAGGCCTTCCACGACGCGTACTTCTCGTTGCCCAGGCGGATGGTGATGAGCGGGTTGCGCTTGGGGCGTTCGGGCTTTCGGATGAGGCGGACGCCGGCCTGCTCGGGGGTGCGGCCGCCCTTGCGGGCGTTGCAGCGGATGCAGGCGCAGACCAGGTTGTCCCAGGAATCGCGCCCGCCCTGGGTGCGGGGCAGGACGTGGTCGATCGAGAGGTCGGACGTGGGGAACAGGCGCCCGCAGTACTGGCACTGGTTGCGGTCGCGCGCGAAGAGGTTGCGCCGGTTGAGCTTCACGGTCTGCTCGGGCAGGCGGTCGTAGCCGAGCAGGCGGATGATGCGGGGCACGGCCAGTTCGGCGCGGACGGTGCGGACCCAGTCGTGCTGCTCGCGCTCGAAGCTGGCGCGGGCCTCAGAAAGCTCGGCCCAGGTGGCGAAGTCGTAATTGGTGTAGCGGTGCCCCTCGCCTTCGCGCTCCACGTGGATGATCTCGGCGATGTTGTTGAGGAGGAGACAGAAGGCGCGGCGCGCGGAGACGACGCGGATAGCGACGTAGAGCTTGTTGAGGACCAAGACCTTGGCGTTCAGGCCGTCGTTGATGGAAGCGATGGAGCCGGACATCGCGTGCGCGAGGCCCGGCGGGATACTGTCGTCGGCGGCGTCGGATGGGAAGGAGTCACCATCCGCCCCGAAGCGGGCGTCGTCACCCTCCTGGAATTGGCCACGCCGGTGGACCACGACACTCCTTTGCCCGCGCGATCCTTCGGCGGGCGATGCACTTATATCGTACACCGGGCGAACGATCAAGGGTTTGGGGCGTGCGGGTTTGGTGAAGGACCGGGTGCCGCCAGCGGCGCGGGTGCGGCCTGTGGCGGTCGATCGGCCTGCGCGGGGGCGTTTCGGAGGCCCGCACGCGTCGGCGTCTGCTGTTCAGGTTGAGGCTTTGCGGGCGCGGTAGCCGGGCTGCGAGCGGTCGTATTCGATCAGGCCGTCTTTCAGCCGGACAACGCGGAGGCAGCGCTCGGCGACGACGGGGTCGTGGGTGACCATGATGATGGTCATGCCGGCGGTGTGGAGTTCCTCAAAGAGGCTGAGGATCGCGTTGCCCGTGGATGAATCGAGGTTTCCGGTGGGCTCGTCGGCCATGAGGACGACGGGCCTCGTGACGAGGGCGCGGGCGATGGCGACGCGCTGCTGCTGGCCGCCGGAGAGCTCGCGGGGGCGATGGCCGAGGCGGTCGCCGAGCCCGACTTTTCCGAGGGTTTCGACGGCGCGCTCGAGGCGCTGGGCGCGGGGGAGGCGCTGGTAGAAGAGGGGTGTGGCGACGTTGTCCTCGATGGTGAGCTGCGGGATGAGGTTGAAGGCCTGGAAGATGAAGCCGATCTTGAGCCCGCGGTAGTTGGAGAGTTCATCGTCGCTCATGGCGGCGACATCGCGTCCGTCGAGGAGGTACAGGCCGTCGGTCGGCCGGTCGAGGCAGCCGAGGACGTTCATGAGGGTGGACTTGCCGGAACCCGAGGCGCCCATGATGGCGACGTACTCGCCGCGGTTGATGGTGAGGTCGATGCCCCGGAGGGCCTCGACCATAACGGAGCCGTCGGGCTTGTAGTAGATTTTTCGGAGGGCGCGGAGCTCGGCGACGGGGGCGGGCCCGCCAGCGCCGGGGCGTGCGGCGAGGGGCAGAGCGTCCTGGTGTTCGGCGGTCTGTGTCATGCGAGGAGAAGGCGGGAGGGCTGCGGGCGGCCGGTGTATCCCGACGGACCGGACACGGTGTCGATCACGGCATGGTAGTGGCGCGGCCGGGTGTGGGACGCATCTGGCGCGATGAGGGCGCGGAATCGCGGCTTTGCGAGCGGATTCACCTCGAAAGGAAAAGCGCCCCCGAGAAATCGGGGGCGCTTCGTGGCTCGATGAACGGCGGCGATGATGGCGGTCGGTTCGCCCGACTCAGTTCGCCTAACTCAGTTGGCAAAGTGGGCGAAGGCGCGGTTGGCCTCGGCCATCTTGTGCGTCTGCTCGCGGGTCTGCATCGCCTTGCCCTCGCCCTTGGCGGCGTTGTAGAGCTCCTCGGCGAGGCGCTGGGCCATCGGGCGGCCGCGCTCGCCGCGGGCGGCCTCGAGAAGCCAGCGGAAGGCCAGCGACTGCTGACGCTTCTTGTTGACCTGCATGGGGACCTGGTAGTTGGCGCCGCCGATTCGCTTGGAGCGGACCTCGACGAACGGCTTGACGTTCTCGATGGCCTTCTGGAAGAGCTCGAAGGCGTTGGCGGGCTTGTCGGGCGCGGTCTCTTTTTCGAGCTTGCCCTCGATCAGGTCCATCGCGTCATAGACGACGCGCTGGGCGACGGCCTTCTTGCCGTCCTGCATGACGCAGTTGATGAATCGTGAGACGACCCGATCGTTGAAGCGCGGGTCGGGGCGAAGCTGCGTGTTGGCCGCGGTGATCCTGCCACCCATCTGAAAACTCCTTGGCTCATCTGCCACGCGAGGGAATCGCGGGGCTCTGTTCACCCGACGGCCCGGGCGGGGCGTGCCGGATTACTTGCCTTGGCCCGCGCGGGAGCACGGGTCCAAAACGAACACACCCCCGCAACGGCGCGGGGGTGAACGATTACTTCTTGGCGCGCTTGGCGCCGTACTTGGACCGGCTCTGTTTGCGGCCCTCGACGCCGAGGCAGTCGAGCGAGCCGCGGACGATGTGGTAGCGGACGCCGGGGAGGTCGCGGACGCGCCCGCCACGGACCAGGACGATGGAGTGTTCCTGGAGGTTGTGCCCTTCGCCGCCGATGTAAGCGGTGACCTCGTTGCCGTTGGAGAGGCGAACGCGGGCGATCTTTCGGAGGGCCGAGTTGGGCTTCTTGGGGGTGGTGGTGCGGACGATGAGGCACACGCCGCGCTTCTGGGGCGAGAGGTTCAAGTCCTTGACCTTGGACTTGCTGGCGAGCGGGCGGCGTGGGTTGCGGACAAGCTGGTTGATCGTGGGCATGGTCGCTCTCAAAGTGCCGGCGCGGCGAAAACCGGGCCCGGGCAAGGGAGGGAATGTTAGCCGGGAGGACGGGGGAGACAAATGGCCGCCAAATGGCCAAAGCACAAATGGCCAATTTGCCAAATAAAGACGGCAAGAAGCGAGATAGGAACAGAGCACTATAGGGGAGTAAATGCCGAACGGGAGGAGACGGTCGGGAGACGCCGTTCGGCGGCGGGGCCTTGGATTCTGGATTGGCGGAGGCGAACTGGCAGCGCCACGCATTCCGTCCGCCATCGGGGTACGTCTCTACCTGTCTCGCTGTCTCGCTGTCTCGCTGTCTCGCTGTCTCGCTGTCTCGCTGTCTCGCTGTCTCGCTGTCTCGCTGCCGGCCCGCATTCCTACGCTCCGCCATGTCGCATCCCATCACCTTCGCCGAGTTTCAGAAGCTGATCCACGACCGCTACTACAAGACCGATTCGGCCCGCGGCACGCCGGGCACGTTCATGTGGCTGATGGAAGAGGTGGGCGAGCTGGCCACCGCGCTGCACAACAACGCGCCGGGGAAGCGCCCCAGCCCCGAGGAACGCGCCAACCTCGACGAGGAGTTCGCCGACGTGATCGCGTGGCTCACCACCCTGGCCAATATCAACGGCGTGGACCTCGAAAAGGCGCTGCAGAAGTACACAGTGGTGGGAGTTGAAGGGGTCAAGGACTGAGCTGAAGTGCCAAGAGACTCAGAGCCGCAGAAACGAAGAGACGAAGTGAAAAGCAAAGGCGGCACAACGTCGGCCATCAGTTGGTGAGCGGTGACGGAACACGCCAACCGAGAAGTCACGGGGGGAATCGCGGGCTTGACATAGTGACTACAGCGTCACCGGTCTTGCGATCTCGATGACGAGGGTGTCGTCCTCGGGCGGACCGTAGCGGTGCTGTTCGACGGCTTTGAGGAGCGTGCCGGTCCAGCCGAGCGAGGGATCGGGCGTGGTGAAGGCGACGAGCTTTGCGAAGCCCTTGACGCCGAGCATTCGTCCGGCGCGGTCGCGGGCTTCGATGGCGCCGTCGGTGTATCCGATGACGACGTCTCCCCGCCCGAATCGCATGGACTTTGGGTCTGACTCAAAGTCGGCGTCGGCGCAGGCGCCGAGCACGAAGCTGGTTGAAGGAAGCTCGTGGATCGTGCCGTCGACGGCGCGGAGGAAGGCGGGCGGGTGCCCGCCGCTGGCGTATTCGAGGTGATCCTTGGCGCAATCGACGCGGAGGCAGAGGGCGGTGACGTAGACGGAGTGGTTGGCCAGGGTGAGGTGGATGTAGCGGTTGAGGAGCTTGAGAACGTCGCCGGGCGCGGCGTCTGGGTTTTCGGCAAAGACGCGCTCGAGCTCGCCGTGCAGGCGATTCACAGTGAGGGCGGCGGGGATGCCGTGCCCGGTGACGTCGAGCATGACGACGGAGAATCGATCGGCCTGGGTTCCCCGGCGCGCGGAGGTGGCGTAGAGGTAGTCGCCGCCGATCTGGCGCATGGGCTCGTACTGATAGGCAAAGCGGAGCGGTCCCTCGGCGACTGGCGCCGGGAAGAGGGCCTCGTGGATTCGGCGCGCGTCAACGAGTTCGCGCCGGAGTTCGCCGTAGCGGCGCTGGAAGAAGCGGTTGCGGTAGGTATCGAGGCGGCGCGAGTGCCTCGACCAGGCGACGAGGATGCCGGGGGCGGCCAGGAAGGGGCTGAAGAAAATGGACCAGAGCTTGCCCGACCAGTCGGTATCGGTGCGCAGGAGTTGGACGACGGCGTAGAGGGCCAAGACCAGGGCCATGGGGCGGATGGCGTCGCGCGCGGTCCATGGGAGTGTGAAGGCCGCGATGACGTGGCAGAGCATGACGCCGCCCAGGCCGATGGAGTGCCCGACGCCGAGCCAGCCCATGACGACGCGCAGGGCACCGTCGAGGAAGACGAGCCAAAAGGTGAGCTTGAGGAGGTCCTGGTCGGTGACGGTGCCGCGCCGGACGGCCACAAGGGAGGCGGAATAGGCGATCACCGCGACCAGGTCGAAGATGGGGCGGGGGATGACGCCGCGGGGGAGGTCGAGGAGCGCACGCCAGACCGCCGCGAAGGAGACATCGACGCCGCGCGGCATGTTGGCGATGACGCCGATCGCCAGCAGGTAGATGGCCCAGACGGCGAAGAGGAGCCAGATGGCGCCCAAGAGCGCGTTGAAGAGGAGGAAGCGCCCGCGGAGGAGCTGGGTGGTCTCGGCCTCGAACTCGTGGCGGAAATCGGCGGTGAAGGCGGCGCTGCGCGAATCCGGCCTGGGCGGACGGGAAGCGGCGCGATCGTGTTGGTGTGGGCTGGGTGGCATCGAGAGGGCACCGGAGACGCCGGGCCGCACCGAGAGCATACCGGCGAACGCGGCGCGGGGGGCGGGGTCAGGATTTCGGGCGGTTGGCGCCCGGGACCCAGAGTACGTCGGCGGCCCCCAAGTCGTTCGCCACGCGCCCGAGCACGAAGAGCAGGTCGCTCAGCCGATTCAGGTACCGAACGGTTTCGGCGCCCGTATGTTCGGAATCGTGGCGTCGGAGTTGCACCGCGAGGCGCTCGGCGCGCCGGACGACGGTGCGGGCGGCGTGGAGTGCAGCGGCGGCGGGGCTCCCGCCCGGGAGCACGAAGCTGTTGAGCGAGGCCAGGCCGTCGTTGAAGCGATCGATCAGAGGTTCGAGACGATCGGTCTGGGCCTTCTGGATGCGGAGGCGCTGGGCGGGCTTTTCGTCGGGGGTGATGGGCGTGGCGAGGTCGGCGCCCAGATCGAAGAGGTCGTGCTGGATGGAGCGGAGTACGTCGGCCGCGTCGCGGAGCGCCGGCGCGGCGGCGCAGGCCACGACCGCGAGCCCGACGAAGGCGTTGGCCTCGTCGACCGTGCCGTAGCACTCGACGCGGAGGTCGTCCTTGCCGACGCGCTGGCCGGTGGCCAGGCCGGTGGTGCCGTCGTCGCCGGTCCTGGTGTAGATGCGATTGAGCTTGACCATGAAAACCTCCGGGCGTGACGGCGTCGGCACTCGGGCGGGAAGGGGAGACGCTACTCTGACATGCCGCGATGGAACGCGGCGGCGGGAAGGCGGAAGGGATGTCGACCTCAATCAGCGAGCGAGCCGGGACAATCGTTGACGGCGTGCCCGGCGGTGTCACGCCCGGCGCGGGGAAAGCGATCGAATCGCACGCGCCGGCGGCCGATCGAGGCGGCGACGGCGAGCTCGGCGCGGTGGTCCGCGGCCTGACGCGATTGTGGAAGATCAGGCGCGCGGCCGAAGTTCCGGCGTCGCCGGAGTTTGAGCCGATCGTGGGGCGCGTGTTCGCGGCGCGGGGCCTGGCGGATTCGGCGGCGGCGCGGGAGTTTTTGGAGCCGACGCTGAAGCAGCTGCACGACCCGGGCCTCTTGCCGGACATCGACAAGGCGGCGGGGCGGCTTCTGTACGCCGCGGCGTCGCGCGAACCGATCGTGATCTACGGCGACTACGACGTCGACGGCGTGACGGCGACCACGATTCTCTATCACACGCTCAGGACCCTCGAGCCCGGCGCGGTCATCGACACCTATGTCCCCCACCGCCTCGACGAGGGGTATGGGCTTTCGAGCGACGCGATCGGCGAGCTGGCGAGCCGCGGCGCGAAGGTGATCGTGTCGGTGGATTGCGGCGTGACGGCGGTGGAACCGGCGCGGGTGGCGCGTGAGCGCGGCGTGGACCTCATCATCACGGATCACCACACGCCGCCGGCCAGTGCCGCGGACATGCCCGGGTGCTTTGCGCTGGTCCACCCGCGCGTGCCGGGATCGAAGTATCCGTTCGGGGAGCTGTCGGGCGCTGGTGTGGCGTTCAAGCTGGCGTGGCGTCTGGCGACGACGCACGCGGGAAGCGGAAAAGTCGGCGAGAAGATGCGGGGACTGCTGCTTGATCTTCTGGCGCTGGCGGCGCTGGGAACGATCGCGGACGTCGTGCCTCTGGTCGGAGAAAATCGCGTGATCGCGCGGTTCGGGTTGTCGCGGATCAAGACGTCGCCGCTGGTTGGGTTGAAGGCGTTGGTCGAGGTGTCGGGATTGGACGGGGCATCGGTGAGTTCGGAGGACGTGGGCTTCAAGCTCGGGCCACGGCTGAACGCCTGCGGGCGGATGGGGCACGCGCGCGAGGCGGTGGAAATGTTCACGGTCGCGACGCCGGAGCGGGCCAAGGAGATCGCGCGCAACCTCTCGAAGCTGAACCGAGATCGGCAGGACACCGAAAAGAAGATCTTCGAACAGGCGGTGCAACTGGCCGAGGAGGCGGGCATGACCACGCCCGATCGGCGCGCGATCGTTTTGGCGCACGAAACATGGCATCGCGGCGTGGTGGGCATCGTGTGCTCGCGATTGGTCGAGCGGTTCAGCCGCCCGACGATTTTGATGGGGCGCGACGGCGACGTGTACCACGGCTCGGGGCGGAGCGTCGAGGGGTTCAGCCTCGCTGAGGCGATCGAGGCGTGCCGCCCGATGCTGAGGTCCGGCGGCGGGCACGCGATGGCGGCGGGCCTGTCGCTGGAGGCTTCGCGGATCGGCGAGTTCACGGAGTCGTTTCTCGCGATCGCCAATCGCGCCATTGCGCCCGACCGGCTCGTCGGATCGCTGTGGGTCGATACGCACGCGGAGGTTGAGGACTTGACGGAGAACGCCGTGCGGCAGCTGGCGGCGCTGGCGCCGTTCGGGCAGAGCAATCCGTCGGTGCGGGTGCGGTTGACGCGGGCCCGGGTGGTTGACAGGCCGCGGGCGCTTGGCACGCAGGGCAAGCACCTGTCGCTGCAACTGGCGGGCGAGCGCGGGCGGCATGTGCGCGTGGTCGCGTGGAACTGGGCGAACCTGTGGGATCGCTTCGCGGGCGACATCCGCGCGGGGACGATGATCGAGGCTGTGGTGTCGCCGAAGCTGTCGGACTGGAACGGGCAGGTGGAGCCGGAGCTGCTTGACCTGCGGGTGGCGGAATAGCGTCGGCGGCGGCAGCAGCGACAGCGGAGCGTGGTCGCTTCCCTCGCGCGGGGGGGCGCGTCTGGCGACGATGCCCACTCGCTACGATTCCGCGTGGCGATGCCCGGTTCCAAGGTGCTGGTGGCGATGTCAGGCGGCGTGGATTCGTCCGTCGCGGCGGCGCTCCTGGTTCGCCAGGGCTTCGACGTCGTCGGGTGCTTCATGCGCCTGGGGTCGCCGGGTGAGTCGCTCGATCAGCTCGTGCCCGGCGAGGCCTGTGACCTCCCGGGGGCGCGGGCGGGAGTCGGTCCCGGCGAGCCTGGCGGGGCCAAGGTTCAGCCGGGGGTGAAGATCGGGCACCAGGGATGCTGCTCGGTGCGAGACGCGGCCGACGCGCGCCTGGTGGCGGCGCAGCTGGGCATCCCGTTTTATGTCTGCAATTTCAAGAAGGACTTCAATCGCATCATCGACTATTTCGCGGGCGAGTACGCGGCGGGGCGCACGCCCAACCCGTGCGTGCGCTGCAACGACTGGCTGAAGTTCGGCAAGCTGCGCGAGTACGCCGCCCAGATCGGCGCGGGGTTCGTCGCCAGCGGGCACTACGCGCGCGTCGGGCGCGACGAGAGCGGCGAGCAGCGCCTGTTCCGCGGGTATGACTCCGACAAGGACCAGAGCTATGTGCTGTTCGGCGTGCCGCGGGAGCACCTGGCGCACGTGATGCTGCCGATCGGGGGCTTTGAGAAGCCGATGGTGCGCGAGATGGCCAAGAGGTTCGGGCTGCCGGTCTTCGACAAGCCCGATTCGCAGGAGATCTGCTTCGTTCCCGACAACGACTACGCGGGGCTCTTGGAGCGGCGCGACCCGGCGCTCTCGCGCCCCGGGCGCGTGGTCGATGCCGAGGGCCGCGAGGTCGGCGCGCACGAGGGCCAGCATCGCTACACGATCGGGCAGCGGCGCGGGCTTTCGGTGTCGCTCGGGTATCCGGTGTATGTCGTGCGCAAGGATGCCGCGAGCAACACGGTCGTCGTCGGCCCGCGCGAAGAGCTCGCGTCCACCCGCTGCGAGGCGGGCGAGGCGAACTGGCTGGTCGATGAATGGGACGGCCCGAGGCGTGTCTTTGCCAAATACCGGTACAACTCCGATCCGGTCGGGGCGAGGGCGACGCTCGAGCGTGGCGTGGTTTCGCCCGGGCCGTCGGGGCGGGCCGGCGCGTTCTCGGTCGTGTTCGATGAGCCTCAGATCGCGGTCGCGCCCGGGCAGGCGATCGTGCTGTATGACCACGAGCACCCAGACGTGGTGCTGGGGGGCGGCTGGATAACCCGCGCGGAGCGCGCCGGTGGCCCGGTGTAGGGGCTGGTTTGGCCGGGTTGTGGGGCGCGGCGCTCAGGGCGCGGGCGTGAAGTTCCGATGCTGCGTTGGGGCGATTTCAAGCCACAACGGAGCAGGATATGCGGAACAAATTGTCGTGCGTGCTGGCGCTGGCGGCGATCGCGGGGCTTCCGACCATGATGGGATCGGCGACGGCGAGCCCGCCCGAGCACGACACGCACGCCAAGCCGTCGCAGCCGGCCGCCAAGCCCAAAGCGGACACCAGGCCCGCCGCCAAACCGGAATCCAAGAGTGCCGCCAAGTCCGGCAAGGGCGCCGCCAAGGGTGAGAGCAAGCACGACACCAAGCCCGCCAAGGGCTCGGAGAGCCACGAGACGCCCGTCGATGAGCACGCGGGCGACCAGCCCGAACACGGGACGCCGACGACAATGTCCAGCACCGGCGACTCCCACGGCGAAACTCCCGCTCGAGTCGGCGCCGCGTCGGCGGGATCGACGCGCGGCACGGGCTCGCTGGGCGCGGAGGGCGCGATCGACGCGGAGCGTGCCCTGACGCTCCTGTTGGAAGGAAACGCGCGCTGGGTGAACAACGCCTCTCAGTCGCCCAACACCGATTCGTCGCGTCGGGCGGACGTCGCCGAGAACGGACAGACGCCGTTCGTCACGGTGCTGACCTGCGCCGACTCGCGCCTGCCGGTCGAGCGGCTGTTCGACCGCGGCGTGGGCGACGTCTTCGTGGTGCGCGTCGCCGGAAACGTCGCGGGCGACAGCGAGACGGGCACGATCGAGTACGGCGTGGGACATCTGAAGACACCGCTGCTGGTTGTCATGGGCCACACCAAGTGCGGCGCGGTGGCGGCGGCGGCCAGCGGCGCGGAACTGCACGGAAAGGTCGGCTCGCTGGTGGCGAACATCACGCCGGCGGTGGAACGCGCCAAGCGCGCCAACCCGGGGTTGATGGGGAATGAGCTGGCGGCGGCGTCCGTGAAGGAGAACGTCTGGCAGACGGTGTATCAACTGTTCAAGACCAGCCCGGAGTGCCTGGAGGCGGTGCAGGGCGGCAAGGTCAAGGTGGTGGGCGCGGTGTGCGACATCTCGACGGGCAAGGTCGAATGGATGGGCGAGCACCCGTGGCAGAGCGAGCTGATCGCGGCCTTTGCGCCCCAAAGCGGTCGGGGCGCGACGGCGTCGCAGGACCCGCCCGCCGCTCAGGGCGACCATGCCAATCCGCACGCGGACGGCGGCACCACCAAGACCGCCTCCCACGACGAGACGGACGGCGGGCACTGACGCCGGTCGGCGCAGATCGAGCGCCTGGCTGAAATACCTACACCAAGCGTCACGCGCTCCGGGCGTGACGCTTTTGCGTTGCGGGCGGCGCGGCGTGGTGGTATGTTGACGCCGGGGTCCGCTGCTCGTGACGGCGGATGTTTCGTGTCGGGGCGCGGGGTTTTCTCGTCGCCACAGCTCGTGGGGTTCGCATGGCGGCGCGCGCGGAAGAGTTTGATGTTGTCATCATCGGCGGCGGTCCGGCGGGGTCGACCTGCTCGACGCTGCTCAGGAAGTACAACCCGAACCTGAAAGTGCTGGTGGTCGAGAAGGAGAAGTTCCCGCGCGAGCACATCGGCGAGAGCCAGCTCCCCCCGATCACGCCGGTGCTGGAAGAAATGGGCGTGTGGGAGAAGGTCGAGGCGGCCAACTTCCCGATCAAGATCGGCGCCACCTATCGCTGGGGCGCCTCGCCCGACCTGTGGGACTTTGAGTTCATCCCGGCCAAGTATTTCGTCAGCGAAGAACGCCCCTCGAAGCTGACAGCCCAGCGCCGGATGCTCGCGTTCCAGGTCGAGCGCGCCATCTACGACAAGATTCTGCTGGACCACGCCAAGGAATGCGGCGTGGATGTCCGCGAAGAGACCATGGTCTCGGACGTGCTGAAGACCGGCGACCACGTCGACGGCTTTGTGCTGGGAGATGGGACGACGGTGCGGGCGCGGCACTACATCGACGCTTCCGGCAACTCGGGATTCATGCGCCGGGCGCTGGGCATCGACATCACCAGCCCGACCAGTCTGCGGAACATCGCGATCTGGGACTACTGGGAGAACGCCGAGTGGGCCGTCAACATCGGCACGGGCGCGACGCGCGTGCAGGTGCTCTCGATCGGCACGGGCTGGATATGGTTCATCCCGCTCTCGCCCACGCGGACGAGCGTCGGGTTCATCGTGCTGGCGGATTATTACAAGCAGCGCGGCATTACGCCCGAGGAGATGTACAACGAGGCGATCGCAAAGGAGCCCAACCTTCAGAAGCTCCTTCGGAACGCCACGCGCGACGGCAAGGTGCGCACGACCAAGGACTGGTCGTTCTACTCGAACCGGATCGCGGGCGACAACTGGTACATCATCGGCGAGGCCGCGGGCTTTGCCGACCCGATCCTGGCCGGCGGGCTGACGCTGGCGCACACCGGAGCGCGTCAGTGCGCGTACTGCATCCTGGAGAGCGATCGCGATCCGTCGGCGGCCAAGTGGCTGAAGACCAACTACGAGCGATCGCAGCTGGACCGCGTCAAGCAATACATCCGGTTCGCGGACTTCTGGTACGCCGCCAACGGGCAGTTCGAGGACCTGCGCGAGACCACCAAGCAGATCGCGGCCGACGCGGGGCTGGAGCTCAACCCGCGCGAGGCGTTCCGCTGGCTGTCGCTGGGCGGGTTCCTCCTGGAGGACGTGTTCCTGCCCGCGGTGGGCGGGCTCGACCTGCTGGCGACCAAGGAGATCACCAAGATTTTCTGCGGCACCAGCGAGGTGCAATGGGAGCTCAACAAGTTCACGCACTTCAAGCTCAACCTCATGGGCGCGACGCAGGAGAAGGTGCCGATCTATCACCAGGGGCGGGTGATCCGGGCCGAGGCCTACCGGCGCGGCGGGCGCATCCTGCCGATCGTGATGCTCTTCAAGAGTGTGGCGGACGTGCTGCGGACGCAGCAGGACGCGCGATCGCTCCATAGCGCGTTCGTCCAGATGTCGGACACCTTCGCTCGCCAGGGCCTGCCGGGTTCGATCGGACAGCTCTACGGCACGTTGGAGACGATGCTGATCGACAACTGGGTCACGGGGCGCGTCGAAGCCGGAAAGCCCACGCTCAACTTTGATCCGCTCAAATACCTCGATCCGACCATCCACCCCAACCGCGACAACAAGGACATGGCGGGCTCGGCGGGGTGATTCGCGTCTGGAAAGGGCGCCCATCGCGGTGGGCACGAAAAATCGCGGAGGCAAGGCCGCGCGCGGATGATGCCGCGGTGGGTGGAATCGCTCGGGGTTCGCGCTTACTCCGTTGGCGGCGAATTTTCGGCTGGCTTGGAAGCGTCGGGGGCCGGCTCGGCGTTCGGCTCGGCTCGGACCTTCATCTCACCCTTGGGATCGGGCGCGGGGGCCGGGGGTTCCGCGCCGGGCGTCGACTCGGTCAAGAGCCCGGCGGCCTTCCATTCTTTCAGCCCCCCGAAGAAGAGGCGGACCTCGTCGTACTCCAGTTCGAGCAGTTTCTTGGTGACGCTGCGCGCCAGGATGGCGGAGCGGTCGATGTCGTAGACGACGATGGTGGAGAACGCCTCGAGCTTGGGGTCCCGTTTCTGGACCTTGACCAGGTCGGGGAGACGCAGGTTGATCGCCCCGGGGAGTCGCTCCACGTCGTATCGCTTGCGCGAGCGCGGGTCGATCAGCACCACGCGATCGGGGGCCTTCTGGGCCTCGTTGACCATCGCCCGAAGCTCGGCGAGCTCGATCGGCTTAATGTCCTTGTCGGTGATGTTGGTCTCGCAGGCGCCGAGCACGAGGGCCAGGGCGGGAAGTCCGAGACAGGCGGGCACGCGAACCATGTTCATGGGCACAGCGTACCCCGCGAAGGCCCAGGCCGCCCGGCGGCAGGAGGAACCGGAATGAACGCGACACGCCACGGGCGCGGGAACGAACGATCGGCGATCCTCGGTTGGCTGGCGGCGGGGGGAGTGCTGCTGGGGTGTGGCTCGGCGTCGACGCCGCCACGCGGGAGTGAGGCGATGCGAGAGGGCGGGGTACAGCCCGATGAGTCGCACGCTCGGGTGGAAGTGCTAGTTCCCAAGGCGGTTTCGCCGGGCACGACCATCGATGTCGGCGTGAGGTTCACGATCGAGAAGGACTGGCATCTGTACTGGAACGGCCAGAACGACAGCGGCACCCCGATCGTGCTGGAACTGAGAATGCCCGCGGGTTTCAAGGCTAAGGAAGCGCTATGGCCCGCGCCCGAGCGGCTGGTCGAGCCGGGTGGAATCCTGAACCACATCTACGAGCGCGAGGTGATCCTGATCGTGCCGGTCGAGGTCGGCGCCGACGCCAAGATGGGGCCGGCTGAGATCCGCGTTGATGCCCGTTGGCTCGCGTGCAAGGAGGCGTGCGTGCCGGAGTCGGGCGGGGCGAGCGCGTCGATCTCGATTGAAGCCGGGCACGCGGGGACGCGTTCGATTGTGAGCCACGAGTCCGTCGCCAAGGCCCGGGCGGCCCTGCCGATCGAGCTGGCCAAGGACGATCCCCGGGTTCGGGTGCGGGTGAAGGGCACGTCGGTCGAGCTCGAAGCACCCGGGGCGGTGGAGATCGCGTTCATGCCCGGGCCGGGGTGCGCGAGCGTCAAGGACCTCTCGGCAGCCGGGCTCGCCAAGGGAGCGAGGATGGCCTTTGAGGTGGAAGATGACCCTAATCCCGTGCGAATATCTGGAATTGTTCGGGTGGCGAACTCAGAGGGGGTTCGAGCGTACTATCACATCGACACCCACGCGGGCGCACGCCCCGCGGACGGGCAAGAACGACCGGGTCTGAGTCGTTAGACCGCACGGAATGAAGCGAGCGAAGACACGTTGACGAAGACAGGCGGCCGACGGAGCGGCGTGTAGCTGTCTCTTGGGCGCGCCGGGCGGTCCAGCGACCAGACCACACAAGGAGACGATTCGATGAAACAGCTTTGGAGCCTCGTTGCCGTTGCCGCGATCGCGTTGGGCGCCCCCGCGCTGGCGCAGGACGCGGCCAAGCCCACCGCCAAGCCGGGTGAGAAGCAGGTTCAGCCGGCCCAGGATGGGAAGAAGGAAGGCAAGAAGGACGAGGCCAAGAAGGACAAGGTCGAGCTGAAGATCGGCGAGAAGGCGCCGGAGTTCACGCTCAAGGACACCGAGGGCAAGGAGCACGCGCTCTCGTCGCTGTCGGGCAAGGTCGTCGTCCTCGAGTGGTTCAACCCGGACTGCCCGTTCGTGGTGAAGCAGCACGAGGTGACCAGCACGATGGCCGACCTGGTGAAGAAGTACGGCGACAAGGTCGTCTTCCTGGCGATCAACAGCAGCGCGCCGGGCAAGCAGGGCTCGGGCCAGGAGCGGAACGCCAAGGCCAAGACCGATTGGAAGATCGACTTCCCGATCCTGCTCGATGAGACGGGCGAGGTGGGCAAGGCGTATCAGTCGAAGAACACCCCCACCATGTACGTGATCGACACGGCGGGCAAGCTGGCGTACTGGGGCGCGATCGACGACGACAGCGGGCCCGACAAGGCCGGCAAGACTAACTACGTCGCCAAGGCTCTCGACGAGATTCTCGCGGGCAAGCCGGTGTCGCAGAGCAAGACCAAGCCCTACGGCTGCAACGTGAAGTATTGATCGTTGCCGCGGGGGATCGGCGC
>JAEUJA010000009.1 GCA_016793195.1 Phycisphaerae bacterium
GATCAGGCCCCGCGAGGTCCAGCTCAACGAGATCAAGCCCAACGAGATCAAGCTCCACGAGATCAGGCCCCACGCGAGCAAACTCAGCGTGACCCCGGCCCGCGCGACCGGCGCGATTCACGTCAGCGCGACCAGCGCCAGCGCGAAGGTGGTCCGCGCGATCAAACACCGCGCGACCAATCTCCCCGCCCCGACCAGCGCCAGGGCCCGCGCCAAGGCCCGCCCGGCCAGCCACGCCCCGTGCCGCCCACTTCGTCTCCCGCTTCGCCGCTCGACGCCGACGACTTCCACGACGACATGCACGACGACATCGAAACCGACACCGGCGACCACGACTTCGGCGGCCCCATGAACCAGCCCGGCCCCAACTCCGGCCCCAACTCAGGCCCCGACCAGCAGGGCCAGCCCCGCAAGCGCCGGCGCCGTCGCCGCCGCCGTGGTGGACCGCCCGGCGCTCCACCCGGCAGCCAAGCCGGACCCCCCGGACCCCCCGGCCCCAATCCGGCCCCCTAGCTTCGCCCCGCTGGCGGCCGACCCTTCGACCCGCCGATGACGTAAGGCCGACAGGACGCGCCGCCAAACCTCACGCGAGAACTCCATGCCCGACTCCGCGACCCACGCCGCAAGCGACTCACCCGCCAAGCCGCATTCCTCCATCAAGGAAACGGTCATCTCGCTCATCATCGCCTTCGTCGTCGCGTTCGTCTTCCGCGGCTTCGTGCTCGAACCCTTCATGATCCCCACCGGCTCCATGGCCCCCACGCTCATGGGCGCCCACATGCGCTTCGACGACAAGCACTCCGGCTACGACTGGACCGTCAACCCCTGGAAGTTCGCGGACAACTCCCGCCAGGTACCCCTGCCCCGCCAGGGCAACACCAACGAGCCCATCGTCGTCCACGACCCCATGAGCGGGCGCGAAGACCGCGACGTCGATATCCCCCTCCGCTCCGGCGACCGCATCTTCGTCTTGAAGAGCGTCTATTCCTTCTTCGATCCCTCGCGCTTCGACGTCGTCGTCTTCAAGTACCCCGGCGTCACGCGCGGAGAGCCGCTGGGCGCCCAGACCAACTACATCAAGCGCCTCGTCGCGCTCCCCGGCGAGCAGGTCGCCTTCATCGACGGCGACGTCTTCACCCGCCCCGCCTCCCTCGCCAAGGACAACGAAGAAAACCCCTGGGCCGCCGAGGGCTGGAAGATCGCCCGCAAGCCCGAGCGCGTGCAGCGCGCCGTATGGCAGCCGGTTTTCGACAGCCACCACACCCCTTGGAACGCCCAGCAGGGCAAGGCCCAGTTCACCCCGCCGTGGAAGGGCACCACGTCCGGCTGGAACTTCGGCGAGCCCGGCAAGGCCAGCCCCCACTACCGCTTCGACGCCGCCACGCCCACCGCGCTGGCCTTCGCCACCGACTCCAATCCCATCACCGACTGGACCGCCTACAACGAGTTCTTCCAGGTCCCCCACTATCCAGTGCCGCCCGGACCCGTCGTGCCCCAGGGAAGCGGGCGCATCGCGCTCTACTGCTTCCCCGTCTCCGACATCCGCGCCCGCTGCACCCTCACACCCGACGCCGACGCCCTCTCCATGTCCGCGTTCCTGAGCGCCCGCGGGCACGAGTTCCGCGCCGACCTCGCCGGCGGCCAAGCGATCATCCGCATGCGCCCCGCGCCATCAAAGGACGACGCCGACCCCGCGTGGAAAGAACTCGCCAGCGTCCCTCTCCCCGCCACCGCCCTCAAACCCGCCCGCGCCACCGCCGTCGAGTTCTGGCACGTCGACCAGACCCTCGCCGTCTGGGTCGACGGCCAGCGCATCGTCGAAGCCGGCTACGACTGGACACCCCCGGAGCGCGTCCTGGCCTCCACCGGAACGTCGCTCGACGACGCCCTCGCCCAAGAGAACAAGACCCGCGGAGAATGGCCGCTCATCGAGCCCAAGTCGTACCGCCAGGCCTCGTTCCGCTTCGAGTTCGCCGGCTCCAAGTTCACCATCCACCGCGCCGCGCTCGACCGCGACCTTTACTACCAGCCCCGCGAGAAGAACGACCGGTCGCTCGGCCTGGGAATCCACCCGCGCACCTCGCAGGTCCTCGGGCCCGACCACTTCCTCTTCTGCGGCGACAACAGCGCCGCCAGCCTCGACGGTCGCCTCTGGACCGACGTCGATCCCTTCACCGCCAACCAGATCGACGACACCGTCGGCGTCGTCCACCGAAACCTGCTCGTCGGACGCGCCTTCTGCGTCTACTTCCCCGCGCCCAAGCCGGGCTCCATCCCCATCCCCGACGCCGGCCGCCTCCGCTTCATCTGGTAGTCGCCGCGTGCACTTGCTCCGGGTGGCGTCTTGGGTGGGTCGGCACTCCGTGCCGACGCCTATCTTCTCTCCATCTCTCTCTTGGCGCATCGCCCACAACCCCGCTTTGGGCCTTGACCACGCCCTTCGAGTCTCCCCGCGCCGTGCCTTCCCGCGCCATGCCACCGATGTCGTCTCCGACATCGGTGCTCCTCTCCTCCCCTCCCCTTCCACTTCGCGGCCTCTGCCTGCCTCTTCTTCTATGCCTTGGTGCTGACCTCCTTTCCCCCCTCTGAGCTCCTCTGCGCTTCTCTGATTCCTCTGCGTTCGGTTTTTCTCTTCTCCGAATGCCGAATCCCAAATGCCGAATGCCGAGCCTCCCGGTTAGCACCCACTCACCACCGCGTTTGTGCGCACCAAAGTGTCCGTCCTTTTCCCCTCTTCCCAGATTCCCGAAAAAAATCTTCGCGCGCCTTTTCCCCGCGCGCAACCCCCTCCACGGCCTCGTCTTATTTGGCCATTTGGACATTTGGTATTTGGCCATTTCGCGCGAGCATCACCGCGACTTTGCGCACCAATGTGTCCGTCCGCCCCCTTGTTGGAGAGTGCGTGTGTTCACCGCCGCTCTTTGACAAGTGAATACGTCGGCTTTGGCGAGCCCCGAGCGCCAGCGAGGGGGCTGCTCGCGTGCCACGGACCTGCCTTCAGATTCGTGTCTTCTCCGGGTGGCGTGGTCAAGCCCCGCTTCGCGGGCTTGACCACGTTCCCATGAGTCCCCGCGCCGCGCCCTTCCCGTGCCATCGATGTCGCGCCGCGATATTGATGCTCTTCTCCCCGTGGACCCGCGCTCCCCAGCCCGTCGGTTGCCATTCTTCATTTGCCATTTGCGAATCTCCTCCGGCGTGCCGACGCCTTCCTCCCCTCCGAGCCCCCGACTTCAGTCGGGGTCGCTCTCAGAACGGCGCGCTCGCGCGCACCGCCACCAAGCCCGCCCTGTTCCCCCGACCTCCCGCGCAGCACCCACCAACCCATCCCTACCCTCACCCCATGCTCATCGGCATCCTCGGCGGCGGACAACTCGCCCGCATGACCGCGCTCGCCGGCCTCCCCCTCGGCCTGCGCTTCCGATTCCTCGACCCCGCCCCCGAATCACCCTCCCGCGACTGCGGCCAGCTCATCATCGGGCGCTACGACGACCCAGACGCGCTCAACACCTTCTCCCGCGGCCTGGACGCCGTCACCTGCGAGTTCGAGAACGTCCCCGTCGCCAGCCTCGAACAACTCGCGCCGCGCCTCCCCGTCCGCCCCGGCCCGCGCGCCTTCGCCACCGGCCAGGACCGTGCCAACGAAAAAGCACTCTTCACCTCGCTCTCCATCCCCGTCCCCGAATTCGCCATCGTGCGCACGCTCGACGAATTGAGGGCCGCGGCCGCCCGCGTCGGCGCGCCCTCGATCATGAAAACCTGCCGCCTTGGATACGACGGCAAGGGCCAGGCCCGCCTCGACCACACCGACGACGCGTCGCTTGCGGCCGCGTGGCACGCCGTGCACGAGCAGCCCTGTGTTCTGGAACGCCGCATCACCTTCACGCGCGAAGCATCCATGCTTTGCGTGCGCGGGCTCGACGGCTCCACCGCGTTCTATCCGCTGGTCGAAAACGTCCACACCAAAGGAATCCTCAAGCGCTCGATCGCCCCCTCGGATTGGCCGGGCCATCTCGAGGACGACGCGCGCCGCTACGCCGGCGCGATCGCCACATCGCTCGACTATGTCGGCGTGCTCGCGGTGGAGTTCTTTGTCGAGGGCGAGGGCGCCTCGGCCAAGCTCATCGCCAACGAGATCGCGCCGCGCGTCCACAATTCAGGTCACTGGACCATCGAGGGCGCGGAAACCAGCCAGTTTGAGAACCACCTCCGCGCGATCCTCGGCCTGCCGCTCGGCTCGACGTCGCCCGTCGGGCACAGCGCGATGGTCAACCTGATCGGCGGGCTGCCGGATCGCGCCGCCGCCATGGCGATCCAGGGCGCGCACCTGCACCACTACGCCAAGGACCCGCGACCGGGGCGAAAGGTCGGTCACCTCACGCTGCGCCGCGACACGCGCGAGGAATTGCTGCAAGCCCTGCCTCGCGTGCAGGCGCTGGCGGATTCGGTGAACGTGCTCGCATAAGAGTTGCGAACGCAGAGGCCACAGAGAACGCAGAGAGAAAAGACGGGAACTCGCAGGACTCGAAGAAAAAGCGAACGCAGAGGAATCAGAGGAAATCAGAGGAACGCAGAGGAATGCAACCTGGACCGAAAACACTGGATCGGTGTTGGATTCCTCTTTGAGAACTTCGAGAGCTTCGAGTTCAATCTCTGCCCCTTCGTCTTCCGTCTTCCGTCAAGTCCTCTCCTCTGAGTACCTCTGTCTTCCTCTGATTCCTCTGCGTTCTGTTCTTCCTCTTCCGAACGCCGAATCACGAATGCTGATTGCCGCGACCCACTTCGGGCTCTTCGAGCCCTTCGAGTTCAATTCTCCTCTCGGCTCATTGCGGTCCCTTTCCTTCCCTCTCCTCTGCGTTCTCCGCGACCTCTGCGTTGAACGACTTCCCCGCGTACAACGACTTCTACTTCCGCGGATCGCGCTCGCGCAGCACCTTGTCGGTCTGGGCCTTTCTGAACGCGCGGAGCTTCTCGCGCAGCACGGGGCGCGACGCGGACACGATGGACGCGGCCAGGATCGCCGCGTTGATCGCGCCCGCCTTGCCGATCGCCAGCGTCCCCACCGGCACGCCGCCGGGCATCTGCACGATCGAGAGCAGCGAGTCCATGCCCTTGAGCGATTTGCTCTCGACGGGCACGCCCAGGACGGGGATGACGCACTTGCTGGCGCACATGCCCGGCAGGTGGGCCGCCCCGCCCGCGCCGGCGATGATGACCTCGATCCCGCGCGCCTCGGCGCCCGCGGCGTACTCAAAGAGCCAGTCGGGCGTTCGATGGGCCGACACCACCAGGCACTCGTGCGCAACACCGAGTTCATCCAGCGTGGCATCGGCGTGCTGCATCGTCTCCCAGTCGGAGCGCGAGCCCATGATGACCGCGACGACAGGTCGCGCGGAATCGCGAGCGCGGGAACCCGATGCACGATTCTTTGGTGGGTGCGAACTGGCGGCCTTCTTGCCCATGCGCGGCTCCTGTCGGCGCAGTCTAGCCGCGCCGCGGAACCCCGCGCCGCTCGGAGGTCAATCCTTCCAACCCTCGGGCATGATCGTGATCGCGTTCGACACCGCGCCGCCCGCGATGCAGACGGCGAAGCACGGCTCGGGCTTGTCGAACCGCCAGATGGCGTCAGGGAAGAAGTCGATGGCCTCGAAGTCGAATTCGCCGCAGCCCGATTCGTCAAAGACCGCGCCGGGGAGACGGACCACGCGGGCCGCCAGTTGGTGCGTGAGCGCCGAGACGAGCAGGACCGCGAGGTACTTGGGCGCGGCGGCGACGCCGGGCGCGACCTTGGGGAGCACGCCCGGCCCGATGGAGCCCAGCACGCGCCCGATCTTGCCCGCTTCGTCGGAGGCGGCGGCCTTCAGGACGATCTTGCCATCGACGCGCTCGGGCGACATCGCGCCGGCGCGGATGTGCACGGGCGTGGCGCTGGCGGGCTCCTGGGAAACGGGCGGGACGCCGAAGCGGGCCTTGTTCTCATCGATCAGACAGTGGCTTGATTCGCTGACGAGTTCATCGAGCCACGCGACGCAGGTGTAGCGGGCCGCGTCGGCGGGGAGCATGAGGGCGGCGGGGAGGTCGACGGCGAAGCGGTGTGCGAAGCCATCGGGGACCAGCGCGCCCGAGGGCGGGCGCTGGGGCTTGGCGGGGTTGAAGGCGCGGGCCGGGCCGATGGGCGCCGAGTGCGGGCGCATGGTGGTGCGCTGCCAGAGCTGGCCGAGCATGGGGTCGAAGGCGATGAGGCGCAGGAACTGATCGGCATTGGCGCCGTAGACCTGGGACTGTCGCGGGGTGAGGGCGACGGCGCCCAGCGCGCCGGTGGTGGGCGCGCCGTCGCGGGACGCGGGCGCGACAACCAGGAGCAGCGCGGGCTTGGCGGGGATCTGGGGGGAGCGCGGCACGCCGTCGGAGAAGACGGAGGGGAGCGCGACGCGATCGGAGTGGGCTGTCTGCATGTGGCTAACCGTGGGGAATCGGCACGCGCGTGCCGAGGATTACATCGCGGCGTCGGTGTCGACGGGGAGCGTGGCGAGGTTTCTGGCGCGGACGTTTTCCTGGCATCGGGGGCAGAAGTCGGTGTGCTCGTGGAGCGCGGGGGTCATGACGCAGGTGGCGTTGAAGGTGCAGTGGGCGTTGGAGCCGTCGATGGCGGGGTTGGCGGCGCCGGTGGGGAGCTTGGTGGAGGCCAGGCCGAAGGCGTGGGTGGATTCGTGGACGGAGGTCTGGAGGGTGGCGTTGGCGACGTCGAAGGCGTTGTTCTCGCGGTGTCGGCGTTCGCGGAAGCGCATGCCGACGGTGGTGGACTGGCCGGTCTGCACGCCGCTGAGCATGTGGCGGGCGCGGTAGTTGATGGTGATGTTGACGGTGTCGCCGTCGTTGACGCCCGAGCCGCCGAGGTCGAACTCAAACTCCCAGCGGTCGAAGTCGCCGCCCTCGCTGGCGGGCTTGGCGTACTCGCCGACGGAGACCGGGTTGGAGAAGTTGGCCAGGGGGATGTTGCCGGTGCGCGTGGCGTCGTTGGCGTCGACCCAGGTCGCGGAGGTCACCCAACCGGCGTCGTTGGCGAAGAACTCCGCGTCGCGGGCGGCGATGGAGCCGGTGAGGCGGTCGGCGGGCGGGCCGGAGGTGAAGTTGTTGAAGTTGAGCGTCTTGGCGGTGTTGCCCATCGTGATGGTGTCGACGTAGACCAGGTGGAAGTAGTTGCTGCCGCTTCCCTGGGCGCAGGCGTTGGCGAAGGCGATGGCGTTGTTGGTATCGAGCACGCGCTGGTGGGCCAGGTTGCTGTCGGCGCCGGTGGTGACCAGCTCGTTGAAGACGCCGGCGTGCTTGGCGATGAGGTCGTTCTGGATGCCGCCGGAGATGTCGGCGTAGCTCACGCCGCTGGGGCGCTGCATGTTG
Organism: Phycisphaerae bacterium; assembly: GCA_016793195.1. Taxonomy (GTDB): domain Bacteria; phylum Planctomycetota; class Phycisphaerae; order Phycisphaerales; family UBA1924; genus JABWBC01. The sequence continues at coordinate 7,396 of JAEUJA010000009.1, forward strand.
TCGACCTCGTAGAGCGTCTTGCGCCAGACGGTGTAGGTTCCGGCGTCGAGCCCGCCGGTGTTGGTGGATTCAAGGGTGGCCTTGAGGTTGAAGATGTCGCCGCCGAAGCGCGAGGTGTGGAACTCGACGACGGCGGTCCAGCCGTCGGCGGCGGTGGTCTCGACCTTGACGTCGGCGATGTTGGGCCCGTCGAAGCCGCAGCGGAGGGTGTCCTTGAGCTGGGCGTTGGCCCTGTTGCCGCCGTCGGGCACGTTGTAGAAGCGGACTTTTTTTCCCGCGAGCGAGCCGGTTTTGGCGGAATCGCGCCAGCGGATCTTGGCCTTGATGAAGATGGCGCGTCCGTTCTGCTTGACCTGGTTGCCGCTGACGGTGCGGTTGAGGTTGATGTACTGGCGGCGCGCCTCGGTCGGGGCGGTGGGCGTGCCGGCGGCCTTGGTGCCGGTGACCTCGACGACCTCGACGAGCTCGATCTCGTCGGCGGTGTTGCCCGGGCCGTAGTCGATCGTGCCGGGCGTGGGGGGCGGGGGCGGATCGGCGGCGTGGACCATGGTGACGGTGCGGCTGGCGCGGGTGCGCGAGCCCCCACCGCCGCCCCAACCCGACGCGCTCCCGGGGACCGCGGTCGTCGCGGCGTAGGCGTCGATGGGCTCCTCGATGGTGGCGTCCTCGGCGCTCTTGGGTCCCTCGGCGGCCTTGGCCGACCCGCCGGAATTGATCATCACCATGGTGCCCTTGATGGACACGCCGGCGGCGTCGATGACGACGAAGTTTCCGCCGCACTTGAGGTTGATGGACTGCGTGCCCTCGATGCAGATGTCGCCGGCCTTGAGGTGGACGCCCGACGAGCCCTGCACGGTGACCTTGCCGCTCTTCAAGCTCAGGGCGTCGCTGGCTTCCTCGACGATCTCCTTGGCGTTGAGGGTGTAGCGATCGCCGACCTTGGTGGTCTGTTTCTTCTGGAAGTCCTCGATGACGTCTTCGAGCACGGTTTTGTGGACGACCTTCTCGATCTTGTAGTAGGTGCCCTTTTTGCGGTGGTCGTTGGTGTCGCCGCAGACCAGGGTGTTGTGGTCGCCCTTGTCCTCGTAGCCGACGATTTCTTCGCGGTTGCCGTAGGCGCTCTCGTAGAGGCTGGCCTTGACGGTGAGGTCCATGCGGCGCTGGGCGTGGATCATCAGCTGTTCGCTGCCGTCCTTGTCCTCGAAGCGGATCTCGTGGTATCCGCCGGAGTGGGGCGAGGAGTCGGTGCGGATGGTGCTGATGGTTTTGTTGGCGGGGAGGGCGTAGGGGACTTTGTTGTCGAAGTTGTAGACGCGTCCGGTGATGATGGGTCGGTCGGGGTCGCCCTCCAGGAACTCGACGATCACCTCGTGCCCGGCGCGGGGGATGAACATGGCGCCGTAGCTCTTGCCGGCCCAGGGCTGGGAGACGCGGATCCAGGCCGAGGAGTCCTCGGGTTTTTCGGTGCCGTAGCGGTCCCACATGAAGCGGACGCGGACGCGTCCGAACTCGTCGACCTGGAGTTCCTGGCCGTCGGGCCCGACCACCATGGCGGTTTGTGGTCCGGGGATGACGGGCTTGGGGGTGGAGCGGTTGGGGCGGAAGGGGCGGTCGGACTTGATGGCGCGGAGGGAGCAGGAGACCGAGCCGCCGCCGCCGGAGCCGGATTCGTCGAGGTTCTGGATGGCGATGAGGGTGGAAGCGACGACGAGATATTCGGCGCGATCGGGCTCGCGCAGAACCTCGCGCGGGTCCTTGAGCTTGAAGGTGCCGCCGGCGTAGAGATCGCGGCCGGTGCCGGAGCCGGACCAGCCCATGGCGTGGGCGGCGAGCTCCTCGGCGCGGACGCGGACCTGGACCTCGCCGTCGGCGACCTCGGTGTATTCGCCGGGATGGTCGAAGACCTCGCGGTTGGCGGAGATTCCGGGGACCTCAACGCCGCGGGTGGTTTTGAGGTTCTTGGTGGGGGCCTTGAAATCGAAGTCGTTGAGGGCGACGTTGGCGGATTCGAGGTCGGCGTCGAAGGTCCAGTCCGAGAGGGTGTTGGCCGGCGGGGGCATGTCGGGGTTGGGCGGGAAGAACTCGACCTCGGGGGTGTTGGGGAGGGGCTTGTGCGAGAGCGGGTCGTCGCACAGGACCATTTTGTGGGCGCCGTTCTCGTGCTTGAAGAAGTAAGAGATGCCCTCCTGCTCCATGAGGCGGGAGATGAAGTTGAAATCGCTCTCGCGGTACTGGACGCAGTATTCCCAGGAGCGGTAGGTCCCCTTGAGCTGGTCGTCGACGACGACGTCGTAGTGCTCGAGGTATTCCTTGATGATGTCGGGCACCTTCATGTTCTGGGCGATGGTGCAGTCGGTGGTCCGCGTGGCCAGCCAGATCTGGGGGACGATCACGAGGGTGTAATCGAGCTCGGTGTTCTTTTCGCCGGAGCGCGAGACGCGGCTGATGATGCCGTTGAAGTAGCGCTGCACGCCCTGCTTCACCAGCACGCGGGCGGTGGCGTTGGTGCCAAGGAGGGCGTCGACGTTGATGTTGGCCTTCTGGGCGCGGACGACGGCCTCGACGCGGAAGAGGCGCCCGAGTTCTTCGTGCACCCGCAGCTCCAGGAGCATGAAGGCCCCGTCGCCGGCGTCGGTGGCGATGGCGATCTCGCGGTTCAGTTGGACGTCGTCACCGGGCATCCAAAGTCTCCCTCACAACAACCTACCGGCCGGGGCCGGTCTTGGCGGGCCTGG
>JAEUJA010000048.1 GCA_016793195.1 Phycisphaerae bacterium
GGGTTATGCGTGGATGGCGTTGCCTTTCACGGACGCGGTCGGCGGCGAGCCGCCCACGGGGGACCAGAGCTGGACGTGCTTCCTGAACGCGGCCAATTTCAAGGGCCCGATCGCGTTCTACATCCCGGAGACCTGGAGCAAGGTCGGCAAGGTCTTCAAGTATCCGTTTGTGTATGGGCGGGGGCTTGATGCGCGTCCGGGCGTGATCGGCGGCGGCGCGATCGAGATCAACACCGTGCCGCGGCTTGACGCCAAGGCCGCGGACGGCGTGGTGTATTCCAAGATCCCGAAGCTGCAATTTCCCGTGGACGAGCGCGGGCGGACGGTGCTGGTGCAGGACGTGGCGTTTTATTCCAAGGGCGCGATGTTTGACGCGTTCCGGGCGTGGCGCGACGGCGGGGAGGCGTGCGCCGGGCGCTTTGATGCGAAGGGTGAGTGGAGGGCGGAACTGACGACACGCACGACGAGCTATCAGCAGGGCGGGAAGAAGGTGGCGGGCGTCGAGCGCGTGTTTGACACCAAGGTCTTCGACGGCGGGGCCTGGGGATTGGAATGGTCCACGAGCGACATCAGCCCACGCGGGGTGTTCCCGCAGTATTTCAGGCAGGAGGGTGAGGAGCGCGTGGCGGTGGCGGCCAAGGATGTGCCGCCATCGACCGGGCTGCGTCAGAAGGAGTTTGCGCTGGCGGGTCGCGGGGCGGCGTACACATCGCCCAAGGGGGGCGCGTGGACGAATCCGGGGGCGAAGCGCGGGCCGTTTGAGGCGAGGCTCGCGGATGGTTCGGTGGTGACGTACTCGTGGTATCGCTTCGTCGACCAGCCCTCGTTTCAGCAGTACGCCTGGAGCGACGAGAAGAAGGCGAAGTTGCAGACGCTGGTGGAGAAACTGCACGCGGCGTGGACGATCGACGGCGAGTACATGGCGGCGCCGAGCACGGGAAAGCTGGTGGTGCTGGATCGCGCGCTGATTGTGACGCCGCCGGAAGGGCTGGGGGTCGGATATGTACCGATCGTGACGGGACAGCGGACGCGGTAAGACGCATTCTCGACCAAACTCTGGTGACAGCGCGACGATTCGCTTCGAAGGCTCCGCTCATCGTCGGCGTGGGAACCGCGTGGGGATGACCGAGAAATCGCGTGACTACCCGTGCGAGCGCGACCCGCCGTTGACAAGGCCGGCGTGGTGGTCTGGGGTGCGGCCTTCGAGGCCCGAGAGGGCCGCGTGCTTGTTGAGGTATTCCATGACGACCATCGCGAAGGTGGCGTGGCTCCAGGTGAGCGGGCTGACGCTCATAGATTCGCCGGTGTGAGGATGGAACTGTTCGGCCAGGACGCCCGAGGCGGCGGCGCGCTGCACGCACCACTCGAGGAGGGGGACGGCTTCTTTCAGCTCGTGGAGCGAGCGGGCCCGCGCGATGTGGTACTGGGCCTGCCAGAGGGTGCAGATGACCCAGGGATTTCCGGGCACTTCGCTGATGCGATCGCGCTCGACCTGGTGGTAGTAGTCGTGCTCGTAGCGGGCGCAGCCGCCGATCGGTGTTTTGATCCAGAGACGCTCGCGGAGAGCTTTCATTTCGCTGGCCATGCGCGGGTCGTTTGGGTCGAGGGCGCCGAAGGCAAAGAGGGCGTAGTTGGCGGAGTCGGCGGTCATGTCGAGGCGGTAGGAGCCGTCGGGGAGGGGCTGGGCGAGGCGTGCAAAGCGTTGCTGCTCGTCGTTCCAGAGGTGGCGGCGGAGGGCGGCGCGCATGGTTTCGGCGCCGTCGCGATAGGCGGCGGCGCGGTCCTGCTGGCCGAAGTCGCGTGCGAAGGCGGCGGCGGCCTGGAGGGCGCCGATGGTGGCGGCGACGGTGAAGGTGTGGATGCCGCGGCGTTCTTCCCAGAGGTCCCAGGAGGGGAGGGGGAGGCCGGCGGCGTCGCGGTATCGGAGCATCCACTCGGCGGGGCGGGTGATGAGGGAGTTGTAGAGGGGCTTGATGAACTCGACGTCGCGGAAGGTGGTGAAGTGTTTTCGGAGGGCCCAGAGGACGAGGGAGGTTTCGTCCTGCTGGATGGGGAGGATTTTGAGGCCGTCGAGCATCCAGGGGTGCCAGGAGGAGGCGAGGTCGCCGGTGGGGGTGTACTTGTGGAGGAAATAGCCGTCGGGCTCGACGCACTCGGCGGAGTAACGGAAGAAGGAGCGTGAGAGTTCGGACTGGCCGCAGAGGACGAGGGCGTAGGCGACGAGGGCGCCGTCGCGGGTCCAGCAATAGGAGTAGTGGTCGCCGCCGAACTGGGTGATGTCGGAGTCGTTGGCGGCGATGATGGCGCCGGCGTTGTCGATCTGTGTTCGGAGGACGAGCTGGGAGCGATAGAAGAGTTCGGCGACGCCGGGGGAGAGGGGGGAGAGATCGATGGGTTCCTTGCGTGCCCAGAGGCGCCAGTAGGCCTCGGTGCGGTGGATCATGTTGTCGGGGCCGGCCTCGTTGACGCGGCGGTTGAGCGCCTTGACCTGGTCGTAGGAGCGTCCGCAGGCGAGCCAGGCGGTGACGTGCGAGGTTGCGTGTGGCGGGACGAGGATATTGAAGCCGATGGTGGCGTCGACGGAGCCCTGTGAGATGGCGTTTCGCCCGAGGACGCCGTCTTCGGCGTCGCGCCAGGTTCCCTCGGTGCCGCGGACGCGTTTGGTGCCGATGGCCCAGTGGTCGATGCCGCACTTGTGTTCGTCGCAGGCGTTGAAGAGGAAGTAGATATCGTCCTTGTAGATGACGATCGAGGAGGTTCCGGGGTCGTAGTTGGCGGTGTCGCCGACCGGGGTGCCTCCGATGGACATATCCCAGTGGAAGAAGACGCGGACGTCGCGTTCGTGGCCGCGGAGGTCGCGGACGGTGACTCGTCGGAAGTAGATGGGTTCGTGGAAATCGACGGCGTCGTTGCAGACGAGTTCGAGCCCGAGGTCGTCGTTGGTGAGTCGGACCTCGGTGACGAGGGTGTCCTCGCGGTAGCGGAGTTCTCGTCTCCACGAAGGGTCTTCGGACCAGGCGAGGCGGCCGTCGGCCCAGACGCCGAAGCGTTGGACGTTGCCGTCGGTATGGTTGAAGCGACCGACGTTGGGGAAGTAGAGGTCTCGGACGCGGTAGAAGCGGTCGAAGGTGATGAGCAGGCTGCCGTTCCCGACGGGGATGTCTCTGGGCATGTCGTCTCCCGGGCTGGACGGGGGAGGGTATCGTGCCCGTGCACGGCTCGCGTCGGGTTGGAGGGATCAGACCTGTCCGGCGAGGAACTGTGCGGCGAGGTCCTCGGCGTCGGCGTCCTCGGTGGAGGGAGTCTGGGCGTCGGCGTTCCCGGCGGCCAGGGCGCGGGCGCGTTCGGCCTGGGTGCCGACGAAGGTGACGAGGATGCCGAATTTTTCGCCGACCTTGACGGCCGTGCCGTTGCCGATGACCTGGTTGTTCACCATGAGGTCGAGCTCGGCGTCGGCGAGCTTGGGGATTTCGACGATGGCGCCGGCGGCGAGTGCGAGCACCTCGTGGAGCCTCATGTCGCGCTCGCCGATCCTGACGACGATCGGGACTTCGAGCTTCAGGATGGAATCGTGGGTGGATGCCATGGGGTAGGTATCGGCGCGCAGGGGCCTCGCCTGAAGCTCCGCAACCGGCGTGCCAGGGGGGAAAGCGGCATGGCTGAGCGGGAACGTGGTGTTAGGAGTATCGCCCGACGATCAGGGTGACGTTGTGCCCGCCGAAGCCGAAGGTGTTGTTCATGGCGAAGGCGACGCGGCGTTCGCGCGTGGTGTGCGGGACCAGGTCGATATCGAACCCGTCGTCGGGGTCGTCGAGGTTGATGGTGGGCGGCACCAGGCCGTCCCGCACCGCGTGCACGCACGCGACCGTCTCCACCGCGCCCGACGCTCCCAGGCAGTGGCCGTGCATGGACTTGGTGGACGACATCATGAGCTTCCCGCCGGCGGACTTGCGTGCGTGGTTGCCGAAGATGGAGAGGACGGCGGCGACCTCGGCCTTGTCGCCCAGGGGCGTGGAGGTGCCGTGGGCGTTGACATACTCGATCTGTTCGGGGGCCATGCGTGCGTCGCGGAGGGCCCAGCGCATGGAGCGGGCGGCGCCCTGGCCCTCGGGGTCGGGCGCGGTGATGTGGCCGGCGTCTGAGGAGTTTCCGCAGCCGACGAGTTCGGCGTAGATGTTGGCGCCGCGTTTCTTGGCGTGCTCCTCGGTTTCGAGCACGAGCATCGCCGCGCCCTCGGAGAGCACGAAGCCGTCGCGGGCGCGGTCGAAGGGGCGGCTGGCCCTGGTGGGCTGGTCGTTGCGGGCGGAGAGGGCCTTCATGGTCATGAAGGCGCCGATGCAGAGGGGCGAGACGGCGGCTTCCGCGCCGCCGGCGATGACGACGTCGGCCTCGCCGCGGCGCATGATGTGCATGGCGTCGGCGATGGCGTGGCCGGAGGAGGCGCAGGCGGTGGCGTGGGCGCCCGCGGGGCCGCGGAGGCCGTAGCGGATGGAGATCATGCCGGTGGCGGCGTTGACCATGAGGCGCGGGACGGTGAAGGGGGAGATCCGCTCGGGCCCCCGCTCGACCATGTTGATGACGCCTTCTTCGATGGTCTTGATGCCGCCGACGCCCGAGCCGACCACGGCCCCGCAGCGTTCGGGGTCTTCCTTGGAGAAGTCGATGCCCGAGTCTTTGACGGCTTCGGCGGCGGCGCCCAGGCCGAGGATGGCGAAGCGGTCGATGCGGCGCAGCTCGCGTCCGTCGACCACGCCCGATTTCACGGGGTCCCAATCCTTGATCTGTCCGGCGATTTTGACGTCCCAGTGTCCCTCGTAGCGAGAGAACTCCTCGCCCTGGAAGGTGGAGATGCCGCTCCGCCCGTCGCGCATGCCCGACCAGGTCGCATCCGCCGAGGTCCCCAGCGGGGTGATCGCGCCCATGCCGGTGATGACGATCCGGGTCTGCGGGGTGTGGTTGGGCATGAGGGTGCTGGCCAGCCAGGGGTTGAGAGGAACGCCCGCCGGACACCCGGCGTAGCGAATTCAGGACCGGCGACGGTCCCGAGGGCAGTGTACGCACCCAGCAAGGGGTGGGGGAGGCGAACGGATACCGGCGGCACGGCGGTGGGACGAACGGCCACCGCGCCGGAGATTGGGCCGACCGCGTACACCATCAAGATGTTGGGACATGCGGACGGATCAGGAGATGCCGTGCGCCTGCTTGATGAAGTCGATCGCTTCGCCGACGGTTTTGATTTTCTCGGCCTGCTCGTCGGGGATCGAGGTCTCGAACTCGTCCTCAAACTCCATGACGAGCTCGACAGTGTCGAGGCTGTCGGCGTTGAGGTCGTCGACGAAGGAGGTTGTGCGCGAGATCTTGGCCTTGTCGGCCCCCATCTGCTCGGCGACGATGTCGATGACTTTCGCTTCGATTTCCTGCTCGGTCACGGTGTGCCTCCCGTTGGTTGGCGGGGTGTCGCCGGCCGGGCTCCAGCCCCAAGAGTCGGGATTATAACGGCTCGGCGGCGGAAGCAAGCGGGCCCGGGAAAGACCTGACGGGCCTCGAACAGACACCCTCGGGGCCCGGGCCCGGGCTTTGGGGGTCGTGATCGGACCCGGCGGGCGCGGATATGGGAGCGTCCGGCGAATCGATGGCGCGAAATCTGCGGGCAGGCGCGTGTATTCGGCGTGCTGAATCGCCTGTTGCGCCTTGACACGATCCGAAGGCGGGCAGCCCGCGAAGGGTGAGGACGATAGACGCCTGTCCGAGCAGCCGGCCGGTTGTTCACCGCTGCTTGATGCGTTTTGACAGCGTCGCGAACACCGGCCGACCGCTCCGATCGAGAAGAGAGAGGAGAGGTGGCGATGTCGAACATGCCGCAGGAGCCGGGGGCCTTTGCCGAGGCGGTCGTCGAAATGCTCAGGAGGCTCCAGCCGGAATACACGGTGGACCTCGTGGGCCCGCGTGAGATCCTGGTGAACGGGCGTCGGCTCGATCTCGAGAACCTGTTCCGCATGGTTCGCCACGAGCCCGGGCGAGGGTCCGAGATCGTGGAGCACTACCTCGACCAGCTCTTCGCCGGCGAGGCGATGCAGATCATGAACATGACGCTCGACTTTGCGCGGCCGCGCATCATGCCGCGCATCCAGCCCGACACGATCTTCGAGCACCTGGCGCGCGAGATGGTCGCGCATGTGCCCTTCGTCAACAACACGGTCGTCGTGTTCGTCACCGACCTTCCCAACATGACGGTCAGCATCACGACCGAGCAGGTCGTGCGCTGGGGCGTCACGATCGACGACATCGAGCAGATCTCGCGCGAGAATCTCGACGGCTTTGCGCCGGAGCTTGAGGTGCAGGTGGTCGAGAGCAAGGAGGGAGGGAAGGCGGCGATCCTGGCGGAGCACGACGGCTACGACGCCGCCCGTCTGCTGCTCAGCGGCCTGTACGACCGGCTGGCGCCGCAGCTTGGGGGCGATTTCTACGTCGCCACGCCGGCCCGTGACATGTTCATCGCGCTCTCGCCCGGGCCCGATGGTTTCGTCAAGCGTTTGGCGTCGCGCGTGCAGCAGGATTACAAGCGGTTGCCGTATCCAATCACCAGCGAGTTCTTCTACGTCACGCGGGACGGCGTGGCGGGGCGGCTCAACGAGCCGTGGGCGCAGGGCGAGGCGGCGTAGTCGCAATTCGCCAAATGGCCAAATGAGGAAGTGGCAAATTGGCGATGTGGAGAATGGGAGGCGTGCCCGAGTGGTCAGGTCGGCGCATGATTCGTGGCGTCGAACGCACGGACGGCTGTCTTGACGAGCCCGAAGCGCGAGCGAGGGTTCTGCCTTGCGAACTCACTCGCCGCGATCCTGAGTTTTCTGCGATACTGAACCCCCGAGGCACGGGCCAAGGGGGTTTTTCATGCGCGAGCACGCGAGCTTGATGTTGGGCGGCACGGCGGACGGAATGACGGCGGGGGCGACGCGGAAGGCCGCGGCGAGCACGGCTGGGATCGTGGGCGTGTGCGTGGCGGCG
>JAEUJA010000054.1 GCA_016793195.1 Phycisphaerae bacterium
GCGGGTGGGCGCGATCGCGACGGTGTCGGTGTGCTCGGGGACGGACGAGCTGGCGGCGGAGATTCGATCGAGGACCGGGGCGATCGCGGAGGGGATGGAGGGGGCCGCGTGCGGCTTGGTGGCGGCGCGGATGGGCGTGCGCTTCGCGGAGCTGCGGGTGGTGAGCAACCACACGGGGCGGCGTGATCGGCAGGGTTGGAACCTCGAAGGCGCGTTCAGACGTCTGGGCGAGCTTCTCGGACCGAGGCGAGGGGTGCGCGGATAACTCGCCCGTGATTCGCGGGGCTGAGAGGTGTCGCGGCCTCTTCATCGTGGGCGATGTTCGCCGCTTGTGCCGCGTAGCGCGAGGGTGACGACTTCACAATTCTCGGCATGATGCTTCGCGGGCGTGGGGCGGTGAATCGCCTTTGGGAGCCCGCCGATGTTTTACGAGGACCGGCGCGGGGCCCTTGTCGGGGTTTCGCGGCGGCGCCGATGCGGCCGCGGCCGCGCGTTGATGTGGAGCGTGCACGGCATGGACCTTTCCAAGTTCAAGAAGCTCGGCTCGCTCCAGTCGCGCACGATCTTCGGATCGACGAGCCCGGCGATCGGGCTGGATTTCGGGGTGACGGGGTTGAAGATCCTGCAGATCGGCGAGGGTTCGCCGCCTTCGCTGGTGGCGGCGGCGGTGGTGCCGACGCCCGATCATCTGCTGGCGGACCACGCCAAGCGGTTCGCGTTTCAACTGGACGCCCTGCCGCGGGCGATCAAGGCGGGCGGGTTCAAGGGCTCGCGGGTGGCGTGCGTGGTTCCGGCGGCGGAGACGTTCTGCAAGCTCTTGCAGCTGCCCAAGGCAAGCGGGGTGCCGCTGGACGAGCAGGTGCTGATGACGGCGAGCGCCGCGCTGGAGTGCCCGGCGGACGCGATCATCTGCCGCTCGGTGGAGTTGCCGTCGAGCAACGCCGGGCGCACGGACGTCCTGTGCACGGCGGTGCCGCGCGGGATCGTGGACCGGCTGCTGGCGGCGTGCCGTGCGGCGAAGCTGGAATTGGTGGGGATTCACGACGAGTTTACGACGCTGCTTCGGGCGTTTTCGGCGGCGTCGCCGACGGTGGACGACTCGGGCGTGACGACGGTGTACCTGGACATCGGGGCGGCGGCGACGGAGCTGGTGATCGCGCACGGGAAGCAGCTGGCGTTCGCGCGGACGATCGGCGTGGGCGGGCTCATGCTGGACGAGTACGCGGGCGAGAGCCTGGGCTATGACCGGAGCGGGGCCCACAACGCGCGGCTGGAGGTCGACGCGTCGGAGGCGTCGGGGGGCGCGATCGTGACGGAGCTGAAGAGCCCCGACCTTTCCGAGCCGATCGCGATGCTGTGCGACGAGGTGCGGCTGTGCCTGCGGTATCACGAGGCGTTGTTCCCGTCGCGGAGCATCGATCGGGTGGTGCTGACGGGGGGTGAGTCGCGCTGCCGGGCGTTGTGCATGCGGATCGCGCGGCGGCTGAGGCTGCCGGCGCAGCTTGGGGACGCGATGGCGCTGGTGTCGCGGAGCGGGACCGAGCCGTCGATGGGGGTGGACTGGTCGAAGCCCCAGCCGGGGTGGGGCGTGGTGCTTGGGGTGTGTCTGTCGCCGACGGACCTGTGATCGGTGGATGAAGGAGCCAGGACGATGAACAACCCGTTCAAGAAGTCGGCGGGCCCGGGCGGCGCGGGGGGGAGCTTCCTCCCGGGTGATTACGTCGCGCGGAAGGCCGAGACGCGGGCGAGCCTGATCGGGCTGTCGCTGTTCGGCGTGGTGATGCTGGGGGTGGTGGGCGCGTTCTTCATGAGCAACCGGCGGTGGTCAAACATCCGCCAGGAGCGCGAGCTGATCAACACGCACTACACGCAGGAGGCGCAGAAGATCGAGCAGCTCAAGCAGCTGGAGGCGCAGCGGGCGCAGATGCTGGACAAGGCGGGGGTGGTGGCGGCGCTGATCGAGAAGGTGCCGCGCTCGATCCTGATGGCGGAGTTGACGCAGCGGATGCCCAAGGACGTGACGCTCCTGGAGATGGAGCTCAAGAGCAAGCGGCTGGACAAGGAGAAGCCGGCGTCGGACTCGGCGTCGGCGGTGGGCAAGGCGGCGGCGTCGAAGGTGAAGAACCTGTCGAGCAGCGCCAAGGACGGGGGCAAGAAGGCGGACCCCAAGGCCAAGGCCGACCCGAAGGCCAAGGGGAAGGGGAAGGACGCGCCGGAGGAGACGCCGCGGATCGCGGCGCCGAAGTTCGAGTTCACGCTGACGCTGGCGGGCGTGGCGGGGGTGAACAACGACATCGCGACGTACCTGGGGAACCTGCAGGCCTGCCCGCTGTTCTCGGGGGTGGAATTGCAGTACATCAAGGAATCGGTGATGAACGACCTGTCGCTGCGTCGGTTCGAGATCCAGGCGCGGCTGAAGCCCGAGGCGGACTGGATCGACGTGCTCAGCCCCGAGGACCGCGAGAAGGTGCTGGCGCAGCGCCGGCGCGACCCGCTGAAGGGGGCGACCACGCCCGCGCCGACGGCGAAGAACGCGGCGGGCAAACCCGCGCCGGGGGATTCGGCGGTCAGCGGCGTGGCCAAGGAGGGACAGGAATGAAGCTCAGCGCCCGGATGATCGTGCTGATGGTGCTGCTCCTGGCGGTGCCGCTGTCGAGCTACTGGCTGATCTTCCGCCCGCGTGACGCGCGGATGGACGCGGCCAAGGGCGAGATCGACCACATGAAGTCGATGCTGGACAAGCTGCGCCTGGAGACGGCGCGGAACGACGACCTGGTGCGGGCCAACGCGCACATCCAGGAGAGCGTGGAGGCGATCGAGGCGCGCCTGCCGAACAACAAGGAAGTGGACGCGATCGTGCGGCAGGTGTCGGACCTGGCGGTGCAGGCGGGGCTGGAGGCGCCGGCGGTCAAGTCGCTGAAGCCCGTGCCGGCGGCGTTGTACATGGAGCAGCCGATGGAGCTGTCGCTGGAGGGGGACTTCCGCGGGTTCTACGAGTTCCTGATCAAGCTGGAGCAGCTCCCGCGGATCACGCGGGTGTGCGACATGAAGCTGAAGCGCAACGAGGACGGCGACGGGAAGATCAAGGCCGATTTCACGCTGAGCATCTACTTCCAGGAAGGCAAGGGGGGCAAGTCATGAGCGACCGACCCGGACCGGGCGCCGAAGGCGCCGATCGCGCGCAGACCTCATCGTTCCTGAGCGACATCCGCGGCGGCGGGGCGGGCGAGGAGAGCGCGGCGCCGAAGAAGCGTTCGAAGCTGTCGGGCTCGACGACGCTGGTCTTCAGCGGCGTGCTCGCGGGCGCGGGGGTGCTGGTGGCGATGCGGTTCTTCGGGCTGGGGCCCGTGGGCGCGATCGCGAGCGTCAGCGTGGACTACCAGGCGCCGGAGAACGCCAAGGCGGTGGCGGCGGACCACGAGCGGGTGCTGTCGACGCTGGAGCGGAGCACGGCGGCGGTCGCCGGGCAGACGCCGACCGACAAGCTGGCGAAGAACCCGTTCCAGCTCGTGACGGCCCAGCCGACGGCGGAGACGGGCGAGGCGCCGGTGGACGACGGCAAGCGGGCGGCGGAACTGGCGGCCAAACAGAAGGCCGAGCGTCGCCAGAAGATCGAGACCTCGTTGTCGCAGCTGAAGCTCCACAGCGTGGTGGGCGGTCGCGTGCCGGTGGCGCGGCTGGGTGATCAGACCGTGAAGGTGGGCGACGTGGTCGCGGAGCTGTTCACGGTGACGGCGATCGGCGGTCGGAGCGTGGCGCTGACGGTGGACGGCGAGACGTTCAACCTCGTGATGGACGAGGGCGAGGGCGCCGCCAAGGGCAAGAGGGGCGGCAAGTAAGAACGGGGGCAAGGGCGTGGGCAAGCACCGGATCGACGACATCCTCAACGAGCTTGGGATGAACCCCGACGCGGCGCGCGCGCGGCGCGCGGCGGCTCCGGCGTCCGGGGGCGAGGCCAGGCCCGAGGCGGGCCCGCTGCCGTCGATGCCGGCCCATCAGGTGGTGGCGGCGCTGCCGGACCTGCGTGCGATCGACCAGAAGGGGCGGGTGTTCGCGGATTTCTACATGCCCGAGCCGGGCGAGCGCGAGGGCGATTCGCCGGCGCGGCTGGAACAGTTGGTGAGCGAGCGCGGCGTTCTCCCCGGGGACAAGCTGGCGATCGCGGCGAGCGTGCTGAAGCAGTCGCCGGGGCGTCGATTCACGGACGTGCTGATCGAGCAGGGCGCGGACGAGGTGCTGCTGCAGCAGGCGGTGGCGGACGCGTGCGGGATGGCGTTCGAGCGGGTGGACCTGGAGAAGGGGCTGGACGGGGGGTTCGACGGGAAGGCGCTGCAACGGCTGACGCCGGAGTTCTGCAAGGAGGCGATGCTGGTCCCGCTGCGGCGGGAGGGATCGCGGATGGTGATCGGGGTGGCGCGGCACGACGACATCGTGCCGCGGCTGGACGATGTGGCGCAGAAGCTGGGCGTGCCGGGCGTGAAGGTGGTTCTTTCGCCGGCGTTTGACCTTCGCGCGGCGATCGAGATCGTGGGGGGCGCGGGGTCGTCGCAGGAGCAGGGCGTCGACCTGACGGAGATTCTGTCGGAGGTCGACGAGGGCGACGTTCAGGTCGAGAAGAACAAGAGCGAGCAGGTGGACCTGGAGAAGGAGGCCGCGGAGAGCCCGGTCATCCGCTATGTGAACTACATCATCCAGACGGCGGTGAAGGAGGGCGCGTCGGACATCCACATCGAGCCGGCGGAAAAGAAGCTGAAGGTCCGGTTCCGCATCGACGGCGAGCTGTTCGAGATGATGAACCCGCCGGGGTCGATGGCGGCGGCGATCACCAGCCGCCTGAAGATCATGGCGAACCTGGACATCTCGGAGCGGCGGTTGCCGCAGGACGGTCGCATCCGGTGCACGGTGCAGGGTCGGAAGCTGGACCTTCGCATGTCGACCTTGCCGAACACCTACGGCGAGAAGACGGTGATGCGAATCCTGGACCAGAAGTCGATCAGCGTGAGCCTGGACCAGCTGGGGTTCGACGAGGACGCGTTGCAGATCTGGAAGAAGCAGATCGACGCGCCGCACGGGATCATCCTGGTGACGGGCCCGACGGGCTCGGGCAAGACGACGACGCTGTACGCGTCGCTGCGTCAGCTGGACAAGAGCTCGATGAACATCTCGACGGTCGAGGACCCGGTGGAGTATCACCTGGACGGGATCACGCAGACGCAGATGCACGAGAAGATCGGGATGAGCTTCTCGGCGGCGCTGCGGGCGCTGCTTCGCCAGGACCCGGACGTGATCATGCTGGGCGAGATCCGCGACATGGAGACGGCGCACATCGCGGTGCAGGCGGCGCTGACGGGGCACCTGGTGCTGTCGACGCTGCACACCAACGACGCGCCGAGCTCGATCACGCGGCTGGTGAACATCGGGCTGGAGCCGTTCCTGGTGGGGGCGGCGGTGAACGCGGTGCTGGCGCAGCGGCTGATCCGGCGGTTGTGCGTGCACTGCAAGGCGCAGGAGACGCCGTCGGAGGACATGACGGAGTTCCTGGAGATGCAGGGGATGGACACGGGGACGATGTGGGCGTCGCGTGGGTGCGACAAGTGCCGCAAGACGGGGTACGCGGGTCGGGTGGGCATCTATGAATTGCTGGTGGTGGACGACCAGCTGCGCGACATCGTGGCGCGGAACCCGAACGTGGCGGAGTTCCGGCGGCTGTGCCTGGAGCGGGGGATGGTGAGCCTGCGGAACGACGGGATGCGGAAGGTGAAGAAGGGGCTGACGACGGTGCAGGAAGTGATCCGCGTGACCGAGGCGCACTGAGTTTGCCACTCCGAGCATTGTGTCGCCGACGGGCTTCGCATTCGGAGCGCCGGCGTTGATTCTTCCCACGCGTGAATGGAACGACAGGGCGAGTGCATCGGCGCCAGGAACGCGCCGTGGCTACTCATGCAGCACCGACCGCGAAGCGCGGTCGGTGGCACGCTTCACAGTCCACGGTGTGGTTCGCCCCATGGATCACCGGCGTCGAGTGTCGCGCGCTCGCCTGTGACGTCGGCGACGACGGGGCACGGTGCGATAACCCACGGCTTGGTGCGCGGGCGGGCAAAGGGCGGTTGCGTTTTTCATGATTCGTATGCCGCGGATGTGGCGGCGGGGGGCGGACCATGCGCACGTCGATGCTGTGTGTTTCGGTGCTCGTGCTGGCGATGACGGGGGCGGCGCGGGCGCAGCTTGGGCTGGCGCGGCTGGCCTTGGCGGCGGGCGGTGACCGGGCGTCGCTGCGTTCGTGGAAGCATCACCTCGACGCGGGGACGAGGCGGGGGATGGAGGAGCGGGCGGCGCTGCGGGCCCGCACGCCGGAGGGGGCGCGGCGGATCACGCTGAAGTCCGCGCCCGGTCAGGCCAGGCCCATGCGGGCGACGGTGACGGATTCCGGGGCGATCGCGGTGCCGATGCTGGAGCGGGACCCGATGGGCGGCGGGCCGGCGGGGCGCGGGGGCGGCAAGGGGAAGAGCGGGAAGAAGAAGCCGCGGTAGGTTGGCTTGGGCTGGGGCTGGGGCTGGGGCTTGGGCTTGGGCTGGGGCTTGGGCATGGACGTGGACAGCGGGTGGATGGAGCGCACCGACCGCGTAGCGCGGTCGGTGGCACGAACACGGGTCCATTTGGAATCGCGTCGTGGTATCATCGGGCTTTCCGAACGCGGGAGGGCGCGATGGGTGAGAACGCGATCGAATCGACGCTGCAGGAGAGCCGCACGTTTCCGGCGCGGCCGGCGTCGGAGCTTGGGTTTCCGAGGTGGCACGTCGAATCGCTGGACGAGTACAAATCGCTGTACGCGCGGTCGATCCGCGACCCGGAGGATTTCTGGCGCGAGGAGGCCGGGCGGCTGGACTGGTTCCGCCCGTTCGACACGGTGCTGGAGTGGAACTCGCCCGACGCGCGGTGGTTCGCGGGCGGGACGCTGAACGCATGTTACAACTGCGTGGATCGGCATGTGCAGGGCGGGCACGGCGAGGAAGCAGCGATCATCTGGGAGGGCGAGCCGCTCGGGCCGCGGACCAGCCACGCGACGGCGGGCACCAGCTACGCGCGCGAGCCGGAGGTTCGCGTGCTTTCGTACCGCGACCTGCAGCGCGAGGTGTCGCGGTTCGGGAATGTGCTGCGGTCGCTTGGGGTGAAAAAGGGCGACGTGGTAACGATCTACATGCCGATGGTGCCGGAGCTTGCGATCGCGATGCTGGCGTGCGCGCGGATCGGGGCGGCGCACAGCGTGATCTTCGGGGGGTTTGCGCCGTCGGCGATCAGCGAGCGCGTGATGGACGCCAAGTGCCGCGTGATCGTGACGGCGGACGGCGGGTACCGGCGCGGCGACGTGGTGAAGCTTCAGGAGAACGTGGAAGAGGCGGTGAATCACCTTGCGAATCACGGGCACATCGTGAATCACGTGGTGGTGCTGCGGCGGACGGGGCACGTGGCGCCGAGCCAGAGGTTTACGGACGGGCACCACCAGGGCTCGACGGCGTGGCACTGGTGGCAGGAGCAGGTCGCCAGGGCGTCGGAGGCGTGCCCGTGCGTGGAGATGGACAGCGAGGACATGCTGTTCCTGCTGTATACATCGGGCTCGACGGGCAAGCCCAAGGGGATCGTGCACACCACGGCGGGGTACCTCGCGTTCGTGCAGATGACGGCGCGGCTCACGTTCAATCTCATCCCGGATTCGGGCCAGCTCTTCTGGTGCAGCGCCGACATCGGCTGGGTCACGGGGCACAGCTATGTGCTGTACGGCATCCTGATGAACCGGGTGCCGACGCTGATGTATGAGGGCGCGCCGAACTTCCCGACGCTGGAGGGCGGGCGGGGCGATCGCTTCTGGGACATCATCGCGCGGCACCGCGTGACGCACTTTTACACCGCCCCGACCGCGATCCGCACGTTCATGAAATGGGGCGATGATCTGCCGTCGCGGCATAACCTGTCGAGCCTGAAGGTGCTGGGCACGGTGGGCGAGCCGATCAACCCCGAGGCGTGGATGTGGTATCACAGGGTGATCGGCGGGGAGCGCTGCCCGATTGTTGATACCTACTGGCAGACGGAGACGGGCGGGCACATCGGCACGCCGCTCCCGGGCGCGGTCCCGACCAAGCCGGGCTCGTGCACGCTGCCGATGCTGGGGATCGACGCGGCGATCGTGAACGAGCAGGGGCAGGAGCTGGGGCCCAACCAGGGCGGGCTGTTCGTGATCCGCAAGCCCTGGCCGGGGATGTTACGCGGTGTGTATGGGAACCGCGAGCGGTTTCTAAGTAACTACTGGGGGCGTGTAAAGGACGCGCGGACAGGCGAGCCGTGTTACTTCTCGGCGGACGGGGCGCGGCGGGACGCCGACGGGTACTTCTGGATCCAGGGGCGCATCGATGACGTGATCAAGGTCTCGGGGCATTTGCTGGGGACGATGGAGGTCGAGAGCGCGCTGGTGAGCCATCCGGCGGTGGCGGAGGCGGCGGTGGTGGGCGTGCCGCACGAGATCAAGGGGAACTCGATCTGCGCATTCGTGACGCTCAGGCCGCATTGGTTGATTTCGCACAAGCGCGAGCCCGATCAGTCGCTCAAGAGCGAGCTTGTCGCGCACGTGGCGCACGAGGTTGGCGCGCTGGCCAAGCCGGATCAGATCAGGTTCGCCGAGGGGCTTCCCAAGACGCGCTCGGGCAAGATCATGCGGAGGCTCTTGCGCGACGTGGCGTCGGGCGTTGAGAAGATCACGCAGGACACAACGACGCTGGAAGATTTCAGCGTGGTGGCGAAGCTGAGGGCGGATGAGGAGTAGCAGGCAAGAGGCACTGGGCACTTGGCACTGGGGAAGAGACGGAGTGACGGAGTGACGAAGTGAAGATGAGGCGAAGCGGCGGAGTGACATGTTGACGGCGGGTCATTGGCATGATGGTCTTTCGCACCATGATTCACGGACATCGCGTCGAGTTTCGTCTCGGCGATTTCGGCGGCGAGAGCGTTGTCGTCAACGGGCGCGAGGTGTCGTCCATTCCCATCAACTGGAACTCGCGCGGGCACTTCATTGAGTTGATCGATGAGGGAGGCAAGGCCCGCGCGGTCGAGATGCGACGGCAGAGCCGGAACTTCAAGTACGAGGTCATCGTGTCGGTTGATGGGCAGGTGCGAGGGGTGCTGTCGCCCGAGAAGGGCTCGACACGTCCGACCTGCTGCGCCAACTGCGGCTATGAACTCGCGGGCCTGCCGGTGGAGAACAGCGAGAAACGCTGCCCCGAGTGCGGACGACACACGACGGCGTAGTGCGAAGCGCTCGGCCTACTTCCCCGCCTCGATGAAGACGTCGAGGGCCTGGCCGGGGACGATGGTGGTGGGCGCGGGGGCGCCGGCGTCGGGCTCGAGGTCGTAGAGCACGTCGACGACGCGGGTGTCGACGCGTTCGACGGTCGTGCCGAAGAGGTCAGACTTGGGGCGGGCGTAGGGCTCGATGCGGACGAAGCGAAGGTTGAAGGTTTGCGGCTGGGCGCCGCGGGTGCGGGCGATCGCCTTGGCCGCGGCGCTCACCAGCGCCAGGTCTTCCTCGTCCACTTGCGCGCGGACGCGGAGGTGGTCGAGATCGCCGAGGATGAGCGAGGGTTGCTTGGGGTCGGCGGGCGCGAACTCGCCGGGCTCGATGGAGCGGCGGAGGACGACGGCGTCGCGCGGGGCGCGGACGGAGAGACGATCGAGCAGGAGTTCCAACGCCGCGACTTCGGCCTTGACCTTGGCGAGTTCGGCCTGGGCGACGGCGCGGTCGGGTTCCCAGCCGCCGGCGGTGGCCTTGGCGAGCTCGGCCTCGGCCTTTGAGAGTTCGGAGCGGGCGAGCTGGGCCGCGAATCGCTGGGCCGAGAGCTCGCGGGCGTTGGAGGCCTTGCCGACGGCGGCGGCCTCGTTCATTTTCAGGAGCTCTTCGCGATCGGCGAGGATGGAGCGGGCGGAGGCGACGGCGGCCTCGAGGGGCGGGAGGTCTTCCTTTCGCGGGAGGGCGTGCCAGCGCGCGATGGCGGCCTCGGCCACGGGGACGGCGGCGCGGGCGCGGGTGAGCTGCGATTCGATGACGCGGGAATCGAGCTTGAAGAGGGCCTGGCCCTGCTTGACGTGATCGCCGACGTCGACGCCGACCTCGACGACCAGGCCGGGCTCGGGCGCGACGATGTCGATGGTGCGGGAGGCGGGCTCGACGAGTCCGAGGGCCGCCACGCCGCGCTCGAAGGGGTTGACGGAGGCGGGGCGGGCGAGGGGGAGGTCGGGCGGGTTCTCGCGCGAGTGCCGGACGGCGAGGACGGCGACGGTGAGGCCGACGACGGCGAAGAGGATGCTGATCCAGCGGATCACGGGGAGGCCTCCGGGCGGCGCGGGTCGCGCCGTGTTATTACATTATGATGCAAAGACGCGGGCGGGCTCGACGGCGATGACGCGGCGGACGGAGAGGAGGCTGGCGCCGAGGATGACCAGGAGGGTGGCGACCAGCGAGATCGCCATGAGCTGCCAGGGGTAGAGGACCGAGAGCTCGCTGGAGAGGTTTTTGGAGATGATGGAGAAGAAGCCGGCGGCGCCGACGCCGATGGAGTAGCCGATCACGCCGACGACCATGGCCTGAACGAGCACCATGGCGACGAGGGTGCGGGTGCGGGCGCCCAGGGCCTTGAGGACGGCGAAATAGCGGAGGTTATCGAGGGTGAACTGGAGGAAGACGGAAGCGGAGAGGAAGAGGCCGACGAGGAAGCCAAGGGCGATGGTGATGCCGAAGTTCACGCCGATGCCGGTGGCGACGATGATGAAGCGGGTGGAGACGAGTCGGAACTCGTCGGGGGTGTGTGCGACGAGGTCGCCGAGGGCGGCGATGTCGCGTTGGAGCGTGGCGACGTCGACGCCGGGCTTGGCGCGGACGAGGATGTAGGAGATGGCGTTTCGTCCGACGGGGGTGAAGCGGACGGCGTTGTCGAAGGTGGTGTAGACCATGGCGTTGGACTCAAAGCCGCGGGCGGCCTCGCAGAATCCGACGACGACGGCGCGGTGGTCGTTGATTTTGAGGGTGTCGCCGATGGAGGGATGGCCGACCATGGCGCGGGAGCGTTCTTCGATGATGATGGCGTCGGGGGCGCGGAGGTCCTCGATGCGTCCGCCGGTGATGACGGCGGGGCGACCGACGAGCGTGGAGCGGCCGACGCCGAGGATCTGGACTTTCTTGAATGTGCCGTCGGGGAGCTCGATGACGGCCCAGTTGTTGAAGAATGGCTCGGCCCACTCGACGCCGGGGACGGAGCGGATGCGAGCGAGTTTTTGGTCGGAGAGCGAGCGGTACTCGGCGACCCAGGTGGTGCTGGGGTCCATGACCCAGAGGTCGGGCTGGTGGATATTTTGGAGCGGGCCGGTGCCCTGCTTGAGCAGGCCGAGGAAGATCGCGCCCTGCTGGTTCATGAGGAGCGAGGCGAAGGCGAGCCCGAGGACGAGCGTGATGTACTTGGTTTTGTCGCCGAGGAGCATCTGGAGCGCGACGCGGAGCATCGGGAGGGATGGTAGGGGGAGAAGGCACTGGGCACTGGGCACTGGGCAATGGGCAATGGGCAATGGGCAATGGGCAATGGGAATTGTGCTATGGGAGCTGTGCAAGCGATCGAAGGCCGTGTAGCGCGAGGTCTGGTGGTTGAGCGGAGCGGGGTGAGCGGGAGCGGGTCGGGGTGCGTCGTGGCGACTACGATCGGCCACTATGGCGATCATTGTTTTTCAGCACTGGGACAAGGGCGGCTCTGGGCGGATCGGCATGACGCTGCGCGAGCACGGTTTCCGGTTGGACATCCGGCATCCGGCGAGCGGCGGGGCGCTTCCGGCTGATCTCGACAACGTTCACGGGCTGGTGATCCTGGGCGGGCCGCAGAACGTGACGGACATCGCGCGGTATCCGTGGATGCAGCGTGAGGTGGAGCTGATCAAGTCGGCGCACGCGCGGGAGCTTCCGGTGATCGGCGTGTGCCTTGGGGCGCAGTTGATCGCGCACGCGCTGGGCGGGAAGGTCGAGGCCCGCGAGGGCAAGCCGGCGATGGGGATGTTCGCCATGTCGCTGACGCCGGCGGGGCAGACGGACACGTTTATGGCGGGGATCGCGTGGAACTCGCCGCAGTCGCTGGCGTGCGGGCAGCAGGTGACGCAGCTTCCGGCGGGGGCGACGCTTTTGGGGTCGACGGCGAACACCAAGAACGCGATGTTCCGGGTGGGGATGCGGACGTTCGCGTCGGTGCCGCACTTTGAGTGCGACCGGGCGATGCTGGAAGAGATGTACCAGGCGAGCGCGGGCGAGCTTTCGGCGGCGGGGATTTCGTTGCCGGAGGTGCAGGCGCAGATCGAGCGGGAGTATCCGGCGTTTGCGCGGCTGTCGGACCGGCTGTGCGTGAACCTGGCGACGTATGCGTTCCCGGTGCTGAAGAAGATGTCGGCGTAGAAGAAGGCATCAGGCATCAGGCATCAGGCATCGGGCATCGGGAATTGGGGAAGAGCAGGGCGGAGCGGACGTTGCGAGCGCGCGGGTCGCGAGCGGTTGATGTGGCGGGCGAGTTCGAGTTTTTCTGGCGCATGTGGAGCTTCATGGGAAGCCGACTGTCGATCACGCCGCCGGGGGATTACGTGCTGTGGCGCGACGTGTGCTCGTATGGATATTTTCTGCTGTGGCCGAATTTCTGGGACCCCAGGGGCGGGACGTTTTCGCGGGTGATGAATCTGACGGGGGGCCCGGCGCGGGTGACGATCTCGCAGGGCGGTGGCACGCGGGGCGGGGGGAAATCCGGGCGTGGGTCTGGACACGCGTTCGGGGATGTCAGGCCCGGCACGGCGCTGGCGTGCGTGTTTGATCGCGCGCTGACCGCAGGCGAGAAGAAGGAAGTCCGTGGGCAGATCGCGCGGATGCTCCGGCTGGATGAGGATGAGGCCCACGTCGCGGCGTTTCACAAGGTCGATCCGCGCTGGAAGAAGTCGGGGCGGGCGCGGCTGTTCCGCTCGCCGAGCTTCTTTGAGGACGTGCTCAAGACCGTGACGAGCTGCAACGTGACGTGGCCGGGCACGCTGTCGATGAACCGGCGCTTGTGCGAGGTGGTGGGCGAGGGCGGGGGGTTCCCGTCGGCGCGGGTGCTGGCGCGGCAGCGGGCGTCGCTGCTTCGAGCACGCTGCCGGGTCGGCTATCGCGATGCGCGGATCGTGGAGCTTGCGAAGCTGTTCGTGGCGGGGAAGAAGGGCGGGGTGGACAGCGAGTGGTTCGAGGACCCCGCGACGAGCGACGGGGCGATTCACAGGGCGTTGATCGAGCTGCCGGGGATCGGGCCGTATGCGGCGGCGAACATCATGCAGCTGCTGGGGCGGTATTCGCGCCTGCCGCTGGACACCGAGAGCGTGCGGCACGGGCGTGCGGTGCTGGGGTTCAAGGGGAGTTCGGCGCAGGTGATGAAGCGGGTGCACGCGCACTTTGCCCCGTTCGGCGGGCAGGCGTTCCGCAGCTACTGGTTCGAGATGTGGGTGCACTACGAGAAGAAGGCCGGGGCGGCGCACACGTGGGAGCGCGACACGACGGGTCGCGTGTTCACGGCGGCGAACATGAACAAGAAGTAGCCGGCTACTTCCCGTCGACGACTTTGTGTTCGAGCGCGATGAGGGAGTCGGCGATGTCCTTGCGCCCGTCCCGTTCGGCGTGGGCGGCCATGTTTTCGAGGAGCTCGGCGTAGTAGGCGTCGGCGTCGAAGCGTCCCGAGCGGCGGCGCCCGCCGATCGAGTAGTTATGGTCGAAGGCGTCCTCGTGATACATGATGCACAGGCCTTCGATGTAGTCGGAGTTGTCCTTGTACATCGAGCATTCGGCGCAGGTCTGCTGGGCCCGCGCGAGTGCTTCGGTGGCGACCTCGGACTTGTTGTAGAACTTGTACCCGAACACCGCGCCCGCGATGACGAGTGCCGCGATGACGCCGCCGATGCTTCGTTCCATGTGGAGTCTCCCTTGGAGTTGGATTGCAGATTACATCCGACCGGGCGGCGGTGCAAGGACTTTGGGCTGTCCGGCAACCCCCCGGATCGTGGGGGTCTGGTAGAGTGCGTGCATGAAGAAGTGGTATTCGGCGGCGTGTGTTTCGATCATGTCGGTGGGCGCGCTTGTTTCGAGCGCCGGATCGCGCGAGGTCGCGCCCGAACCGCCGGAGCGGGCGGCGGAGCAGGCGCGCGGGGGGCGGGTTCAGACAGATGAATTGGCGCGGTGGAGCGCGACGCGGGCCGCGCGGATGGCGTGGTGGCGCGAGGCGCGGTTCGGGATGTTCGTGCACTGGGGGCTGTATTCGGGGGCCGGGGGCGTGTGGGATGGGAAGGTGTATCCGCAGCACTATGCGGAGTGGATCCAGCACTGGGCGGCGGTGTCGTGCGGGGAATACGCGCGGCAGATGAAGCCTTTGTTCAAGCCCGACGCGGGCGTGACGGACACATGGGCGGACCTGGCGAAGGAAGCCGGGATGCGGTACGCGGTGATGACGTCGAAGCATCACGACGGGTTCACGCTGTTCAACTCGGGCGCGGGGTATTCGAGGTCGAACGCGGTGGCGGGCGGGACGAATATTTCGCCGCCGGGGCGGGACGTGGCGCGCGAGTTCGCGGACTCGATGCGATCGCGCGGGCTGCGGGCGGGGTTCTATTACTCGCTGCTGGATTGGCAGCACCCCGACGCGTATGAGATGGCGTTGCCGGGGTATCCGCGTGAAGCGCGGGCGCGGGACCACGCGGAGTACATCAAGTATGTGCGCGGGCATGTGAACGAGCTGCTGAGCAACTACGGGGCACTGTGCACGATCTGGTTTGATTACTCGGACCGCGAGCGTCAGGGGGAGAAATGGGGCGCGGCGGGATTGCTCGCGGACCTGCGCGAGAAGCAGCCCGGGATCGTGGTGAACAACCGGCTGTTCGAGGGGCTGGAGAACAAGAACGGGGACTACGGCACGCCGGAGAAGTATGTGCCGCCGACGGGCCTGCCGGGCATGGACTGGGAGGTCAACCACACGCTCAACGAGTCGTACGGGTACAGCGCGCACGACGCGAAGTGGAAGGACACGACGACGGTGGTTCGGCTGTTGTGCGACATTGTCTCCAAGGGCGGGAATCTTTTGCTCAACATCGGACCCGATGCGCGCGGGCGTGTGCCGGACGAGGCCCAGAAGACGCTGCGCGGCGTGGGCGCGTGGATGAAGACAAACTCCGAGGCGATCTATGGCACGACGGCGAGCCCGTTTTCGAGGCTTTCGTGGGGGCGCGCGACGCAGAAGCCGGGCGTGCTCTACCTCATGGTGTTTGACTGGCCGAGCGATGGGCGTTTGGTGGTGCCGATGCGTGGCGGGGTGAAGAGCGCGCGGCTGCTCGGGCGCGAGGGCGCGCTTGGGGTCGGGCTCAGCCCGTTCAAGGGCGGGCGGACCGAGGTGATTCTGCCGGCGACTCCGGGCGATTCGGCGTGTTCGGTGGTGAAGCTTGAATTGGCGGGCGCGGTCGAGCCCATGCCGTTCATGGTGTATCCGTCGGCGGAGGGCGTGCTGACGCTCACGCCGCACGACGCGGTATTGGAGGGCCCGTCGCTGCGGGTGGAGATGGTGGGCGCGGTGGAGGACGTGAAGTACAACCTTGGGTACTGGCTCGATCCTGCCGCGACGGCGGCGTGGCCGATCGGGATCGACCCGGGGTCGGGCGGGGGCGACGGCGAGTACGTTATTGAGGCCGAACTTGGCTGCGCGGACGCGTCGGCGGGCGCGAGGATGAAGCTGGAGACTCCGGGCGGCGCGTTGGAGTTCACGGTGCCCGCGACGGGCGGGTGGCAGCAATACCGCATGGTGGAACTTGGCCGCGTGAAGCTCGCGGCGGGGGAGCACACGGTGGTGCTGCGGGCGCTCTCCAAGCCGGGCGAGGCGGTGGTGAACGTGCGGGGCATTGTGCTGCGGAGGAAATGACCGCTGGTCATTGCGACGGTGAGACACGGTGCCTGCGCGGGCGCTGGGGCGGCGATGCGGGGGCGTCGTCGCGGCCGGTATCGCGCGTGAAGAAATCTCGCGCGCGGTGAAAGGCCGGCGCGGATTGTGGACATGAGGGGGACGTGGGGCGTTGGCCGCGGCGCCGGTCGTCATGGACCGGGCGCGGGGGCCGGCGCGTGGGGGGCATTTTGTGGGGATCGTGCGGACGCCGCGCGGCGGGAAACCGGCCGCGGTGGTGGCGTTCGCGGTGGTGACGAGCGCGAGGGCGCCGGGGTGGCCGGCCCGTCGCGAGGGTTGTCGGTGCGCGGGGGCCGCGATGAACGAGTATTCGATCGGTCTGCGGCGTGTGTGGCTTGGGCTGGTGCTGTCGATCGTGACGACGATCTACGGCTTTGTGGGCGGCGCGGTGCTCGGGCTTGAGGACGGGGCGATCCGCGGGGCGCTGGCGGCGCGCGTGCCGGAGGCGTCGCGCGGGGAGCGGGACGCGCTGGTGGATCGCTCGTGGACGTTTCTGCGGCGATCGCACCTGCACGCCAGCGGCATGGGGACGGCGGCGATCGCGCTGATCTCGCTGGTGCCGGTGATCGCGGCGCGGCAGCCGCGCTGGCTGGGCGCGGGCATGTCGCTGGGGATGGGCGCGGGCGGGGCCGGGTATGCGGCGGCGCTGATTGTTGCGGCGGTGCGCACGCCGCCATTGGCGAGCGCGGCGCTGGCCAAGGAATCGGCCAAGCTGATCGCGATCCCGGCGGCGGGGGCGTACATGGGCGGGGCGGCGCTGCTGCTGTGCCTGACGATCGTGTGGGCCTGG
>JAEUJA010000002.1 GCA_016793195.1 Phycisphaerae bacterium
CTCGGCTCGCAGCTCGCCGTCTGGAGCGCCGCCAATCCGATACCAGCCGCGCCCGCCGCCGGGTAATCCACGCCGCACGACGCCGCCGTCTCTCAGCTTTTCCTTTTCGATTTGCGGTTCCAAGTTCCGCGCTCGCGGCCGCGCTGGGGAGCGCCATTGCCTTCCAAATCTCAAGTCTTCAATCTGAAATCCCGTCTCCTCTCCTTCCCCTCTTCCCGTATCCCATTCTCCATTCCCCTCTACTCGGTGCCCCCTCTGTGTCTTCGTGCCTCTCTGCCGTGTCATTGCCCATGCCTTCCCGAATGCCGAATACCGAATCCCGAATGCCCCGCCTCCTCTTGACCATTCCCCACTCCCGACTCCCGCCCTCATCCCCTCCTTGAACAATCCTCATTTCCTCAACGCCGCCCATCGATCCCCGATACCGTCTCCTCCATGCCTTTTTCGGACCAACCCCCGCTCGATCGCGCCGCCGCGGCGTTCCGCGCCCACTTCGCCCGCGATCCGCGACTCAGCGCCGCCGCCCCGGGCCGCGTCAACCTCATCGGCGAGCACACCGATTACAACGACGGCTTTGTTCTCCCCATCGCCATCGACCGCCGCACCGTCGTCTGCATCGACTGGTCGCGCACCGCCACCACCCGCGTCCACGCCGCCGACCTCAACACCTCCGCCGAGTTTCCCGACCTGAAATCACTCCGCGCCGCGCCCGACCTCACCCTCGACATCGACAACAACCGCGTCCGCGCCGGCTCTTGGGCCTCCTATGTCGGCGGCGTCCTCTCCAACCTCGCCGCCATCGCGCCCGCGCTCGCCTCTCGCGGCGTCGAGCTCTCCATCGCCTCCAGCGTCCCGCTCGGCAGCGGCCTCTCCAGCTCCGCCTCGCTCGAGGTCGGCGTCGCCGCCGCCGCCGCCGCACTCGCCGGTGTCTCCATCCCGCCCCGCGACCTGGCCATCCTCTGCCGCGACGCCGAGCACCGCTTCGCCGGCGTCCCGTGCGGCATCATGGACCAGTTCATCGCCGCCATGGGCCAGCCCGACCACGCCCTCCTCATCGACTGCCGAACCCAGGCCGCCGAACTGGTCGCCATGCCCGGCGCCGATCGAGCCGTGGTCGTCGTGATGGACTCGCGCGTCAAGCACTCGCTGGCCTCGGGCCAGTACGCCCAGCGCCGCGACACTTGCCGCGCCGCCTGCCGAGTCATGGGGATCGAGTCCCTCCGCGAAGCGACGCCGGAACTTCTCGCGCGCTTCGCGCCGGACGCCGGAAGCAGTGGGGGACTCTCGACGATCGAGCACGCCCGCGCCCGCCACATCGTCTCCGAGAACGCCCGCACCCTCGCCGCCGCCGCGGCCTTCCGCGCCGGCGATCTCGCGGAAGTGGGCCGCCTCATGCTCGCCTCCCACGCCTCGCTCCGCGACGACTATCAGGTCTCCTGCCCAGAGCTCGACGCCCTCGTCGAGCTCGCCTCGCGGGTCCCCGGAGTCTTCGGCGCCCGCATGACCGGCGGCGGATTCGGCGGCTGCGCCATCGCCCTGGCCACGCCCGACGCGGCGGCGCACCTCGTCCGTGACATCCCCGCCGCCTACCGCGTCCGCCTTGCCCTCGCGGCCAACCCGGTCGCCAACTCTGGTGCCAATCTCGATGCGCGCGTATTCATCACCAGCGCCCAAGGCGGCGCGGCTGTGCTGGCCTGATCCATTCCCCAATCGGTCGCTTCGGCGATCAGTCGTTGGTGTGACGCAACAGCTTCTTCAAGAGCGGCGTGAAGAGCAGGATGACAAGTCCAGCGCCCACCGACGTCACCACGAACAGGAAGAAGTAGTCGGCCTGCCCGCCGAACTGCTTGATCGAGTACCACGGCAGCTTCATCTCGCCGCTCTCGATCTTCTCGACGGTCGACGCGATCAACCCGCCGCCCAGGTTTGCGATGAAGCTCGAGATGAACCAGATGCCCATGAGCAGCGACACGAACCGCACCGGCGCCGCCTTGGTCACGTACGACAGACCCGTCGGCGACAGGCACAGCTCGCCCACCGTGTGCCAGAAGTAGGTCAGCAGGATGAGCATCATCGACGCCTTCGCCGTGGCGTCCTTGGCGATCAGGCCCGCCCACACCATGAAGATGTAGCCCAGGCCCAGGAAGATGAGGCCCAGCGCGATCTTGACCGGCTGGCTCGGGTTGGCGTTGCGCCGGTTCAGCTTCGACCACAACCCCGCGAACCACGGCGCGAGGATGAAGATCAGGCCCGCGTTCACCGACTGGAACCACGTCGCGGGAACCTCCCATCCGAACAGGAATCGATCGGTCTTTTCTTCCGTGAACAGGTTGATGCTCGAACCCGCCTGCTCGAACGCGATCCAGAAGAACGCGTTGAAGAACATGAAGATGAAGATCGACGCCGTCGGACCCTTGTCGCCCGGCTTCTGGATCGCGACAAACCAGCCCGCCGCCGTGAGCACCACCAGGCCAAGCCCGATCACCACCGCCCAGCCCGTCGCGCCCGTCAGGCTGCCCATCAGCCCCGTGTACGCGCTCTGCAATCCCTTGGTGTGGTACGCGAACGCAAACAGCGCCGAAAACGCCACGGCCATCAACAGGAACAGCGGCGCGGTGCCGCCCTTGTTGCCGGGCGGGTCTCCGATGGTTCCCAGCAGCTTCGGGCGGGCCGCCAGGTAGAGCAAGAGGCCCGCGATCATGCCGACCGCCGCCGAGCCAAAGCCCCAGTGCCACCCGACCTTTTCGCCCAGCGTGCCGCACACGAACGCGCACAGGAACGCGCCGAGGTTGATACCCATGTAGAAAATCGTGAACGCGCCGTCGCGACGAGGATCGCCTTCCTTGTACAGCTGCCCGACCATCACCGACACGCTCGGCTTGAAGTGCCCCGTGCCGATCACGATGATCGCCAGCCCAAAGATGAACACCGACATGCCCAGGTCGTTGTGGGCCATGTCGCCAATCCCCGAGATCGCCAGCACGATGTGCCCGAGCGCGATGATGAGCCCGCCGAATACCATCGAGCGGTGTGTTCCGATCAGCTTGTCCGCGATCACGCCGCCCACGATCGGCGTCAGATACGCCAGCCCCGTGTACCAGCCATACAGCGTGCTGGCCTCGGCCTTGCTCCAGCCGCGCCCGGGGTTGAACCCCTGTTCATCTCCGGTCGTGGCCCGGACCAAATAAAGCACCAGCAGCCCGCGCATCCCGTAGTAGCTGAATCGTTCCCACATCTCGACCAGGAACAAAAGGAACAGGCCCATCGGGTGCCCAAAGAGGGTTCGCTCGCCGGGTTGGGTGAACTGCGTTGGCAATGTCGACATGCGGGCTCCTTGCAGAGTCTGAACCGTACAGCATACAGCCCCGCCGGGGCTCGTGCGAGGCCGCCTTATACTCACTGCATGTCCGTCGGTCCGACCCCCAAGCCCGCCGCCTCCCCCCTCGCGGCCCCCCACGCGGGC
>JAEUJA010000101.1 GCA_016793195.1 Phycisphaerae bacterium
CCGAAGTTGTGCCCGAGTTCGTGGGCGGTGACCATGAGGTCCCAGTTCTGCCCGTTGTGATCGACGAGGGGGTAGGGGAAGAAGCCGGAGAGGTAGGACGACAGGCCGTAGTCGTAATCGTCCTGGCACAGGCCGGGGTAGTAGGCGACGCCGCCGGTGGAGCCCAGGACGCCGGCGAGGAAGTGTGCGGCGTGGCGCTGGACGTGGGTCATGTTGGCGTTCCAGTAGTTCTGGAACTCGAAGATGCGGTCGTAGTTGTCGGTGGTGGTGTAGGGATCGTTGGCATCGCTCCAGACGCGGAGGAACGAGACGCGCAGGCGGGTGTGGACATCGCGCTGGTAGATCTCGCTGTCGGCGGCCATGAGGGTGACCGCGTAGGCGGCGGAGGCGGTGGTGTTTCCGCCGAAGATGTTGGCGGTGTATTCCGAGTCGGTCTCGACGGCGATGTCGGCCAGGCGGCAGGGGCCGGCGCGATCGGCCGGGGCGTTGTCGTTGGTGGTGACGC
Organism: Phycisphaerae bacterium; assembly: GCA_016793195.1. GTDB lineage: Bacteria > Planctomycetota > Phycisphaerae > Phycisphaerales > UBA1924 > JABWBC01. The sequence continues at coordinate 506 of JAEUJA010000101.1, forward strand.
TTGGCTTGCGCGAGCCGGCGAGGCGGTCCAGGCCGCAGGGCTTGTCGATCCAGGTGATGGCGTCCTTGGGCAGGTCGTTCATGCTGTAGATGACGGGGAGGAGGTCCTTTTCGAGGGGGCCGGAGGAGATGATGGAGGTGCCGGAGTCGGCGAGGATCATGCCGTGGACGCCGGCGGCGGAGAAGCTGACGAAGACGCGGGCGGAGGGATCGGCGTCGATGGTGCCGGAGAGGATGAGCATGTCGGAGAGGTCGAGGGGCGTTTGACCTTTGGCGCTGGCGACGACGATCTGGGCGCCGGGGGCGAAGGGGTCGACCCTGACGAGGTGGGCGCTGGTGGTTGTGCCGTCGGGGAGCACGAAGTCGGAGATGTCGACGCGGGGGAGTTCGCGCAGGGTTTCGAGGGCGGCGTAGTCGACGGTGAGAGTGGTGGCGAAGGCCAGGGGCTGGTCGGCGGCGGGCCTGAGCGGCCAGGAGATATCGGAACCGGCGACGGCGCTGTTGGCATGGCCGGCGAGGCAGGCGAGCAGGAAGGGGAGGGTGCGGGTGATGGTCATGGCTGGCTCCTGGAAAGGACTCACGGGTTCAACGTAAATGTAACGGCGGGGTTTCCGCGGCCGCAAGCAGAAAGCGCGCATCACCGCGAGATTGCGCAACGGCGCGGTGATGCGCTGCGAACAGGGACCTGAAATGGGGGAGGGAAAGCGAGACAGGGAAGCAGCGAGACAGCGAAGCAGCGAGGCCGCGAGACAGTGGAAGAGGCGAAGCAGGGAAGAAGTGGCGGAGTGGCGGAGTGGCGGAGTGGGGAAGAGGGGAAGTGTCGGAGTGTCGGAGTGGCGGAGTGGGGGAATGGCTGATCGGCGGAGTGACGGAATCAAGAAGGCATCGGACACCGGACGCTGGGGAACTGGAAGCGGGCAATCGGAGCGCGGGTTGGAGATGGTGATGCGACGGGGCGCGGTCTCATTATGGATGAGCGCGTGGCGAAGCGGCAACGGGTGAATGGGCGCGGGAATATGGCGGGAGGTTGGAAACCTAGAATCTCCCGCGTCCTTGGGTCGAGGCCGCGGTACGACTTGGGGCAAGCAGTCACGGGGCTTGGGAGGCTTTCATGCGGAACGACGAAGTGCTCCGGGGTGTTGAGGGTCGTGCGGGTTCGGCGCGGCGTGGTTCGGCGACGAAGATCGGCGTTGGCGTGGTGCTCCTGGCGATCGTGGGGTCGGTGGGGTATTTCGCGCTGCGCCCGGGCGCGGGCGGCGGGGGCGTGCCGGGGGCGACGACGTCGGACCGCGCGCCGGTGACGCGTGCGGCGTTCGACATCACGACGACGGCCAGCGGCGAGCTGGAGGCGCGGAACCAGATCGAGATCCGCAACAAGCTCGACAGCGAGGCGATCATCACGGAGATCGTGCCCGAGGGCAAGTCGGTGAAGGCCGGCGACGTGGTGGTGCTGTTCAACAGCGAGAAGATCACCGACAGCCTGAACGACCAGGAGCTGGCGGTCGGGACGGCGCGGGCCGAGTCGGTGGCGGCGGAGAACTCGTACACGATCCAGGTGAACGAGAATACGTCCAAGACGCGGCAGGCGCAGCTGAAGGTGGACCTGGCGGAGCTGGCGCTGCAGCAGTGGCTCGAGGGGGACGTGACGACCAAGCGTCAGAAGCTGGAGACGGCGCGGGAGAAGGCGGACCTGGAGCTGCAGCGCCTGGCCGAGAAGCTGATCCAGAGCGAGAAGCTGCACGAGCAGGGATTTTTGTCGAAGGACGAGCGGGACCGGGACGAGGTGTCGTACATCGAGGCGTGCTCGGCGTGGGTGACGGCGGACCTGGACGGGAAGGTGTACGAGAACTACGAGTTCCCGAAGGACCAGAAGAGCAAGCTGTCGGACGTGGAGGAGGCCAAGGCGGAATTGGAGCGGGTGAAGCTCAACAACGAGATCGAGCTGGCGAGCAAGGACGCGGCGCGATCGAAGTCGCGTCAGCAGCTGGCGCTGCGCGAGCTGCGGCTGGCGAAGCTGAAGACGGACCTTGAGGACTGCACGATCAAGGCGCCGTCGGACGGGCTGGTGGTGTTCGCGACGAGCCTGGAGCGCGGGCGGGGCTCGATGATGGGCGGGGGCGACGGCGTGATGCAGATCGGGCGGAAGGTGTATCCGAACGAGCTGGTGATGATCCTGCCGGACACCAGCGAGATGGTGGCGTCGGTGCGGGTGCAGGAGAGCCTGGCGGGGCGGGTTCGTCCGGGGCAGCAGGCGATGCTGAAGATCGATGCGGCGGGTGGCAAGGTGTTCGTGGGTCGGGTCGATTCGATCGGCATTCTGGCGGAGACGGGCGGGTGGCGTGATCCGAACCTGCGTGAGTACACGGTGAAGATCGGGATGGCGACGGAGGCCGAGCACGGGCTGAAGCCGTCGATGCGGTGCGAGGCGGAGCTGACGCTGGACCAGGTGGGCGAGGCGCTCACGATCCCGGTGCAGGCGGTGTTCAACGACGGGGCGGTGAACTTCGTGTACACGGAGTCGGGGGTTCGGTTCAAGCGCGTGCCGGTGCAATTGGGGCGGCGATCGAGCAAGGTGGCGGAGATCGTGAAGGGACTAGCGGAGGGGCAGATGGTGCTGGTGCGCGAGCCCTCGGCGGGCGAGGTGCTGGCGCAGGCGTGGGCGAAGGCGGAGCTGGAGGCCGTGGGCTACAGCATCGGTGAGGATGGACAGCCGGTGGCGCCGCAGGGCCCGGGGATGCGTGGCGGGCGGCCGGGCGGAAGGCCCAGCGGGCAGGGCAAGCCGGGTGAGAAGCCGGGTGAGAAGGCGGGCGAAGCGCCGATCGGGGCCAAACCGGGTGACAAGCCCGGAGACAAGCCCGGAGAGAAGGCGGGTGGTAAGCCTGGTGAGGGCGCGGGCGGGAAGGGCGTTGAGGCGCTGGCGGAGAAGGACGGCCAGAAAGCGAGCGACGTCGCCAAGAAGGATGACGGCGCGGAAGACGGCGAGGCGAAGAAGAAGTAATCGAGTGACGGCGCGGGGCGCGTGATTCGCGCGTGATTGCGAGTGATTGGCGGGTGGTGGGCGGCGCGCGACGGGCGACGCGCTCGCCGGGGCGCTGATGTTGCGCGCGGGGCCGGCGTGGAGAGCGCGGGGGCGCGACGGGAAGACCGGCGTGTGATACTGTGCCGGTCTATGGAGCACCTTGGCGAGCATGCGTTGGCGTTGGCGACCCTCACGCTCATGGAGATCGTGCTGGGGATCGACAACATCGTGTTCATCGCGATCATCACGGGCAAGCTGCCGGAGGGGGAGCGACCATCGGCGCGTCGGATTGGGCTGTTCCTGGCGATGTTCATCCGGGTCGGGCTGCTGCTTGCGATCAGCTGGGTGATGAGCCTGACCAGGCCGCTGTTTGAGGTGATGGGCAAGGAGTTCACGGGCAAGGACCTGGTGCTGCTCCTGGGCGGGGCGTTCCTGATCTACAAGGCGACGACGGAGATCCATCACAAACTGGAGGGCGGGGGTCCCGAAGAGGCGGCCAAGGGGGCCGGGGTGACGTTCAAGCAGGCGGTGACGCAGATCGTGCTCTTGGACATCGTGTTCTCGCTGGATTCGGTGATCACGGCGGTGGGGATGGCGCGGGCGATCTGGGTGATGGTGACGGCGGTGGTGATCTCGATCGCGGTGATGCTGGCGTTCGCGGGGCAGATCTCGGCGTTCGTGGAGAAGCACCCGACGGTGAAGATGCTGGCGTTGTCGTTTCTCCTGCTGATCGGGGTGATGCTGACGGCCGACGGGCTGGGGCAGCACATCCCCAAGGGGTATATCTACTTTGCGATGGCGTTCTCGCTGGGTGTGGAGATGCTGAACCTGAGGTTGAGGAAGCGGAAGGAAGAGACGAAGAGACGGAGAGACGAAGAGACGAAGTGAAGAGAAGCAGAAAAGAAGTGGCGGGCGGCGCCAAATCACCAAAGTTCAAATCGCCAAATCGCCAAATGAAAAGACGAAGCTGGAGTCGGATTTTGGCGCGACTTGAACGGAACGGTGCGAGTGGTCAGGTTCCGTTTGCCTCGCTGCCTCGCTGCCTCGCTGCCTTGCTGCCCGGCGTCGTAGCATTGCGTGAAGGAGGGCGTCATGTCCGACCCCAGCGATCCGCGCGGCCAGATCATCCGGCACGGCGAGCCCAGGCGCGTGCCGGGCGTGGCGTACCTCTCCGAGAAGGAGATGGACGCGATCCAGGACCATGTGCGGCGGAACGTCGGCGGCGAGTGCTCGGTGCTGCACGAGATCGTGTCCGAGGGCCTGCATATTGATGTGCTGCTCTTTGCGGCGACGCCGACGCGGAAGTTTCATGTGCTGTGCACGATGGGGATGAGCGCGGCGGCGATGACGACGCCCAAGGACTGGCGCGGGTCCACGCGGATCGAGCTGGTGATGGTGCTCCCGCCGGAGTGGCCGGTGGAGCGGATCGGCACTGGCGCGAGCGAGGGTGAAGAGGAGCCGGAGCGTTGGTATTGGCCGGTGCGGCTCTTGAAGGGGCTGGCGCGCCTGCCGCAGATGTATGAGACGATGCTGTGGTGGGGGCACACGATCCCCAACGGGGACCCGCCGGAGCCATTCGGGGAGGGCACGCGGTTCTGTGGCGCGGCGGTGGTGTTCCCGCGGGCGCTCGGGGACGGGCTTGCCAAGGTGTCGATGGGCGGGCTGGCGGCGCTGAAGAAGACGCGGAAGGAAGTGGCGTTTCTGGGCGTGGCGCCGCTGTTTCCGGAAGAGGTTGATCGGAAGCTGCGGGAGGGGATGGAGCCGATCGACGCGGGGTTGCAGGGCATCCCGATCGAGAGTTGGTTCCGGGAGACGCGGACGAACTTTGGGGGCGCGGGGGAAAAGTAAGGAAGTGTCCGCGCGCGTTGCTGGTGCGGCACGCGGGCGCGTTTGTGCGCGGCGATACCGATCAAAGCACGAATATTGAGCGGAACGTGGCGCGACATGACGGGCGTG
>JAEUJA010000106.1 GCA_016793195.1 Phycisphaerae bacterium
ACAAGTCGGTGTGGGGGGAGTCGCAGTGGCTTCGGCTGTGGCAGACGCCGCGGGCCCAGCGCGGCGCGAGCCCGGATTTGCCGGTGTTCGACGCGAATCGCGACGTGAAGGGCGGGCCTTGGATGGTGGCGGCGGCGGCGCAGATTCCCGGGCCGCGCGGCACGCCGCAGAGATTGGTGGTGGTCGGCTCGAATAGCTGGTTTATCGATCAGGTAACCCAGCGCCGGGCGGAGGTCGACGGGCGCGTGATCGACGCGAACCCGGGGAACATCGAGCTGTTTGAGTCGTCGGTGCTGTGGCTAGCTGGTCAGGATGAGTTGATCGCGCAGAGCCCGGAAGCGGCGTCGATCGCGCTGATCAGGCCGATCGCGCTCGAGCAACTGTCGATGATCCGCTGGGCGATCGTGGCGGGCCTGCCGCTGCTTGTGCTGGTGGTGGGCGGGCTGTACCGGGTGGTGCGGGGATAGGCGAAGCGCCAATCGGCCGAATCACCAAATGGCAAAGCAGTGAATCTGAGCGAGTCCCTCGCCTAGAGCAATCAGCGCGGGCTGCCGAGGGCGCGTTGACGCCGGAAGCGATCGGCCATCGTGCCCTCGCGCCCATGCACGAGCGCGGGAGCGAGCGCCGGGGCCAGCGCGGGCTCGACGCCATCAAAGGTTGCATGTCCGTGTTCATCACGCGGCATCGCGGTGAGCACGCCGCGGTCGGCGGTCTCGACATAGCCGTGCGCGGGGCGCGGTCCGATGACCAGGTGATAGGTGCGGCAATCGGGGCACGCGGGCTCGTGCGACGAGAGCTGGCGCATGTCGGCGCTGCACACGGCGCACGCGAGCGGGCGCGAGGAGACGACGGCGTGCTGCCGCCCGCACTCCGGGCAGCGCGGGCGGGCGACCTCGAGGCCCGTGAGGTCGTACCCGCACTGGCGGCAGGCGATGCCGCGGAACTTGGGCGGCAGCGACGCGAGGAAGAGCGAGACGATCAACACCAGCCCGGCGTAGGGATACAGAATCGTCTGGAGCACCGGGAGAAAGATCCGGTGGTTGGTCCAGATGTCCATGCGGTAGTGGATGTAGCCGAGCAGGCAAAGACCGAGGAACCCTGCGATCGCCCAGGCAAAGCCGGTCCAGGTGCGCCGGTGCTTGACCGACAACCACCAAAAGATCGCGGCATAGACGACGAACAGGAACACTCGGCTTAATCCTTCAGGGTTGTTGGGACGCGGGGCTCGATCGCGGCGCGATCGGGCTTGCTTCACGAGCACCCGGCGCCCTTGCGGCCCATCATCGACCTGCGCCGCCGCTTCACTGTACTCTGGTTTCGAGCCGGCGCGGATGAAAACCGCTGAGAATCAGGGCTATCGCCCGCTCTTGAAGAACGTGCGCAGGCTGTCCAGAAGATCATCGCGTCCATTGACCTTGCTGGTGATGACCTTGGGGCCCAGCTCGTCGGCGGCGCCGTTGGGGAAGGCTTCCTGGAGCACGCCGAGGAAGGAGCCCGAGCCGTAGGACGAGGTGACCTGGCAGTAGCCGAACATGTTGCACACCGGGAGGAGTTGCTCCTCGATGAGCTTCACGCACAGGCGATTGTCGGCGTCGGAGCTGTTGTCGCCATCGGAGAAGTGGAAGAGGTAGGTGTTCCAGTCGCTGGGGTCGTAGTGGTGCGCGAGCAGTTCCTTGCAGCACTGGTAGGCGGAGCTGATGCGGGTCCCGCCGTCTTCTTTCACGGAGAAGAAGGTCTTCTTGTCGACCTCGCCGGCGCGGACATCGTGAACGATGTAGCGGCTCTCGATGCCCTCATAATTTCTTCGGAGCCAGGTGTCGATCCAGAAGGCCTCGAGGCGGACGAGCTCTTTCTGTTCGTCGCCCATGGAGCCCGAGACGTCCATCATGTAGACGATGCAGGCGTTGCTCTGGGGCTTCTTGACCTCGTTCCAGCTCCGATACCGCAGGTCGTTCTTGATGGGGATGATCACCGGATGGTCGGGGTCGTAGGCCCCCATCGAGAGCTGACGCCGGAGCGCCTCGCGGTAGGTGCGCTTGAAGTGGCGCAGGCTGGCGGGCCCGGTGGGGCGGATGCCGGTGTACTTGTCGCGGACGGTGGTGATGTTGTGCTGGCCGCGCGGCTGGATGCGCGGGAGTTTGAGCTCGTCGGCGAGGATGTCGGCGAGTTCCTCGAGGGAGACGTCGACCTCGAGGAGGTGCTGGCCTTCCTGCTCGCCGCCCGGGCCGTTCTTGCCCTTGCCGACGCCTTGGCCCTCCTCGCCCTCGCCCATGCCGACGCCGCCGGAGTTGTCGCCATAGCGGAAGGTGGGGATATCGATGTCGTGGACGGGGATGGAGACGGCGCGTTGACCCTCGCGCCCGATGAGCTCGCCGCGCGAGAGGAACTTCCGCAGGTCCTTGCGGATCTTGCCGCGGACGATCTGGCGGAACCGTTGATGGTCTTGTTCGATCTTGTTGACCATCGCCTCACACCCGTCGGCCGAACGGAATGGCCGACCCCCGAAGACGTATGCGCACGCCGACCCGCGCCGGATGCAGTTGCATCGGCTGTCGGTGCCCGTTCGTGCAATCGGATTCCTTGGACTACTCGCGCCAGGCGATCTGGGCCTCATCCAGCGACCAGTCGGGCGCGAAATAACCCGCGGCGAGCAGGGCGGAGTCACCCTTCATCCACGAATCCGCGCCGGCGACGAGCACGTCGGGATAACCCACGCCGGACACGAACAGGGGCCAGCGGTTGATCGCTCGCATGCCGGAGATCCCCGTGCCGCCGATGGCGACGACCGTGCCGCCGAAGGGATTGGGGCGTGTGAGGATGGCGGCCAGGTCGTCGCGGGCCACGGTCCGCGCTCCGACCGAGACCTGGCCGCGCCTGAGCGCCACCGGAGAGTCCTTCAGGAGCGCGGCCCAGAGCGCATTGCTATCGGCGTGTCCATAGAGCACGACGGAACGTCCGGCGAGCGTCTTGGGGTCGGATTGATCGGAGACGATATCGAACTGCCCGTTGCCGCGGTACCACCACTGCTCGGCGTCGAAGCGTGCCTTGGCGAGCGACCACGCGTTTTCCTCCGGGGTACCGCGGGTCGAGTAGACCAGCACGACGCGGCTCGTCATGGCCTGCTTTGGCCCGACGGGGCGAGCGCCGGGCGCGGCACCGGCCCCCGCGGACTTCGCATCGACCACGCTGGCCATCCACGCGCCGGCGGTGCGTTCGAGCAAGACGAGCTCGTCGCCCGACCCGGACGGAACCGTGACCTCTCCTTTCAGAGCGTCGACCTCGATCGAGAGCGTGACGCCCGCGAGCGGGCGGGCGCTGATCGCAAAGCGCGAGACGTTGGCGGCGGTGCCCGTGAGCGTGTGGGCCTTGTCGTCGAGCTCGAGAGCGAAGGTGGACATCTCCATCACACGCTCTTGCTCAAAGGTGCGGAGCCACCCATAGCCCCGGAAGAGCCACGCGGAGGGGAGCGACAGCGCGACGCGCATCTCGCTCTCGGGACGGGCGCGGCCCTTCTGAAAATCGAGCAACTGCGGCCAGGCGACACACTCGTTGCCCCACCAGTGCCCGGCGCCGGCGCGCTCGTAGTAGGCAAAGTCGGTGTGGAACTTGGCCAGGCGCTCGCGCCATTCGCGGGCCTCGCGGGCCGGGACGTTGTCGTCGGCGTCGCCGTGGAGCACATACACGCCCAGCGTGCTGAGATTGTTCGTCCGCGCGGCGGTGTCGTAGAGGCTGGTGGCGCGCCGGAGCATGGAGAGCGGGCCGGCGGTTTCTTCGGGGCGCGGGGCGCCGGCGTAACTGAAGAAGCTGGCCCAGCCGGCGCTCGGCGCGGCGGTGGCGAACTGCCCCGGGAACATGGTGGCGAAGACCCACGTCCCGTGCCCGCCCATCGAGTGCCCCGTCACATGCACGCGCGCGGGATCGACGCCGGGGAACACGGCGCGGGCGGCGTCGAGGGCTTCCAGGCCGTCGAGCATGCCCCAGTCTTCCCAGTCAAAGCCGAATGGACGACGGTTCGTCGGCGCGGCGACGTGAGCCCAGTCGAGCGCGGGATAGCACGCGGCCTGCCCCGAACCTTCGACGCTCGCGCCGTGCAGACTGAGGATGAGGTGGCGCGCGTCGGGCGTGGTCGCGGGGTTGAGCGCGACATACTGCACGCTGTCGTCGATCCCGCTGCGGAACGTCGCCTTTCTCCGGTCGCCGGCGCGACGCACGCCGATCTTCACGCTCAGCTCGTGCGCGGGCTTGCCCGACGGCCCGACGAGCATCAGACTCAGTGTTTCTTCGCCGGGCTCCTTCACCCGCGTGAACGGGATGCGGAACGCGACCTTCCGCGTGCTCGCCGGGAGCATGGGCGGGAGCTCGGAAAACTCGACGCCCCCCTCCAGTCGCGCCGCGATCTGGAGGTTCTCCAGCGTGCTGTTGGTGTTGTTGCTGACGACGATCGCGCCCAGCGCCGATACGCCGGCGCCGATCACAAGGTCGGGGAGCGTCGCGTCGCCCGCGTCCAGCGAGACGAAGTTCGACGGCTGGCTCAGGCCGGCGCGCACCTCGCCCCGCCCGCACGAGAACAGAAACTCGTTCCGACCCTTCCGCAGGAGCACCGGGAGGCGCGTGTACCCCAGCGCGTAGGGATCACCCATCCGCGGCTCGCCGTTCACCAGCACCGCCGCGTGCGCCGAGGCCGACAGGATCATCACCCGCTCGGCGTCGCTCTCGTGGACCGCCAGCGCGTAGCCGCCGCGGAGCGCGTTGTGCCGGAGCGTGCCGTCGTCGGCGGCGGAGGCCTGCTCCCACGCGCGCGTCTGGCTGTCGGGATTGATTACCTGATCGCCCGCCCCGGGCGTCTTCCACGCGCCGGTGGCGATCGCGAAGTTGACGGCGTCGGTGTTGAAGGGGCGACGCGCCGACTTGCCCACGTCACCGATCACCAGCGCCTCGCGCACGAGGTTGATCGACGCGGGCGTGCCCGGCGCGGCGCCCGGCTGCGCGCTCGCCGGCGTCCACGCGATCAGCGACGCCAGAACACAGACCATGCCCGCCCGCCTTGCGCTATTCGCCATCCGTATCTCCCGCTTCACGCCTTGCCCCTCGCGCCCGCCGCTCGGCGGGCCACCATCATCGTTCCCCACAACCCGACCACGAGCGCGGCCAAGAGCTCCGCGCCGCGATTCACCAAGTCGGCCGACAGCCCCTCCACGCGCGTCGGCGCCGCCGCCCCGCCCGCGAACCACGCGGGGAGCGACGACGCGACAAGGCCCACGCCCCATTCACGCAGACCCAGGCCATTGCCCGCCAACGGAATCAGCAAGACCAGTTGCGTCACCGCGGCGATGCCCGCGGCCTGGGTCGGCGACAGCTCCACCCCCACCATCGAAAAGCACGCCCAGTACCGCGTCGCCCACACCAGAACGTCAACAAACTTGAACACACCCGCGCCGACGAAACGCCAGGACGAGGACGAGCGAGCGCGGAGCCAGATCGTGCCCGCGAGGCCCAGGATCGCGGGGACGCTCAGGGCAAACCAGGTGCGAAGCCCGGGCGCGGCGCCCTGTGAGCCGGCTTGGGCGCCAAGGAGCAGCAGCGACGCGAGCGTGACGATGATCGCGACGCCCGAAAGCCCGATGGAGAAGGCCAATACCTGCACCGAGGCGGCGATGGGGATGCCGTTGCATCGCTTGTGATAGGCGACGCGCCCGATGAGCCCGGGACGCATGGGGAGGTAGTTGAGGAGCCACGACGAGGCGATGATCGCGCCCATCTCGATCGCGCCGACCTTGCCGTAGCGGTTGGTGAGCACGTGGAACGACGCGGCGCTGCAGAGCCAGTTGAGAAGCGGGAGCACGAGCAGGAGCGCGACGAGCCACGCGGGCGAGTCCCGGGCCGCGTCCCACACGCCGGCGAGCCCGGCGCCCTGACGCGCGACGACGACGAGCGCCGCCACGACCAGCGCCGCGCCGATCGTGAACATCACCACGCCGCGCCATCGACGCGGCGAGGGATCGCCCGGCGCTCGCGGGTTCGGCGTGCCCGAGTTCACTTGTTGCCCGCGGGCGGGGTCGCGGGCTGGCCGGCGGGCTGAGGGGCGGGCTGGGTTCCCGGCGCGGGCACGCCCGGCTGGCCCCCCGGCTGGTCGGCGGGCGTCTCGGGGACCACGCCGGTGATGACGCCGTACAGCCCCGGGCCGGCGCTCGCCCACAGCTTGGCGCCCGCCGCGATCGCGCCGGCGTGCGCCCCGGCCACCTGGGCCAGGCGCGGGTTCCCCGCGCCGGCGGCCCATGCGAGCATCGGGTCCGCGCCGTCGCGCACGCGGGTCACGATCACCACCGCCGCCACGTCGGGGTCCTTCTCCTGGCGTACCAGCGCGTCGAATTCCTTCATCTCGGCGCACTGAAGCTCGTGCGGGAGCGACATCACCATCATCATCCGCGCCTCGCGCGAGCTCGACGGGTACCGCGCCGCGCACGCCGACGCCAGCCCCCCCCGCTCCTCGGGCGTCAGCATCGTGCTGGTCGGGCGGACCGGCGGCCTGGGCGGGTCGACGCCGCGGAACGCCGGCGGTCCCTTGGGCGCGGTGATCGGCGCGTCTCGGTCGAGCAGGCGCGAGCGCACCGCGAGGATCGCCGCCGCGAGCTCGCCCTCCGGCGCCGATCGAACCCGCTCGCCAAGGGCCGCGACCCCAAGCGTCCCTTCCGGCACCGCCGCCCGCGCCACGGCGCGCGTCTCGGCCGTCAGGCCCATGGGCCCGGGCACCGGCACGCCGTTGTCGTCCCGCACAAAGCCGTACAGCGTGCGCCAGCGCACGCGGATGGTCCGGTGGGCCGACGACTCGACCATCCATCCCACAAAGCCAGGCTCGGCCCATTCCTCGACCACCAACTGCTGATTCGGCGCGAGGCTGAACTGGCGCGCTATGTCCGCGAACTCGCCGCCCAGCGCGCCGAACAGCTGCTCGATGTTCGCCTCGGCCTTTTCGTCGATCACCACGTTGGCGCTGATCGTCCGCCCCGGGCCGATCCCCAGCGCGACCGGCGCCTCATTGCGGATCACCACCCGGATCTTCAAGGGCTCCAGCCGCCCCGCGTCCGGGTTCACCAGCTCCGCGCGCATCGAAAGGAACCGCCTCGGATTGGTCGCGATCTCGTCGGTCCAGCGCGGCACGAGCGCGGCGGCCTTGCGGACCTTCGCCGCGTTCGCCGGGTCGGGCACGGCGCTGCCCGTGAGCGCCGTCAGCCGGGCCCGCGCCCACCCGGCGTCGGGCGAGAGCGGGATATCGCGCGCGATGTCGCGCCACCGCGCCACCGCCGACTCCTTGTCGCCCGCCTGCTCATACGCCGTCGCCAGCCCCACGTCCGCCAGCGTGTAGTCCGCCGACACCGGGCCCAGCGCCGCCGCCGCCTCGCTCGGCTTCCCCTCGCGGATCAGCTTCCACGCCCGCGCCGTCACGATCCACGGGTCCGAGGGCTCCACCCCGTCGTCCTTGGCCAGCGCCTCCATCTCCGCCGCCGCCCGCTCGGGCTGGCGCTGCAGCCAATACAGCGTGCTGGCCAGATCGGCCCGGAGCTTTCGCAGGCGCTCGGCGGCCTGCTCCGGCGGGATCGTGCCCGGCACGCCGTCCACGATCGACTGCAAGTCCTTCAGCAGCGCATCGAGGCTCCGCACGATGTTGTCGGTCGCGGAGGCAATCGTCGCCTCGTCGCCCGATTCCAAGGCGGCGAACACCCGCACCCGCTCCAGCAGCGGGTCCAGCGTGATCTCGTCGGGCTTGGGGATCCCGCTGGTCGGGATCAACTGCTCCTCCATGGCCTTGATCGTCAGGGCCGCCGATAGTCGATTGTCGCTCAGCACCTTGTTCAGGTCCGTGATCACCTTCCCGGGCCCGTCCAGGGCCCAGTCCAGCACCGTCGTTCTGACAATGTCCGAGGTCTCCTCGCGCTGGCCCAGGCCCGCGTTGATCAGCCGCGCGTTGTTGGCGAACCGGCGTGCCTCGCCGAAGACGCCAACGCCGGCGCACTGCTCGGCCATCGTCGCCAGCGTCCTGACGTCGGCCGGGTCCGCCAGCAGCAGGTTCGTCAGGAGGTCAAACCGCCCCGCCGCGTCGTCGACCCGCTCCGTGAAGAACTCGACCGCGAAGACCGCCGCGTCCTTGTTGGTCGGATCGAGCGTGAGCGCCTGCTTGAGCAGGCGGGCCGCGTCCGCGATCTCGCCGCGCTCGTGGCGCACGCGGCAGGCCTCGAAAGCCAGGCGGCTGCGGATGCTGGTGTCCAGCGTGGCGCCCGCGGGGCCGAGGAATCGCTCATACGCCGCCAGCCGCTCCTCGCCGGTCTGCAGGTTCGCGATCCTTCCGACGATCATGGCAAGCTGGGCGACGGTGTTCTTGGGGTCCAGTTCGACCAGCCGCCGCGTCGCCGCCGCAACCTTGGCCGAGTCACCAAGCTCGCCGGAGAGCGCGATCATGGCTCGCACCGGATCGATGCCCGAGGGATCGAGCTCCCGCGCGATCTCCACCAGCGCCATGGCCAAGCGCTGGTCGTCCGCGGTCGGCGTGATCTTGAGGCGTGCCTCCATCCCCGCCAGCCGCAAGAGCGACCGCGCGGTGTAGGTCCGAAGCTCGGTCTGCGTGCCTCGGAAGACCGGCTGGGCTTCCGGCTGCAACGCCGCGGAACCCGCCGGCTCGTTGCTTGGTCCCGACGCGCCGGCGCCCGCGTCCTGCGCCAGGGTCCGCGGCCAGCCCGCCGCCACGCCCGCGCACGCCGCCAACACCATCACGACCCGCGTGTTCCGCACAGAATTCAAGGCGCCTCCCCGACCGCGACGCTCGGCAATCCCGCGCCGCCCACACCACCGCCCAGGAGATACAGCGTCGCGCCCAATCCCAGCACAAACGCCGCGAACAGCACGACCTCCACCGCCCACACCACCCGCGACGACGCCCGCGGGAACACCCGGTCCGCCACCAGCACCAGGAACAGGAACTGCCCGCCCGCCAGGAGCGACAGGCCCCCGACCAGACACAGCTCCCGTGGTACGGGCCAGCGCGTCGGGCCGTTCATCGCAATCCACAATCCCGTCAAAAGCAGCGTGCCCGCCCACGCCGTGGCGGCCGCGGCCCGCAGGGCGGCGCCCAATCGCCGCAGCCCGTCACCCGCCAACCCGCCCGGTCGCACCGGCTGGACGAGAACATCGGCACCAAACCGCGCGGGACCCGACAGCCTCCCGCGTCCAGTCGAGGTACGCATCGGCCCGATTGGGCCAGACTCGTCCTTGGGACTAGAGAGGCCCGTGGGACCAGACAGGCCCGAGAGCCCGACCGGGCCTTCCGAAATTGTCGCGCTCCGCGCCCGCACGCCAGATCCTCCAGCCATTGGCCTCCGGGGCGACAAACCCCGGCGCCAACTGTACTTCATCGGAAGACCGGGTGCAGGGGCTGGAAAGAGGGGGTGCGCGGAAGGTCGTGTGTCCAAAAGAGTTTGGTCGTGCTGCCGGGGCTCCCCCTGGCGATCATGGCTTATCCCATCGCCATGCTCATCAGGAACTCGGCGTTGGTCTTGACCTTCTTCAGGCGGCTCTTCAAAAGCTCCATCGCCTCGACCACGTTCATGTCGCTGAGCACCTTGCGCAGGCGATAGACCAGTTCGAGTTCCTTGGGGTCCATGAGCAGCTCTTCGCGGCGTGTGCCCGACGCCGGGACGTCGATGCACGGGTAGATGCGCTTGTCCATGAGCTTGCGGTCCAGGTGCAGCTCGCTGTTGCCGGTGCCCTTGAACTCCTCGAAGATGACCTCGTCCATCTTGGAGCCGGTGTCGACCAGGGCCGTGGCGATGATCGTCAGGCTTCCGCCGTGCTCGATGGCGCGGGCGGCACCGAAGAACTTCTTGGGTCGAGCCAGGGCGTTGGAGTCCAGGCCGCCGGTCATGATCTTGCCCGAGTGGGGCATCTCGGCGTTGTACGCGCGGGCCATGCGGGTGATCGAGTCGAGCAGGATGACGACGTCGTCGCCGAACTCGACCATGCGTTTGGCCTTCTCGATGACCATCTCGCAGACCTGGACGTGACGCCCCGACGGCTCGTCGAAGGTGCTGGCGACGACCTCGACGTGCTTGGAGTCCTTGGTGGTGTTTCGCCGGAAGTCGGTCACTTCCTCGGGGCGCTCGTCGACCAAGAGCACGATGATCCGCGTCTCGGGCGCGTTCTTGCTGATCGCCTTCGTGATCTTCTGCAAGAGCACGGTCTTGCCGGTCCGCGGCGGGGCCACGATCAGCATGCGCTGGCCCTTGCCGATCGGGCTGGTGAGATCAACGATGCGGCACTCGATCTCGCCCGGCTCGGTCTCGAGCATGTAGCGCTTCTCGGGGTGCAGGGGCGTCAGGTCCTCAAAGTTGATGATGTCGTGGACCTTGGCCGGATCGCGACCGTTGATTTTTTCGATGCGGAGGAGGGCGAAATAGCGCTCGCTCTCCTTGGGCGGGCGGACCATGCCGCGGACGATCATGCCGCGGCGCAGGCCGTAGCGCCGAACGGTGCCGGGGCTGACGTAGATGTCGTCGGGCCCGGGGAGATAACTCTGCTCGGGCGAGCGGAGGAATCCGAATCCGTCGGGCATGATTTCGAGCGTGCCGTCGCCAAACATAAGGCCCTGCTTGGCGGCCCGGGCCTTCAAGACCTTGAAGATCAGGTCCTGCTTGTTGAGCGAGTGGAAGTCGGTGAGGCCTTCCTTCTCGGCGATCTTGAAGAGCGGCTCCATCTCCATCCGCTGGAGTTCGCCGATCGAGAGCGCATCCTTGAGCATCGAGGGATCGGCGCTGCGCGCGATGCGCTCGAGCTCCTGGGCCTCGCGTTCGAGTTCTTCATCGCTGGGGAGGCCTTCGGGGAGGCGCGAGCCGCCAAACCCGCCATGTCCGCCACCCCCACCGCCGCCGCCCCCGGAGAATCCGCCCTGGAATCCGCCGGGGCCCATGCCGCCCTTGCGGCGTTTCTTCTTACGCCGGAATCCTCCGGGGCCTTGGTCATAGAACTGGCGGTTCTCTGGTCGGTTGTCGGGCCCGCGATCGGGTCGATTGTCCGGGCGCATCTCGGGCCTCGGCCCGCCTTGGCTGTTTGATGGCCCACCCTGCCCACCACCCTGCCCGCCGCCCTGATTGGAGCTAAACCCGCCGCCTTGATTCGGGGCGCGGTCCGGGCGCGCGTCGGGGCGCATGTCTGGGCGCATGTCGGGCTTGGCCTCGACCCGCGGCTCGGGCCTTGGCTCGGGGCGAGATTCGGGCCTGGTTTCTGGCCTGGCTTCGGCGCGGGCCTCACCCTTGCCGCCCTTGCCCTCGGCCGACGCACGGCTGCCGGAGAGTGATTCGCCGGGCAACGCCGCGACCGAACGGGCCTCGGCGGGTTCGGCGGTGGCGCTCCCGCCGGTGCGCCGAGTCGGGGGCTTGGCACGGGCACGAGTCTCGTGACTGTCGCCCTTGTCGTCGTGGGCCGAACCGCTGGAACTGCGAGCCATGCTACCTCAATCCTGCCGGGGGTGGGCCCGGAACTCTCGGGTGATCGCCGCCGCGCCAAGCGCCGGAGCACGGCCGACCAAACCCACTTCGCCTCACACAAGCCACTTCGGGAAAGAAAACGCCCTCGCCAAGGAAGCGTCGGGACGCACGCACAACCGGACACCACCGATGCGACGAAGAGCCGCGCCGGGGCCAACGTTTCCCGGGAGGTTCCGCACGGGCCCGTTCACAAGCCACTCGGCCTGTGCCCTTGCCGCGCCGGGGAATGCCGGGTGTCCTCGCCCGCTTGGTCCAAGAGCGTTTGTTCGTGGCGCGAGGGACGCACCGGAATCTGTGCCGCGCTGCGGGTTCAATGAGAACCCAGCCTCGAAACCCGCCCCTGGATGCGTTGAAGGAGGTCCGCGACTCGCCCGGGGAGTAGCCCCGGCTCGCCGTCGTTGACCACTACATCATCGGACCTTCGACGCTTCTCTTCAAGTGGCATCTGCGCTTTTTCTCGGCGCTCCAATTCCTCGGCATCCCACCCCCGGGAGGCCTTGACCCTGTCAACCCTGGCCCCCGCCGGGGCCTCCACATACACCACCAGGTCGCACTCCCGGTCCACCCCGGCCTCAAAGAGCAGGGGCGCATCGATCAAGGCCACCCCCGCGCCCGCGGCCCTTGCCCGCTCGATCGCCTGGGCCCGCGTCGATCGAACGATCGGATGAATCAGCCCCTCCAGCCGGGCGCGCTCCTCGGGCCGCCGGAAGACAATGTCCGCGACCTGCCCGCGGTCGATCCGCCCGTCCTTGCCCACAACGCCGCGCCCCCACCACGACACCAACTGGTCTCGCACCTCGGGGCGATCGAGGGCGGCCTTGGCCTCCTTGTCGGAGTCGATCACGATGCCGCCGGTCTGCGCGGCGATCTCGGCGGCGACCGTGCTCTTGCCCGAACCGATGCCCCCGACCAGACCGATCACGCGCGGGGACGCGCCCGGCGGGGTGGCGGTCGCGGGCGACGCGCCGGTGGCTCCGCCGGGAGCGGCGGAAGCAACGGGCGCCGTCGAAACGCCCTCGCGCTGGCCTCCCGCGGCCTGATCGATCGCCCGACGCACACGCGCGAAAATGTCCTCGGGATCGGCGACATGGACCCACCCGACCCCGCCGCCGCCGGCCCCCACCACGCCGATCGAGCCCAGCCCGAGCACTCGCTCGCCCAGCGATCGGTGCATCACGACGTCCTGCACGTTGCGGAGCGGCAACTCCGCACGCCCGCGCGAAAAGACTCCCCACGCCCGCGCGATCCGCCGATCGGTGAGCGTGAAGCGCCGGGAGCGCCAGTCCATGAAAACCCAGACAAGACGGATCGCGATCAGCGACAGACCCACGATCGCGACATAGCCCGACCACGCGCGCGTGTCGCGCACCAGCGTCGGGTCGCCCAGCGCCCGCGCCGCCAGCCCGTCGAGAATCCACACGCACACCAGCGTCGCGAGGGCGATCATCGCCACGCTCCACGCCGGGCGTAGCACCAGGCTCATCGCCCCGGGGCGGCACTCCAGGATCACCCGCTCGCCCGGCTGGCCCACGCCCTCAGCCACGCGTCGACCTCCGGCGCACACGCTCCACCACCTCCGCGCGGAGCGTGGCGATGTGCGGCACGTTGCGGTAATGCCCGTCGAAGTCCAGGCCGTAGCCCACCACGAATTCCTCGGGAATCTCGAAGCCCACGTAGTCCACCTCGACCGGTCGGACACGCACGCAATCGGGCTTGCGGAGGAGCACGCACACGCGCAGGCTCGCGGGGTTCTGGGCGGCGATCAACTCGCGGACCAGGCCGAGCGTCTGGCCCGAGTCGAGGATGTCGTCGACCACCACGACGTGCTTGCCCGCCAGGTCGCCGGGAATCTCGGCGGCGAGCTTGGCGCCCTTGCTCTGCACCGACGCGCCGGGATAGCTGGAGACCGCCACGAGCTTCAGCGAGAGGCGCATCGGCATGGCGCGGATCAGGTCGGCGACGAACACGATCGCCCCGGTCATCACGGGGATCATCACCACCTTGCCAAAGTCGTCCGACCCGCTCGCCTCACGGGCCAGGTCCCGCTCCAGGTCCGCGGCCAGCTGCGCTCCAAGCTCGCGAACGCGCCCGGCGATCGCACGCTCGTCGACCAGAATGCCCGCTAGATCGTGATCCACATTGAGATTCCTCGATCAACCCGCCCCGATGCGTGCGCCGGTATTACCTCGCTCGCGCTCTGAACTCACCGGCCTTCCTCATTCCCTGACTCGCTGTCTCGCTGCGTCGCTGTCTCGCTCTTCCTAATTGATCAGCCCCTTGATCCCGCCGGTCCGACGCCCTTGGGAGTAGCGCGCCAGGCAATCCTCGATGATCGCGTCGGCGGCCTCGGCGGGCAGGATGTCGTCCACCTCCACCTCTTTCCCCTCCAGCGTCTTGTAGTCAAGAAAGAACCGCTTGAGCATCTTCAGCAGGTGCTTCGGAAAATCGCTGCTCTTCTGGAACTCCGAATACACCGGGTCGGCCATCAGCACGCTGATGATCTTGTGGTCCGGCTCGCCGTGGTCGATCATCGTCATCATGCCCACCGCGCGGGCCTCGCACAGCGTCATCGGCGGGATTTCCTCGGTGCAGAAGACCAGCACGTCCAGCGGGTCGTGGTCCTCGGCCAGGGTCTGGGGGATGAAGCCGTAGTTGGCCGGGTAATAGACCGCGCTGGAGAGAACGCGGTCCAGGCGGAGCATCCCGGTGCCCTTGTCGAGCTCGTACTTGTTGTTGGAGTTCTTGGGGATCTCGATGATCGCCTTAAAGTGCCGCGGGAGCGGGCTCGCCCCGTCGATCCCGGGCGTCACGTCGTGCCATGGGTGGATCATGGGAAAAGGGTAGCGGGAGCGCGGGTGCCCGGCCCGATTCCGCCTTTGTCACGCCCGTCCCCCGCCGATACCCTCCTCACCATGCTCACCCTCGACTATGCCAACTGCCTCTCCGAACGCGTCGGCGCCCACGGCCTGGACCCCGCCCTCTTGGTCGACGGCGCCGAGCCCGCCGACGCCGTCAAGGCCGCCACCGTCAGGCTCGCCCAGACCCGCGGCACGGGCTGGGAACGCTGGCGCAACCTCGCGCTGGACCCGGTCAGGTCCGAGCACGTCTCGGCGGTCCGCGCGATCGTGGAAGAGTGCCGCGGGCGGTTCGACACCATGGTCGTGCTGGGCATCGGCGGTTCGGCCCTGGGCAACATCGCGCTGCAGGGCGCGCTCAACCCCGCGACCTACAACCTGCTGCCCGACTCCACGCGCCCCGGCCCGCGGGTCTTCGTCGTCGACAACGTTGACCCGGCGAACTTCAAGAGCGTGCTGGACTATTGCCAGTCGCTCCCCGGCGGGCTGGAGCGCACGCTCTTCAACGTCATCAGCAAGTCCGGCGAGACCGCCGAGACCGCCGCCCAGTTCATGATCATCCGCTCGATGCTCCAGCGCTCGCTCGGCCACACCTTCGCGCGAAACATCGTCGCCATCACCGACCCCGCCAAGGGCACCATGCGCCAGATCTGCAACCGCGACGGGTACCGAACTCTGCCGGTGCCCGACGGCGTGGGCGGGCGCTTCAGCGTGCTCTCGCCGGTCGGGCTGTTCTCGGCCGCCATGTGCGGGATTGATATCGACGCGCTGCTCGCCGGCGCCGCGGAGATGGACGGGCTGTGCTCGCGCCCCGGCCTGACCCAGAACCCCGCCGCCATGCTCGCGTACCTGCTGGTCGAACTGGGCACCAACCACGGCAAGACCAACCACGTGATGATGCCCTACAGCAACGCGCTGTACCTGCTGGCCGACTGGTACCGCCAGTTGTGGGCAGAGTCCTTGGGCAAACGCGTGGACAAGACGGGGCAGGAAGTGTTCGCCGGGTTCACGCCGATCAAGGCGCTGGGCACAACCGACCAGCACTCGCAGGTGCAGCTCTATCGCGAGGGACCGAACGACAAGGTGCTGGGCCTGATCCAGGTCGATTCGTTCGATCGCCCGACACCCAGCGACCTTGCGATCCCGACGGGGATGGGCGTCGACGCGCTGGCGTACCTCGAGGGGCGCCGCCTGGGCGACCTGCTCAACGCCGAGAAGCGCGCAACCGAATACGCCCTGGTCGAGAGCCAACGCCCAAACTACACCATCCGCTTCCCGGTGCTGGACGCCCGCCACGTCGGCCAGTTCATCCAGCTCTGGATGGTCGCCACCGCCTACGCCGGCCTGCTCCTCAACATCGACGCCTACGACCAGCCCGCCGTCGAGCTCGGCAAGCAGGCGACCTTCGGGCTCATGGGCAAGAAGGGCTTCGAGGACTTCCG
>JAEUJA010000161.1 GCA_016793195.1 Phycisphaerae bacterium
GACCAGGCGCTGGCCGTCCGCCGCACCACCCGCGGAGTCGACCGCGGTGAACGCGCCGTGCACACGGCCGCGGTCGTCGCCCAGGAGGAGCGTGAGCCCGCCGAGCTGCATGGTCGCCACGCCGATCTCGCCCTGGTCCGGGAGCAGGTCGGTGGTTTCCACGGGCGAGAAGGGCTTTTCGTACACGTTCGGAGACTGGTATCGCTGGCACAGACCGTCGCGCCACACGAGCAGCAGCTGGTTCTGATCGCCAGTGACAAAGACCCAGTCGGGGCGCGAGCGTCCGTCCGGCAGCGCAACCTTGACGTCGACGGGCGAGAGCGTGGTCTTGGGCGTGCCGCCGCCGAGCGGCCGGGTCACGCTCACGAGCTCGTAAGAGATGGTCGAATCCTCGCGCAGGGCGACGAGGAACTCATCGGACCCGCGCGTGCGCAGATCGACACCGACGACGGCGCCTTGTCCGTGATCGAGCCCGACTGGTTCGGCCAGATCGATCATCGGGCGCAGCACGCGGAACTGGGCCTCGGAGATCCGCTCGATCACCGCGCCGAGCGCGTCGTCGCCGGCTGGCGCGGCGACCGCCACGCCCCCGATCGGCGTCGACGCCACGCCCGCCGGCACCTGGTCGGGCGTCACGGTCTCGCCGGCGATCTCGATAAGCCCGGCCCGCACCGAGCCGTCGTCGAGCCCGACCGCCACGCGCCCGGAGGAGCTCTCGCGCGAGATCGCCGTCATGCGCCGACCCCCCGGTGCCAATGGCGTCGCCGAGACGACGCGCCCGTCGGCGAGGTTGACGAACGACGCGCGGCCCGCGTCGTCCACCAGCAGCGCCGATCGCTTGTACTCGTCGCACACGACCAACCGCGCCGGGCCCGCGGGCGTCGAGGCCGTCGCCGCTTCGCCCAGCCTGGCGCCGCGGAAGAGCGGCACGACCTCGGCGACCAGATAGACGCAGATGCCCAGCACCGCGACGATGACAAGGAACCCGCCCACGGAGATCAGCACGCCCGCGACGTGGTCCACGGCGTGGACCCGAGAGCGTGTGGCGCGCCGGGAGGTGATGGGCTCGGTGGCGCTCATGCGGGTCGCTGATCCTCCGCTCGATCTGCGAAAACAGACCGGCCGCCGCGAGGCGACCGGTCCGCACATTACTCGATCCCGGCGCGACCGTCAGGCCGCGCTGGATTGATTCTCGCTCGGATCAGAACTTCGCCTCCAGGCCGACCTTCTTCAGGTCCTCGCGGGCGATGTCGGCGGTGACGGGGATGTACCCGTCCTTGACCACGCCCTCCTGGCCCGGGCGGCTGAACATCATCTTGACGAACTCGGCGCGGAGCGGGTCGAGCCCCTTGCTCTTGTCGTAGTTGACGTAGACATAGAGGTAACGTCCGAGCGGGTAGCTGCCGTTGTACGCGTTCTCGACGTTCGCCTCGATGGCCTTGCCCTTCTGGGCGACCTTCAGGGCCTTGACGTCGGCGGTCTTGTATCCGATGCCCGAATAGCCCATGCCGAACTTGTCGGTGGCGACGCCCTGAACGACCGCGGACGACCCGGGCTGCTCCTTGACGGTCGCCTTGAAGTCCTTCTTGCCCAGCGCGTGCTCCTTGAAGTAGCCGTAGGTGCCGGAGGCCGAGTTGCGCCCGTAGAGGCTGACGGGCTTGCCCTTGTAGGCCGCGTCGGCCACGCCGAGCTGGTCCCAGGTCATGTCGGGCCCGGTGACGGAGAAGACCTTCTGGATCTGCTCGAAGGTGATCTCGGTGAGGGGGCAGTCCTTGTGGACGTAGACCGCCAGGCAGTCGATGCCGGCGCGCAGGCCGGTGGGCTTGAAGCCGAACTTGGCCTCAAACTTGTCCATCTCCTCTTTCTTCATCTCGCGGCTCATCGGGCCGAACTGCGACTGGCCCTCGATCAGCGCGGGGGGCGCGGTCGAGGAGCCCTTGCCCTCGATCTCGATGTCCACGCCGGGATAGAGCTTCTTGAAGCCCTCGGCCCAGTGCGCCATGACGTTGTTCATGGTGTCGGAGCCGATGCTCTTGAGCTTGCCCGACACGCCCTGCGCGGCGCTGTAGTCGGGGAGCTTGGGGTCGACCGTCGTCTGGGCCTGCGACGCCGCCATCATCGACGCCGCCGCCACCACCGCCGCGAAAACTTGCCGCATGCCGATCTCCTTCAAGGGGTTGAGAATTCGCTCCGCGAACGCGTGATTCTTCACACGCGCGGCGTGATTCCCAAGCACAGAACGCATGAAGATTGGACGCCCGAAGCGCTAAGGACGCGCTAAGGCAATTCAATTGACGTCGTCACGATCGACTTTGACGGCCCGGCACGCTCCGCCCTGCGCGATCCGATGCCGTTCCGCCTCCGGGCACAATTGAATCGGTAGGGATTCACCGGAGAATTGTGTCGTGCCGCTCTCAAGATTATCGCTTCGGAAGGCGCTGTCTTCACGCCCCGTTGGCACTCTGCGCCTCGGCCAATGAAAGCGATGGTTGGCGGCTACTGCGTCAACTTCCCCAGGCGGAGCGTGCTCCCGCCTCGCATCTTCACGAGCGGTCCGTGGACCGGCACGAACTCCGCCGTCAGGTCCACATGCTGCGCCTCGATCTTGTCCCCTCCGTTCTCCACCATGCTGAGCGAGAACACGTACCCGGGCCCGGCGGGCATGCGACGACGGCCCGCGGCGACCTTCTCGGGCGGGAGGTCCCACTGCCGGATCAAGCGCCCGTCCTTCCCGCCGCTGAGCTTGAACGTGAACGCGCCGGGCACGTCGATCGGGATCGGGTACCGGTCATCGAAGACGAAGATCGTCATGTCGATGGTGTCGGGGTAGCCGTTGAGGTCGGTGTCCTGCGGGAGGGCGGCGGAGATCGACATCCGCGATGCGACCACGTCGTTCGGCTGCGTCGGGACCGGCTTGCTCCCCTTCGTGTCTGACGCGCAGCCCGCCAGCATCGACACGGCGCACGCCGCGGCGAACACAATCGCCAGCGCCCCCACATCGTTCCGCGCTTGCCCCTGTTTCATCGCGGCGATTCCTGGGCGCGCTGCGCCGGTCTGGCGTACGGCACGCGCACCACGCCCATTTCCTTGGCCGCCTCCGGTGTCGGCGGCGCGCCGTCGAGCTCTTCCGCCTGCTTCTTGATCTCCTCCAGGTATTCCTTCACTCGCGTCGGGTCCTGAAGGCGGTTGATCATCCGATCGTTCATCCGCTCGATCCGCCCTTCCCAATCGGAATCCTGCCCGGGGATCACCCGCGGCGTGAGGATCACCATCAACTCGGTCTTGGTGTTGACCTTGTCGTTGGTCCTGAACAGCACGCCCACCACCGGCAGGTCGCCCAGCCCTGGCACCTTGGTGTCGCGGGTCTGGTCGTTGGTCTGCAGGAGACCGCCGATCACGATGCTCTGGCCGTCCTTCACCGTCACGATCGTGTCGAGCGTTCGCTTGTCGATGATCGGAGCCAGGAAGTCCTCGCTGATCTGCGTGGTCTTGGTCGACACCGATGAGATTTCCGGCTTGATCTCCATCCGCACAAAGCCATCAGCGCTGATCGTGGGCGTGACATCCAGGATGATGCCCACGTCCTGGCGCTTCACGTCCGATCGCGTGTTGCCCTGGGGCGTGCGCTCCACGCCCTGGACGATCGCCACGTTCTCGCCGACCTGGATCTTGGCGTTCTGGTTGTTGCTCACCAGAAGCTGCGGGTTGCTCAGCACCTCCAGCTTGCCCTGCACCTGAAGGGACCGGATCAGGAGGCCGAAATCCGCGCTGGACACTGACAGGTTCGGCACGCCGATCGCCGTCCCAACGCCCGCGCCGGCGCCCAGGAGCGACGTCGAGTAGTTGTCGCCCCCGAACGGACCGATCTTCAGGTCCGCTCCCCAGTTGTTCTCGCTGTCGATCGTCACCTCGGCGAGCAGCACCTGGATCATGACCTGCGGCGGGGCGGCGTCGAGCTCTCGCACGATCTGCAGCACCGTCTCGGTGAAACGCGGAGCGCTCGAAATCACCAGCTTGTTGCTCTTCTCGTCGCCGATGATCGTCACTTCCTCTTCCAACTGCTTGATCACCGAGCCGGCCAACTGCGGCCCGAGGGTCGAACGTTCCATCGTCGACTCGCCGCTGAAATACTTCTGCAGCGTGGTCTCGAGGTCCTTGGCCTTGGCGTTGCGCAGGTGGAAGACCGTGCGCTCGCGCTCGTTGGCGACGATGCCGTCGAGCCTGGTCACGACCTTCCGCACCAGCTCCATGTACTGCTCGGTGCCGCTCACGATGATGGTGTTGGTGCGCGCGTCGATCGCGATGGAGAGCTGCTGGCGCTCGTCGGGCACGGTGGTCACGCTCGTGCCCGTGAGCGCGCCGCCGGCCTGCTCGTCACCGGGCTGTTCGGCGTCGGCCCCCCGGCGCGCGGGCACCAGGACATAGGCATTCCCCTGCTGGCGCAGGCTGAACGTGTCGCGCAGCAGGTCGGCCATCTGCCTGGCGTCGGCGTTCTTGAGCTGGAACTCCTCGATCTTCCGCATCCCCGCCGAGGTCGAGTCGAGGTCGGTGATGATCTCCTTGACCAGCGCCACCACCGTCGACGGCGCCGCGACCACCACCGAGTTGGAGCGTAGCTCGGGCGTCAGCGTCACCTGGTCCTTGATGATGCCGTCGATCTCCGCCTCCGTCGGCAGGCGCCCCTCGACGCCCGTCGCCTGCGCGATCTGCTCGCGGAAGAAGCGGACCTTGGTCGCCTGGCGCGCCCCGATGCCGCTGGCGCTGCCCAGCGGGCGCCCGGCGAGCACGTTTTCCAGCAGGTTCACGACCTCCAGCGCGTTGGCGCTCTTGAGCTCGATGCGCTCGATATCGCGCGTCACCTGCACCTTGGCGGTGTCGAACTGGGCGACCAGTCCGCGGATCGCCTTGATGTCGTCCTCGGTGCCGCCGATCAGGAGCGAGTTGAGGCGGTCGTTGGCGACGACCGTCACCGATCCCTCGCCGCGCTTGGCGTTTTCCTTGTCGAGGTACAGTTGCTTGATCGAGGCGAGCATCTCCGCCGCGGGGATCCTCGCCATCTGGATGATGGTCGAGCGGGCCTGGTCGTCGAGAAGCTTTGCGTCCTTCTGGATCGCCGAGAGCAGCTCACGCACGACCTGCACGTTCTCGTCGCTGGCCGCCACAATGAGCAGGTTGTTGGTGGGCTCGGCTTCGATCGAGAACGTGTCGGTCGGGTTGCGCACCGAGCCGGCGCGCACGCTCGCCTCGATCCGCTCGCGCATCAATCGTTCGATCCGCGGCGCCAGCAGTTTCACGTCCGTGCCGTTCACCGCGATCACCTGCACGCCCACGCTGGGCGACGCCTCCTCCGAATCCAGCGTCTTGAGCAGGCTCTCCAGGATCGCCAGGCTCCGCTGGCTGGTCGACACCAGCAGCGTGTTGGTCCGCGAATCCGCCGAGATGATCAGCCGATCTTCCGGGCGCGGCGCGCCGGTTTCGGCCGCCTCGCGCTGGCGGAAGATCCCCTGCACCAGGTTCGACACTCGCTCCGCCGCGGCAAACTTCAGCGGGAAGACCCGGACCGCGTTGCTCGCCGCCGCCTGTTCGATGTCGAACATCGTCACCAGCTCGCGCACCACCGCCGTGTTCGAGGGCGTGCCGATCACGATCAGTGCGTTGGAGTATTCCTCGGGCGAGATCACCAGGCCCGACAGCGGCGCGAACAAGTCCGCCTCGACCATCGGGGGCTTGCCGTCCGCGCCCTGGCCCGAGATCGCCATGCGCAGACGCCCGAACTGACGTTGGATCCCCATCGCCTCGGGCGTCGCCGCGAAGCCCTGCACCAGCACCTCGCGCAGCTTGCGGGAGAGTGGGACCGCGTCCGCGTGCTTCAGCTGGATGATCGAGGGCTCAACCCACTTGCTCGATTCGTCGCTGTCGAGGTCCTTCACGAGCACCTCGACCAGCGCCATCGCCTCCTCGCGCCCGGCGGCGATGAGCAGGTTCGTCCGCTCGTCCACCGTCACCGCGATATCGCCCGCCAACGCTTGTCCGGTCGCGGTCGTCGGCAAACCCTGACGCTGCGTGCCCGGCAGGCGACGGATCGCCTCGCCCTGCTTGAAGAGTTCATCCACCACGCCCTTGATCCGCGTCGCCGACGCGTTGGAGAGCGGGAACATGCGGATCACGATCGCTTCGCCCAGGGGGAGCGTGTCGAGCGTCTTCACGACATCCTGCAATGCCGTTACGTTGCCCGGCGTCGACGCCACCACGATGGAGTTCGTCGTCGCATCGGGGATCAATCGGATCGGCTTGGAGAGATCGACCTTGGTCTCGCCGTTCTGCAGCGTGTTGCTGGTGATCGCCAGCCGTCGCACGTGCTCGGCCAGCGCCCTGGCCGGGCCGGTGTCGGCCTGCTGCTCGCCCGGGCTCAGCATCTGGCGCAGCGTGTTCACCACCGAAGCCGCCGTGTTCCGTTTCAGCGCGATCACGACCGCCTTCTGCTCCGACTCGCCGGGCTCGGCGTCGAGCGCCTTGACGAGCTGCGACACCGCCTCGCCGTCGCCCGGATTCGCCAGCACCGCGATCGCGCGCCGGGTCGTCATCGGCACCAGCGTCACCGGGTCGCTCACCACGCCGGGACGCTCCGCCGCCTGCGGCTTGGTCACGCCCATGCCATCCAGCAGCTTCACCATGTCCGCCGGCGAGTTGTTCGCGACGTCAACGATGAACACGCTCTGCCCCAGGCGCGTCGGCTGCCCGTTCGCGTTGTCGCCCGTCGCCAGGTTGGCGATGTCAAGCTCCGCGATCACCTTCTCGAGCTCGGCCTTCAGCCGCGGGCTGCACATCACCACCAGCGAATTGCTCCCTCGTTCCACCTCGATCGCCATCGCCTCGCCCATCGACTGGGCCAGCGGCTGGAACGTCGCGAGCAGCGTCGCACGCAGGCGCGCCGCCGGCACATGCTTCAGCTTGATCACGCCCGGCACCGCGCGACCGATCTCGCCCTGCTGCTGCAGCGTGTCGGCCAGCGTCTTGATCTGCGCAAATTCCGGCTCGTCCGCCCGCACGATGATCGCGCTGGACGCATCGTCCCCGATGATCACGATCGACCGCGGCCCGCGCCGCGCCAGATTCCCCACGCCGCTCATCGCGAACAACTCCCGCATCGTCGACGCGATCGCGCTGGGCTTGCCCGTGCCGGTCACCGGGATCACCCGCGCCGGCGGCAGGTCGGCAAAGCCCGGCACGTCCAGCTGCTTCACAATCGATTCGATCCGCTCAAGGTCTCGCCGCCCCGCGAACACGATCAGCGAATTGGTCTGCGGCTCGGCGGAGACCGTCGGGCGACCCTGCGTATCCACCAGCACCGTGGGCGAGAAGTATCGATCCTCGTTCCGACCGTCCTGGGCGCCCCGGTCGCGCTGACGCGTGATCTGGTCGCGCCGGGCCTGGTCCTCGAGCGGCGCGCGGAACCCCTCGTTGAGCGCCCGGGCCACGCCCGCCGCGTCCGCGTGCTTCAGCGCGATCACCGAGAGCTGCTGCGTCGCGTCGTACTCCTTGGAGTCGAGTTTGGTGAGCAGCGAGCGGATCCCGCCCCATTCCTTCTCCTCGGCGCTGATCACGAGCGAATTCGACGACGGATCGGGCACGATCGTGACGGCCCGGGCCGCCGGCGTCGCCGCCTCCGGCGCGTAACGCCCGAAGAACACCTCTAGCGCCTTGGCGATCTGCTCGGCATTGGCGAACTCGAGCTTCACAAACTCGGTCTTCCGCGTCGCCGCCGCGGGAACGTCGAGCTGCCGGATCATCTGCTCGATCTCTTCGATCTGATCGGCGGGCGCGGAGACCGCCAGCGAGTTGTCCTGCCGCGAGTAGTCCACGCTCGTCTGCGGGCGCCCGTCGGTGTCGCGCGGGCGCAGGCGGAGCATCTGCGTCACCGTGAAATACACGTCGTCCGCCATCGCGTTCTCGAGCTTGATCCGCTTGAACGCGAGCAAACTCTTCACCGGGACCTGATCGATCGTCTGGATCTGGTCCATCGCCAGCTTTATCGCCTCGTTCGACCCCGTCAGCAGGAGCGAGTTGCTCCGCGCCACCGGCGTCACGGTCACCTTGACGTTCGGCGGGAGCGCCGACTTCAGCGCCGTCGCCACGTCCGCCGCCTTCGCCGACTCCAGCGGAACCGTCACGATCTTCGAGTTCTCGACCGTCGGAGGCGCGTCGAGCTGCTTCACCAGCGCATCGACCTGATCAAACACCGCGCCCGGCGCCGACACGATGAGCGTGCGGCTGCTGGGCTGCGGCGTGATCACCACCTGCTCCTCGCCGCGACCGAGCCGGTTGAACATCGCGCGCAGCGTCCCCGCGGCCTCGGCGACGTCCGCGTTCTGCATGTAGTACATCTCGAACCGGCGGTCCTGCCCCAGCGCCGGTTGGTCGATCTGCGCAACCAAATCCTTCACCGAAGCCGCGTTCACCGGATCGGCCGACACGATCAAGACGTTCCCGTCGACCGAGCCGATCACCGACACGCCCGACTGCTGCATTCCCTGCGCACGGGCCCGCTCGTTGAAGAACCGGTTGAGGCTCTCCGCCGCTCGATCCGCCCGCGCGTGCTGGAGCGTGATCGACTGAATCTCCTGCCCGCCCCCGGCGACCGCGCTGTCGAGTTCCGCGATGTACCTGGCCGCAAGCTCGACCCGCTCGGCCTTGCCGACAAGTATCAGCGCCCGGCGCTGCAGGTCCGCCTGCACCGTCACGGCGTCGGGGTCCAGCCCGCGCCAGGTACGCCACCCTGGCGTCACCATCGCGCGCTCAATCGCCTGCGACACCGCTCGCGGATCGGCACGCTCCAGCATCACCGCCTTGACAGTCATCGCCACCCGCTCCGACCCCGGCACGTCCAGCGACCCGATGATTTTTTCCACCGTGTCCAACTGATCCGTCGTGCCCACCACCACGATCGCGTTGGTCCGCTCGTTGGGCTCGATCAGCACCGAGTTCTGCTCGCTCCGGCGCTGCCCGACCGCGCGCTCGAAGCGCAGCGTGTCCGCGATGTTGCGGATCGTGGGCTCGATGTCCATCACCCGTGCGTTCTTCAGCGTGATGATGCGGAACTGCATGTCTTGCGAGGCCGCCGGCGTGTCGAATGCGCTCGCCAGCGACCTGACCTGCTCAAAGTCCTCGTCCGACGACGACACGACCAGCGAACCGCTGCGCACGTCCCCCACCACCGCGACGCGGTTCACGACCTTCTGGCCGGGGCGCGACGAGACCTGGGCCCGCTCGCCGAAGAACTTCTGCAGCGCCGTCGCGACCTGCTGCGCGTCGGCCCGCTCGAGCTTCACCGTGCGCACCGGCAGGCCATTGGTCTCCGCCGAATCCACCTGCGCGACGATCTTTCTCACCTCGTCGATGACTTCTTCCTGCGCGCGAACCACGAACAGGCTCGATGAATCGTCCGCGGAGATCCTGATCTTGGCGGCTTTGGCCTGGTCACGCCCGATCAGCACTTCCTCCACGATCCGACGCACCGTGTCCGGGCTCGCCTGCTGGAGCGGAATGATCGCCAGCTTCATGCCGGGCTCTTCCGCGCTCGCGTCCGCCGTCTCCAGCAGCCGCTTGATCTCCGCGTGCTGCGTCTCCGATGCCGTCACCAGGAGCGCGTTGGTCCGAGCGTCGGGCACCAGTTTGGCCTGCGGCAATTCATTGACGTCGGGCCCCTGCCGCTGCGCGTCCATCAATTGCTGGATCGTCTGCGAGAGCTGCTGCGCCCGCGCGTTCTGCAGCGCATACCGCCGGATCGAAAGGCGATCCGTCACCGGGCTCTGATCGATCATCGCCACGAACTGATCGATCAGCCCCATCGACTCCGCCGGCGCCGCGACGATCAGCGCCGTCCCGCCCGGGCTGGCGCTGACGCGGACCCGCGACGGATCGAGCTTCGCCGTCATCTCCCCGTCGGCCGTCTTGACGGTCATCTCCAGTTGACGCATCCGCCTCGCCTGTCGCCCGCGCGGCTCGGCGCTGAACAAGTCAGCGAGCGACACCGACGCCTTCGCCGCCGTCACGTTCTCCAGCGGATACACCTTGATCGACACGCTCTCGGCCCGACCCACCTGCGAGATCGATGTGATCAGACGGCTGATCGACTCAAAGTCCGAGTCATTCGCAAGCACGATCAGCGACGCGCCCGCCGGGTCCGGCGCGACCGACACCGGGCCACTGAACCCGCCGGGATTCCGCGGCGAAGCTCGCCCCACCTGTTGCAGTGTTGAATTGATCAAGGGCGCAATCTGCGAAGCGTCGGCCGTCGCGGGAAGCGTCACGACATGAACCGTCGTCGGCTCCGACGGCATCTGCTGTTCAAGCTGCCCAACGAGTTCCGCCAACCGATCGCTCATCCGCGGCGAGGCCAGGATCACCAGCGAGTTCGTCGAAGGATCAACCGCGATCGTCACCGTGTCGGGCTCGGGACCGACGATGGCCGGTTGATTCCCCTCCTCCGCCCGCGGCGCCGCGGCCCGCTGATCTACTGGACTCTCGCCCGCGGGCTGTGAGTCTCCGGCTTGCCCTAGAGAAGCTCCATCTGGATCGACCGTGCCGATCACCAGCCACGCCCACGCGGGCAGGCCGCCGACGCGCGAAGAGCTCGACATCCCTGCTCCGCTCGCGCTCGAAATCGACTCATCTCGCGAGGAATCGCCCCCCGAGTCCTGCGCGTGCCCATTCACAAACGCGACCCGCGATGGACTCGCGCTGTGCTCGCCCGGGCCCATGCTCTGCGGCTTCTTGCCGCCCTTGGGCCCCGGCTTGGGCTTGTCACCATCCGGCTTTCCGCCGTCCTTCTCGCCCTTCTGCTGGCGCTCCAGCAGTTCGTCGGTCGAGATCACCTGCACCTTCACGCCGCCCTGCTGCTCGAGCAACCGGCGCAGCGTCTGGGCCATCAATTCCGCGTCGACGCGCGAGCGGTCGACCGGGATCATCCGCATCTGGCGGCTGGTCGAGAGCGTCGCCTTGTCGAGTTTGCCCGAAAGTTCCTCGATCATCGCGAACTGCTCGGGCGTCGCGCGCAAGATCAGCGAGTTGCTCGACTTGTCCACCCGCACCGTGGGCGGTTGGTCCGTGCTCGCGTCCTCCCTGAACACCGCCTCGATGCTCGTCGCCAGTTCCTGCGCATCAGCGTTCACGAGCGAGATGAGCCGCACCGCACGCGTGGTCTCTCCGCCCCGCGTCGCCGGATCGGCGTCGAGTTCCTTGACAACCTGCTCGGCAACTTCGAGCACGGAGGCCGGTCCGCTCACCACGATCGCGTTGAGCCGGCGCTCCGCCGCCACTCGCACGCCCGCGTCACCCGTGCTTGTGCCCTGCCCCTTCTGCGTCAAATACTGGAAGCGCTGATACTCCGGGATCATCGTCAGCATCGAGTCGCGCTTCAGAATCTGCTCCACGACCGGCTGAACCGTTTCCGCCCGCGCGTGCTTCAGGAACACCGTCCGCACACCCATGGCGTCGGGCTTCTGCCCTTCGTCCATCGGCTTGATGAGCTCCGCCGCGAGCTCGAGCTGGTCCGATGAACCACTGACGACCACCACGTTGCTCGACGGCTCGGCGCTGATCGTCGGCTTGGGCTGCCCGGGCTTGGCCGAGGCCTCCATCCCGGCTCGCAACGCGGTCGCAACGTCCGGCGCCGCCGCCCGCACCAGCGGGAAGACGCGCACGTCGACCGTCGATTGAGCCGCGGGCCTGTCGAGCGTCGAGATCAGCTCGCGCGCGATCGGTGTGAGCAGCGAGGGCGCGCTGACGAGCAGCCGATTGCTCTTCGCGTCAGCATTCACCGTCGGCTGCGGCACATTGAGCGACGCCTTCTCCGCGCGGCGCAACTCCTCCGGCCAGCGCGTACGGTCCGACAGCATTCCCTGCACCGTCGACGCGACCGACGCCGCGTCCGCGTGCTCCAGATCGATCACCGCCAGCTCAACCGCCGGCGCGAGCATCGAGCGATCGTCCATCTCCGCCAATCGCTTGAGAGCCTCGCCCACCTGCTCGGGCGTGCCGATCGCCAGGATGCTCCCGGTCCTGGGCTCTGGCACCAGTTCCAGCGCCGTGCGCCCCGCGGGCACCGTCGCGTTCACCACCTTCAGCACGCTCGCCGAGAGCTGCTGCAAATCGCCCTTGCTGGGCGTGTACGTCGCGGCCGTGCGCTCGCTCGGGCCCGCCGGCTGGTCCAATCGCTCGATCACCGACTTGGCGAGCTGGATCGTCGCCGCCGGCGCCGATACGATCAGCGAATTGCTCCGCGTCTCGGCCTCGACCTTGATCAACGCCTTCTTGAACAAATCCTGCCGCGACTGCCGCGCCAGTTGCAACTGCAGCGAGAGCACGCGCGGATCAAGCTGCTGCTGCTCGACCAGCAGCGCTTCCACCGTCTTGGCGATCACCCCCGCGTCCGCGTTCTTGAGCGCAAACGTCTCCACGCTCGGCGTGTCCTGGTCCGTCGGACGGATGTCCAGCGGCTTCACGATCTCTTCGATCTTCGCCAGGTCCTGCGGCGTGCCCGTGAGCAGAATCGCGTTCGAGCCCGGCGCCGGCAGAACCGTCACCTTCCCGCCGCTGGGAAGCTCGAACGTCGGCATCGCCTGGTTCAACGTCTGCGCCACCTGCCCCGCCTCGGCATACGACAAGGGCACCACGCGGATCACCGCGCGCCCGCTCGCCGCCGCCTCGGTGTCCAGCGACTGGATCAACTGCTCGGCCACTTCCTGGATCGCCGCGGGCGCCGAGATGATCAGCGTGTTCGAGCCCGCGTCGGCCGCCACCTCGAGCAGCGACTTCACGTCCGCGACCGGCCGTCCCTCCGAATCCTGGATCTCGCGCAGCCGCGTCGTGAGCAATCGCTCCAGCAGCGTCTGAAGCCGATCGGCCCTGGCGTGCCTGAGCGTGTACAGCTTGACGCTCGTTCCCGGGCGATTCGCCGGGCCGTCCATCTGCTGCAACACCTTCTCGACCGCCGAAAACACGCTCGTCGGCCCGCTCACGATCAGCGTGCGCGTCGTCGGCTCGCTGTCGACCGTCACAGGCGTCGCCACGCCCGGCGCCGTGTTCTGCCCGCCCGCATAGATCGCGCCGGTCGACGCCAGGTTCTTCAGCGTCGTCACCACGCTCGCAAGGTCCGCCCGCGCCACGCGGTACGAACGAACCTCGACATTCTCCGCCAGCTTGGTCTGGTCCAGGCTCTTCACGATCTGCTCAAAGCCCGCCAATCGCTTCGCCGGCGCATCGACAATGAGCGAGTTGGTCGCTCGATCGGCACGCACCACGATCTCGCGTGCCCGCTGCAAATCAGGGCGCGGCTGCCCGTTCCGCGGATCACGCGGCATGGGCGGCTCGGGGTACATCTGATCGATCGTCTTGGCCAGCTCCTCCGCCCGCGCGACCTTCAGCGGGAAAATCCGGATCTCGCGCCCGTCGGCGTCGACCGCCTGCTGCTCGTTGAGCTGCTCGATCACCGCCTCGATCTCGGGCAGGATGTCCGCGTGCGCCGACACGATCAGCGTGTTCGTCGCCGCGTCGGGCTGGATGTCCACCGGCTGCTTGAGCTTGAGCTCGGGCGTGCGCTTGTCATACGCCTGCGTCAAGATCTGAGCCATGCTCGCCGCGTCCGTCGTGCGAAGTTTCATGATGCGCATCGGCGGACGCTCGGCCGTCTGCTGGTTGTCCAGGTTCTTGACGAGCGCTTCGATCACCGAGAACTGCGCCGGCTGGGCCGCGACGAGCACGGAGTTCGTCGTCTCGATCGCCTCGAACACCGGGTCCGGACCGCCCTTGATCTGCAGCGACTTGCTCGACCGCAGCAATTCATCGAGGAACGTCACAACTTCCTTGGCCTTGGCGAGCTTCAACTCGATCATCCGGATCTCACGCGCCGGGCCGGCCTGGCGCGAAAGCTCGTCCATCACCTTGGCGAACCGCGTCATCCCCTCCGCGTCGGCCACGGCCAGCAGCGAATTGGTCGCCTCGTCGACATTCAACTCAACCGGATTCGCCCCGGGAATCTGCGCGATCTGCGCATCATAAATCTGCTTGGCGCGGTCCTTGATGTCCCCCGCCTTGGCGTTGGCGATCGGAAACACGCGCAGCGACTTCTCGATCGGGATCGCCTGAAGCTCCTTGAGCATCGTTTCCACACGCTCGAACGTCACGCTGTCGCCCGCCACGATCAGCGTCGAACTCTTGGGTTCCGATTCGATCAGCACCTGCACCGGTTGCTTGCCCGGCTGCGCCGGCGCCGCAAGATTCCCCTGCCGCGACAGCGACTGCAGCGTCTGCACGATCGCGCCGAGGTTCGCCCCCACCACGCGGTACGTCCGCAGCTGCGACTGCGGCGGAAGCTCCACGCGATCCAGCTGCGCCGCCAGCGCCTGGATCGATTCCATCCGCTCCTGCGGCGCATCGATGATGAGCGAATTGCTCGATGGATCCGCCGAGACCGTCACTTCCTTGGGCTGCTGCGCCCACGGCATCGGGCGATTGAGGCGATCAACCGGCATCGGCGGCTGCGGATACAACTTCTCCATCGCGCTGGCCACGTCCGACGCCTTCGCCACCTTCAGCGGGAAGAGTTGCGTCACGCGCCCCGCCCCGTCCTTCTTCTCCTTGTTCAACTCCTCAACGAACGACTTGATCTCATTGAACAGGTCCGCGTGCGCCGACACGATCAGCGTGTTGGTCGCCGCGTCGGCACGCACATCGACCGGGCGCGCCGCCCGATCCGCCTGCGCGCGCGACCCATACTGCTGCGTCAGCATCGCCGAGATCGAGCTCACGTCCGCCGTCTTCAGCTGAAGCAGCTTCAGCGGCGGAAGGTCCGTGCGGTCCAGCTTGTCGAGGCGCTTCGCATACTCCTCGATCACCCGAACCTGAACCTCCTCGCCCGTCACGAGCAGCGAATTCGTCCGCTCGATCACGCGGAGCGTCGGCGGCTCAACCCGCCGCGAGGGATCTGACGGATCGCTCCCCGCCAGCAACTCCGTGATCTGCGGCACAAGCTCCTTGGCCGCCACGTTCTGCACGTCGATCACACGCGTCGTCCGCGCCGGCGGCACCAGCTGCTGCGCCTGCGTGAGCGCGTCGGTGAACAACCGCATCGCGCTCGATCGGGCCGTAATGAGCGCCGAGCCAGACTTGTCGTCGTACTCCCACGTCACCGGCCCGGCCTGGTCTTCCGACAACCCCGCCGTCCGCTGCGCGTACAACTGCTCGGCCCGCGCCAGCAAACCCTTCGGGTCCGCGCCCGAGAGCTTCACGACCCGCAGCTCGCGCGTCGACGGATCGTCCGCGTCAAGCCGCTTCACCAGCTCCGCGATCATCGCCATCTGCGCCGGCTCGGCACGCACCACCAGCTTGTTCAGCTCGTCCACCGGCTCCACGCTCGGCTCGTGATACGTGCTCCCGTCCGCCGGCGCCAACATCGGCCTGGCCAGCTTTGTGAGCTTGGGCGCCATCACCGACGGGCGAACCTTCGACACGTCAAACGTCCGCGATTCCTGCACCACCTGCACGTTCTGCTGCGCGCTCGTCAGCATCCCGTCGAACGCCGACAACGCCGCCCGCGAACCGATCAGCGTCACCGCGCGCGTCGGCTCGTCGAGCGTCGCCGTCACCGGGTCGGTCTCGCTCTTGCCTGTCGCCGCGTAGAGCTGCGTCGCGCGCTCCAGCACCGCCCTGGGCTCGCCGCCCGTGATCCGCACCAGCCGAACTTCCTTGTCGGTCTGCGGCGCCACGTCGATGCCCTGCACGAGCTGCTCAAACGCCTTCAGGTCCGCGTCGGGCCCCGTCGCAACAAGCCCCTTGGAATCAGGCGTCGGCGCAAACTTCACCGCCTGCATCTGCCTCGGCGTGAGCAGCTTGCCCGCGATCGCCTCCACCTGCGCCGGCGTGACATACTTCAATCGCACCGTCGTCGCGCGACGCTCGCTCCGCGGCTGCGCGTCGTTGCCCGCGCCCGGATCAATCTCGCCCATCAGCGCCGTCGCCTGAAGCAAAAGCGACTGCGCCCCCACCAGCGTCAGCTTGCCCGACTCAGGCAGCGGGAGCAGCACCGGCTTGTTCTTGGGCTGGATGCTCGCAAACAGCCCCTCGATCTTCTTGGCCGCGTCCTCGGGCGTCAGCGTGCGCAGCGTGAACGTCACCATCTGCGTCTCGCCCGCCGCGCCGCCGTCTGGCTGGTCCAGCAGCTTGACGAGCTCCTCGCACGTCTGCAGGCGCGTCACGGGCCCCACCGCGATGATCGAGTTGGTGCGGATGTCGGGCTGGATGTTCATGCCCGAGATGCTGATGTCCTGCACCGTCGTCTGCTTGCCGTCCTTGTCGATGAACGTCTGCTTCACCCGCTCGCCGATCAGCCCGCGCAGCGCGTTGTAGACCGCGTCGGCCTGCGCGTGCTCGAGCTTGAAGAGCTTGAACTGCGTGTCCACCGGGCGAACGTCGTCAATCGTCTGCACGATCGACTGGATGCGACGGCACTGCGCCGCCGACTCCACGATCACCAGCATGTTCTGCGCCGGCACGCTCGTCACCGCGCCGAACGGCCCGATCATCGGCTTGATCTGCGTCGCCACAAGGTCCGACGCCGCGTTGCTGAGCGGGAGCGTCAGCGTCAGGAACTGTTCGGGCTTCATGTCCGGCGGCACGTTCTCGCGCGCCACCACGCCCGCCTTCTGGGCCGAGGCTTGCAGTGTCGACAGATACAGGAACTGCTCCTGCCGGCGCAATTGCACGCCGTGCATCGCCAGGTTCAGGTTCAGGATGCTCAGGGCGTCGTCGAACGCATACCCCGACGCGCCGATAAAGGTCATGTTCCCCGGCGGCACCGCGACCTCGCGGATAATCGGTAGGCCCGACTCTCGCGAGAAAAAATCCAGCACGAAGTCGAACGGCACGTCCTTGAAGTTGAACGTGATCGCCTTGGGCGCGGGCGGCTGCACCGGCTGCGCCGCCGGTGGCGCGGGAGCGGGCTGGGCGGGTGCCTGAGCAGGCGCCTGCGCGGGAGGCTGGGCCGGCGGTTCGTTCGCCGGCACGGGCTGGGCGGGTGCCTGAGCAGGCGCGTGCGCGGGAGGCTGGGCCGCCGGTTGGGCCGAGGGCGACGCTTCCTGGGCCCGCGCTGACCACACCGGAACCGCCGTGCCCGACGCCGCGATCAGCGACGCCGCCACGATCGCCGCCCGCCGTGAGCGCAGGCTCATCCCATTCGCCGCGCCGATCATCGCCCGTGCGTCGTTCTTGTATTCCATACCTACCTCCAAACCGAGCCTCCGGCCCGGGCCGAGTTGTTCCACACCGCGCCAGTCTACTGTCCCGGCGACTGTTCGGCTGGCGTTCGCACGCCCAGCACCTGACCGTTCACAAACGCGAATTTCTGACCGCCCAGGTCAAACACCGCCCGCTCCCCCGCGCCTTCCACAAACGTCAGGTCCAGCACCTTGCCGCCCGGTGACAGCACCGCGCGCTCGTTCGTCTTGGTATTCAGCACCCACGCCTCGACGCCGCGCTCGGTTCGCACCAGCCCCACCAGCTTCCAGTCGTTGTACGGCGGCGCCGGCGGCGGCGCGGGAGTCGGCGCCGGGGTCGGTGTCTGCGCCACCACCGTCGGAGGCACCGGCGGCGGCGCAGGGGGAGGCGGCTCGCGGAACATGTTCTTCCCCGCCACCGCGCTCCACATCGCCTCCATCGCCGCCGGCGCGGGAACCACCGTCGGCTCCTTGTCCGCCGTCACCAAGTTCGGCGCGATCATCGTCGACACGCTCACCGCCAGGTCGAACTGCTCACGCTCCTTGCCACGGGGCTTGACCGAGAAGTCATCCACGCGATGAACCCACGCCTGCGCCTGCACCGCCGCCAGCGCCCGCAGCACCTGGTCCAGCGTCCCGGTCCCCTTCAGCGTCCCCCCGATCACTCGAAAATCGGGCTCCTTCAGCTGGCCGATCGCCCGCTTCAGCGTCGACTGCACGCCCTTGGCGCTGCGCAGAGGGCTCGGCTGCGCCAGCGGCTGCCCGGTCTGCACCACCACGCCCCCCAGGCCACACTGCGCCGCGATCTGGTTCAGCCCGTCGCGGAATCGCTTGTCCACCACGTCGAGCTTGCTCCCCAGCGTCGTGGCGCCGAACTCCGAGAGCTTCTTGCTCACCACGGCCCGCTGCCTGAGCAACCCCACCAGCCGCTGCTCCTCCTCACGCGCCGCCTTGATCTTGCCCAGCAGCTCGTCGCGCGGGCTGGCGTAAACGAAGAGATAGGCGCCGAAGATCGCCGCCGCCGCGCCGGCACCGCCCAGCCACCACTTGCCGCGAGTCGCCAGGAGGTTCACAGGCCACCCCCCGCCTTGGACGCCCCGCCCTGCTTCTGATCCGACGCGGGCGGCCCGCCGCCCTTGGACTTGTCGCCCGCCTTGGCCGGCGGCTTCTCCGGCAGCGCCATCGACGTGCTCAGCTCAAAGTCGAACCGGTCCGCCACGTCCGCGCCCTTGCTCTCCACCCGATACAACTCGCTCTGAACCAGCGTCTCTCGCAGCGCCGTCGCCACCGCACGCGACTTCATCGTCCCCTCGATCGAGAGCGACGCATCCCGCACCGGCTGCCACACACCCCCCGGATACCTCGTCCCGCCCGGCACATACTCCGCCGACGCCCGGAGGTGCCCCGTCAACGCGTTCAGGATCGACTCATTCGTCGGCGGGAATCGCTCGCTGATCGCGCTCACATGCGGGAGCCACTGCACGCCCGACGCCCGCCACGTCTCGATGTGCGACAGCCGCGCGTGCTGCACCAGAAATGCCTCGTACTCTCTGGCCTTGCCCGCCGCGTCGCCCTGCGCCTGCGTCACCTCGCCCTCGAGCGCCGACAGCCGCTGGTTCGACAGCACAACCCCGCCCCCGCCGAACACCACCAGCCCCAGCACGCCGAGCAGCGCCGCCTTGCGCACCCGCGCGCTCCGGTCCGGCGCACGCCGCGGCGAAGCAAAGTCCAGCGTCGGCCCGCCCAGCACCCACTCGTACAACAACCCCGCCAGCGGCGCCACCGCCGTCAGTTCATCGGGCGAGATCGTCGCCTCGCACGTCACCCGCGACGGCAATCCCGTCAGGCTCCACGACGCCTCCAACTGCTTGCCGCAACTCTCCCCCGCAAGCCGCGCCGTCTCCCCCGCGCCCAGCACCGTCACACCGCCAAGGTCAAGCCCAGGGCTCCCCGCCCGGTGGCTCGCCCAGGTGCGCTTCGCCTCCACGCTCAATCGCTCCGCGAAGCCCTCTCGCTCCTCATCACCCCGCGGCAGGCCCACATCGACCGACCGCGCCAGCGTCATCGCGCCGTCTTCAACCACCACGAACTCCGCCGTCGCACGCCCCAGCGTCACGCCCAAGACGCCCGCCCCCTGGCGGATCGACGACTCGGTCAGCATCGCCGCCGTTCCCGCGCCGCGGATGCCGATCCGGCGCACCGGCCATCCGATCCCCGAGCCAAGCCCCCGGAACCACGACGCCCGATCGCCCGGGATCGCCGCCGCCATCACCGAAAGCGACGGATGACCGCTCGAATCCGGCGTCGCCAGCCCTGACTTCATCGGCACATAGTCGATCAGCGCCCCCTCCGCCGACACCGCCAACTGACGGCCCATTTGCAGCGCCACCGCCCCCGCAAGATCGCCCTCGTCCGTCTCCTCGCTCACCGGGAGCGAAAGCCTCTTGAGCACCACGTCCGCACGCGGCACGCTCAGCACCAGCTTGCTCTTGGCAAACCCCGCCTCACGCAACACGCCCGCGATCCACTGGCCGCACCGCGCGCCGTCCTCGATCGACACGCCCTCGGGCGCCTCCGCGACCGCGACGCGCCGGACCTCCACGCCGCC
>JAEUJA010000173.1 GCA_016793195.1 Phycisphaerae bacterium
TTGAAGACCCGCACCAAACGCACCGTCTCGTCCGCAACGGCCTGCTGAGCCTGGTCGGTTGAGGCGCCGCTGTGGTGCGTGCTGTAGACGCCCGCCAGCTTGGCCGTCTCGCTCGCCCAGTCGGCCTGGGCGGCGCCGGGCGAATTGTCGAACACGTCGAGCGCGGCGCGGAGTCCCTTGGACTGCACCGCGGCGCGCAACGCGGCCTCGTCGACCACCGACCCTCGGGAGGTGTTGATGAAGTACGCGCCGGGTTTCATACGCTC
Organism: Phycisphaerae bacterium; assembly: GCA_016793195.1. Classification (GTDB taxonomy): domain Bacteria; phylum Planctomycetota; class Phycisphaerae; order Phycisphaerales; family UBA1924; genus JABWBC01. The sequence goes on from JAEUJA010000173.1 coordinate 267, forward strand.
AAAGAACGCGGCCCCGATCAATTTGTTGGTGTCGGGCGCGCTTGGCAGGTGCAGGCTGATCGCGTCGCATCGACCCGCGATGTCGAGCAGCGCGGGCGTGTCGGTCCCTCCCCACTCAGCGCCCAGGTCACGGGCGTGGTCGGGCGTGATGCTGCGGCTCCAGGCGATGACGCGCATGTCGAACGCGACGGCCCGCTTGATGACGGCCCGTCCGATCGCGCCCGCGCCGATCACGCCGAGCGTCGTGCCCTTCAGGCCGCGGGCGCCGCCGGGGCCGGTCTTGGAAAACTCCTTCTTGTTCCACTTTCCGGCGCGGGCTTCGATGGTCTGGTCGACGAGGCGCCGGTCGAGGGCGAGCAGGAGGCCAAAGGCAAGTTCGGCGACGGCGACGGCGTTCATGCCCGGGCAGTTGGCGACGCCGATGCCGCGGGTGGTCGCGGCTCCCGCGTCGATGTTGTCCACGCCCGCGCCGGCGCGGATGATCGCCTTTAGGCCCGCGCCTTTTTCGATCGCGGCGGCGGGGACCTTGGTGGAGCGGACGATCAGGACCTGCGGCGATTCGCGGGCGATGACTTCGCCGATCGCAGCGCCGGCCTCGGGCTCGTAGGCGACGGTGCAGCCCAGGGCTCTGAGGCCGTCGATGCCGGATTTCTCGAACTTGTCGGCGATAAGAACTTTCACGCGGGAGCTCCGTGCGAGGACGATCGGATGGGAAGCACGCCCTCCCTCACGGTCGGGCTACTGAAAGAGCGAGACAGCGATACAGCGACACAACGAGATCGGGGAAGGAAAAAGTGGCGGATTGGCGGAGTGAAAGACTGCGGTAGGAAGCCCGAGGAGGCTCGTCAGCCCATGCCGCAGGAGCCGCGACGCTTGCCGCAACCGCAGGTGCCGGAATGGACATGACCACCCGGCCCGACAGCCAGGCCTTCCGGGCCGCCCCCGCCGCCGCCCCCGGAGGCAAAGACGCTGAGACGTCGCCTGAACACGCGGCCTCTGCCCTCGGGGTCGGTGACGGGTCTGTCGGCGTCGGCGGCGTTCCGCAGGAGCTCGATCACCACGGGCGGCTTTCCGGGCTCCTCGCAGACGTATTCGTAGATCGGCATGGGACGATTCTACCGCGCGGGAGTGGGCGTCGGTCGATACCTTCCCTGCATGTGCGGGATTGCGGGAATCCTGAGGCTGACCGGCACGGCGCCGCCCGCGCCGTCGGCGGTGCTTGATCGCCTCGACGCGGCGATCGCCCACCGCGGGCCGGACGCGAGAACTCGCGAGGTGATCGAGGCGGGCGACCGCGAGCTGACGCTGCTGCATCGTCGGCTGACGATCCTGGACGCCGCGGGAGGTGGGCAGCCCATGCACTGGCCGGCGATGGGCCAACGCCGGCTCTCCGTCGTGTTCAACGGGTGCATCTACAACCATCGAGAGCTGCGACAGAGATTCAGGGGCGAGTTTCGCTCGGACCACAGCGACACCGAATCGATCCTGCACGCGTGGGCGGCACTCGGGCCGGCGTGCCTGCGCGATCTCGACGGCATGTTCGCGCTGGCGATGTTCGATCACGAGTCGCGGGACCTGTGGCTGGCGCGCGACCTGGCGGGCGAAAAGCCGCTGTATTTCATGCTCCCGCCGGGGGGATCGATGCTCGCGTTCGCCAGCACGCCCGGGGCGTTGTGGGATTTGGCGCGAGGCGACGCGGTGCGCTGGCAGCCGTCGATCGATCCGGCGGTGCTGGCGCGGTGGATGTGGAAGGGGTACGACGAGCAGCCGCCGATGAGGCCGATCAGGAGCGTGCCGCCGGGGTGCGTGGCGCGGGCGAGGGTGGTCGAGGGCGAGATTCGCGTTGAAGTGTCGCGATGGGCGGCGGAGTTGCCGGAACGCGACACGACACCGGATTCGGATGCGATCGACGCGGCGCTGGCGCGGAGCGTTTCGCTCCGGCTCGACGCCGACGTGCCGACGGGGTGTTTTCTTTCGGGCGGGATCGATTCGGCTCTGGTCGCCGGGCACGCGGCCGAGCAACTGCGAACGTCCGGGCGGCGGCTTCGCACGTTCACGATGCGCATGGACGACCCGGCGTATGACGAATCGGAAGCGGCGGCCGAGACCGCTCGAGTGCTGGGGACCGATCACACCACGCTGGATTGCCCCACCACGTCGCCGATCGATGACCTGACGAAGCTGATCGATCAACTCGCCCTGCCGTTCGGAGACAGCTCGCTTTTGCCGACGCACTGGCTGGCCCGAGCGGCACGGGAGCATGTGACGGTCGCGCTCGCCGGCGACGCGGGAGACGAGCTCTTCGCGGGGTACCGGCGACATCTTGCCAACTGGCTGCTCGCGCCGGCGATGGACACGCTCGGAGCGTTGCCCTCCGGCGTGGGTCACGGCACCAACGCGGCCCATCCCAAGTCGGCCGGGAGCATGATTGCTCGGCTTCTCGAGGCCTCGCGCCATCGCGGCTATGACGACGTGCTGGCGGTCTTTCCCACGCCCGCGCTTGCGCGCGTGAGCCCCGACGCGGCAAGGCAGCTCCCGCCCGCGCGTGGCGTACCCGACGCGCCGAGGCAGGACTTTCAGGAATACCTGCCCGCCGATCTGCTCCGAAAGACCGACACCGCGACGATGGCGGTGGCGTTGGAACTTCGGGCTCCCTTTCTCTCGCCGGCGATCGTTCGGATGGGGCTGGCGTCGCCGATGGCGTCGCTGTTGGCGTGGGGAAGGACCAAGGCGCCGCTGCGGGACCTGGCCGCCCGGCGACTGCCCGATTCGATCACACGCCGACCAAAGTCCGGGTTTGCCCTGCCGCTCACTTCGTGGTGGCGACAGGACCACGCCGGCCTGCGGACCTGTCTGTCGGACCAGTTGACCTCGGCCTCGCCTTGGGGCGGCGTGGACCTTGGGTTTGAGGTGTCCGCCCGAGACTGCCAAACACTCCTCAACGAGCACGTTTCGGGGCGCGGCGAGCACGGCCAGCGGCTTTACCTGTTCCTCGCGCTGGCCCTCTGGTGCCGACGCTTGGGAACGGTACGATGAACCCGACGCCGCTTGTGCATGACCGGCCCGCCGTCGGCCGATGGATATTCCGTGAGCCAAGACCTCAATCGACGTGATCTCCTGCGCACCGGGCTCCTGCTGGGTGCGGCCGCGTGGCTGTCGGGCTGCCAATCCGGCGGTGGCGGCGTGACAGAGCTTCCCCGCAAGCAGTGGGATTGGGAAAACCCCCTTGACGACCCCTCGAAGGCCCCGGCGATCGCCTCGAACTCGTACAAGCCGGGCACCGTCCCGACCCCCAACACGCCGGTCGGCCCCGTGCCGGGCGTGATCGCGCGCAGCCAGTGGACCAACGCCAAGCCCATCATGAGCCGCGAGGTCTTCGCCATGGCGGGCATCGCCCGGATCACGGTGCATCACGATGCGCTCCCCTCGACCGGCATCCGCTCGATGAGCGATTCGGCCCGGCGGCTTGAGTCGGTGCGGGGCAGCCACGTCCGCAACGGCTGGGTCGACATCGGCTATCACTACTCGATCGACCCGATGGGGCGTGTGTGGGAGGCCAGGCCGCTCAACCTGCAGGGCGCGCACGTCAAGAACCAGAACGAGCACAACCTGGGCATCATGCTCATGGGCAATTTCAACGAGCACGCGCCGACGTCCGACGCGCTCAAC
>JAEUJA010000015.1 GCA_016793195.1 Phycisphaerae bacterium
GGGCGCGCTCCTGGCCGACGAACACGCCTTCGACGACGCCGTCCGCCATTCCCTCGCCGAGCTCGAGGAAACCGCCCGCGCCTGCCTCCTCATGAAAACCGTGCTCGGCCTCTCCTACGCCGACATCGCCCGCACCCTCTCTATCCCCGAGGGCACCGCGATGAGCCACGTCCACCGCGCCCGAAAAGCCATGCGCGACCACCTCAAACGACGCGGGGGTGCGTCCTGAACACCTCCCCAGGCAACCCGCGCCGCGCCGACTCGCCCGACTGGTTAGGCCAGCTCGACGCCTACCTCGACAACACGCTCGCGCCCGCCGATCGCGCCGCCTTCGAGGACCGCCTCCGCGTCGACGACGCCCTCCGCGCCGAGCTCGACCTCGCCCGCGGCATCGAGTCCTCGCTCAATCGCTCTCACATTCCCGCCGACGTCCCCGCGCCGTCGATGCTTCCCCCCGGCAAGCCCGGGCCCTCGCGCTTCGCGTGGCTCAGGCTCTACTGGCCCGTGGTCGCCGCCGCCGCCATCCTGCTCGTCGCCGTCACGTCATACCAGGTCTACACCCGCGTCGATTGGAAGTTCAATCGCTACGACGCCGGCGAGTTCTACGCCCTGGCCGCCAAGGACGAGTTCAAGCCCGATTGGATCTGCCGCAACGACAACGAATTCAAGGAAGCCACCGGCTACAGCACCGGCCAGCAGATGCTGGTCCGCCACGACTCCCTCGCCCGGATCGACCTCGTCGGATGGGTCTATTCCAAAAAATTCGAGGGCACGCCGCTCCGCTCCAGCACCGTGGTGCTCTACGCCAAGGTCGACGATGTCCCCGTGGTCGTGCTCGTCGACAGCCTGGACAACGACCGCAAGGTCCGATCCCAGGCCGATCCAACGCTCAATCTCTTCCGGCGCGAGATCGGCTCATCGGTGCTCTACGAAATCACGCCGCGCCCATCACCCGCCGTGATCGACGCGTTCTATCTGCCGCCCGACGAATAGGCCTCGCCCGCGCCGCGTTCGCGCGACACCTCTCCCCATTGCCCATTGCCCATTGCCTGCCGCGTGCCGCTCGCGCGCCGGGCCCCGCCCCTCCACAAACGCCCGCCCTTGGTACCATGTCGAAATCCCGGCCGCCCGCCGCCCAACAAGCGCAGCGGCCAGGCCTCGGGAATCTCACCATGCCCACTCGCTACATCGTCCACGCCAACGACCCCACCACCAACCAGCGCACCACCAAGGTCTTCGAAGCCGAAAACGCCGGCGACGCCGAGAAAATGGGCCAGCGCCTCGGCCTCTCCGTCCTGGCCGTCGAAGTCGACCCCGCCGGCCTGGGCGCCACCATCCCAACGCCCTCCATCCCGCCCGTCTCCACGCGCCAGCTCGGCCCCGAATCCCAGGTCTGGGTCGGCACCCCCAGCCAATGGGTCAACACCAAGTGGTACGCCGCCTGCATCCTCGTCATCCCCGCCATCGTCCTCAGTGTCCTCTTCCCGCCTTTCGGTTTCGCCTCGCTCATCCTCCTCCTCACCATCCCTGTGGCGGCCTGGAAGTGGCTCGTCATCCGCACCACCAAGTACTCGCTCTCCACCCAGCGCCTCCGCCTGGAATCCGGCGTGCTCACCAAAAGCCTCGACGAGGTCGAGCTCTACCGCGTCAAGGACACGCAGCTCCACCAGACCGTCGTCGATCGAGCGCTCGGCATCGGCAGCGTCCTCATCCTCTCCAGCGACGAGACCATGCCCCAGATCAACCTCGCCAAGGTCCCCGACCCCGTCAACCTCCGCGAAAAACTCCGCGCCGCCGTCGAACAGGTCCGCCTCGCCCGCGGCGTGCGCGAGATCGACATCACCGAAAACCGCATCTAAACAAGCACCAGGCTCCGGGTGGCGTGGTCAATCGCCTCGCTTGAATGCGCGCCATCATCGTCATGCTCCGGGTGGCGTGGTCAAGCGCTTCGCCCGAATGCGCGCGGTCATCGCCATGCTCCGGGTAGCGTGGTCAATCGCCTCGCTTGAATGCGCGCCGTCATCGTCATGCTCCGGGTGGCGTGGTCAAGCGCTTCGCTTGACCACGGAACGCCGCCGCGACCGAACTTGCGAGCCCGCAGGTCCGCCCCGCGTTCCCCGCATCCCCCGCATCCCCCGCGCGGTATGCTGATTCCATGCCCCGGCGCTGGATCAGAATCGCGGCATCCGCCATGATCTTCACCGCCCTTGGCGCGCTCACAACCACGGCCGTCGCGTGGGGGATCGCGCTGAGCAGGACATGGGAACGCACGGCGCGAGAATTGATGGCCACTGCGCACTCGCAACCGCGCGGAGAAGCCGGCGATATTCCACTCTACTGCGACGGTATCGCCTACTGGCCTGCCGAGCATTCATTCGGCATCACGACGCTCAGCGCATCGAAGGGAGACATCGCAAATCCCAACGGCAACTCCGCCTCGTTCGACGTCGGAGATCGGTATAGCCGCGTGCTCGCCTTTCCGCTCGTGTTCATAGCCGAAAGGCCTCCCGACTCACGTCATGCACCGCGTGCCCCCGCCACAAGGAGTTCCGAACGCCGCTACGGCTGGCCCGCCCGTGCATTTTGGTATCTCGCCGAGAAGGAAGGTGGCCATGTCGTCAAATCACGCAGCCATGAAGGTTTGTTCATCTTTGAGCCCGGCGGCGTGCACAAGGCCCGCGACGATGCGTTTTACGGAACTCAGCCGCTCGGCCCCGAATTCGCCTTCTGGCTCCCCATCTACATCCTTCCCCTCGGCTTCACCCTCAACACACTCTTCTACGCCGCGGCCTGGTTCATCCCGCTCTTCGGCATCCGCGCCGCCCGCCGCACACTCCGTCGTCGCCGCGGCCTCTGCACCCGCTGCGCCTACGACCTCAAAGGCCTCGCGCCCGCCTCGCCCTGCCCCGAATGCGGTCTTTTGCGAGCATGAGCGGGAATTTCGTTTTCTCACGCGGTAGACTGCACCGATGTCCATCTCGCGCCGGCTCATCTTCAGCCTTGCGCTCGGAGTCCTCACGCTCGGAATCGTCTGCTTCGCGCTTCCGCTGGCGGCGATTCGCGCTTGGGGCACGCGCTGGAACATCGGGCATTGGGCCGCGGATCTGTCGGCACGCGCTCCGATCTTGTGGTTCGACGCGAGTAGTGAATGGGCTGCAGATGGTCTGATTTCCACGTTCTTGACTCACCCACTCATTGATCGCTTTGACGTACAAAGTTGGGGCGACTGGGCAGTCCCGGACAGGCCACCGTTTCCAAGTGGGCGCCCGCCCGCATGGGCAGCCGCGGTACCGGACCAGAGCCCCGGCATGTACAACCAGGTCATTACTACGGCGACAGGCTGGCCATTCCATGCCTTCCGCGGCGAGCAGTGGATCGTCTTGGGCCTGTCACATGAGCAGTCAGAGCTACTCGCTTCCAAGCCTCTCGATCAACTGAGTGAAGCCGAGCAGCTCCAACTCAAACAGAAGCGCACCGAACGATCGCAGTGGACGATTCGACACGCCGTTACGGGCGACTGGGCGATTCCCTTCGCTCCGATGTGGGCTGGACTTCTCGCGGACTGGGTCTTGTTCAGCGTGCTGTGGCTTCTCGTATTGAGTCTGGGAAGATCGAACCGAGATTGCAGACGTCGCCGTCGCGGCCTCTGCACACGCTGCGCCTACGACCTCAAAGGCCTCGCGCCCGCCTCACCCTGCCCCGAATGCGGGCACACTCCGGCGCACGTTCCGTCACTCGACCACCTGACCACCTGACCACTTCTACTCTTCGCCTCTTCGCCTCTTCGCCTCTTTCCTACTGATGCCCAATGCCTGATGCCTGATGCCGTCCATCAGTAGCCCGACCGTGAGGGAGGGCGTTGTCTTTCTGAGCCGACGCGCGTGCGAACGCCTCCGCCATTGCGAGCCCCGAGCGCCAGCGAGGGGGTATCTCTTCGTCTCTTCGTCTCTTCGTCTCTTCGTCTCTTCGCCACTTCGCCACTTCGCCACTTCGCCACTTCGCCACTTCGCCACTTCGCCACTTCGCGCGACTCTACAACCCCACCACCCCACCCCGCAGCGTCTCCCTCGACAGCCCCAGCTTCTCACACAGCGCCGCCATGCCGCGTGCATCGTGCTCGCTGAACGCGCCGATCTCAAAGCTGTCGACGTCCAGCACGCCCCAGCAGCCGCGCTCATCAAACATCGGCAGCACCAATTCGGCCTTGTCCTTGGGATCGCACGCGATGTACCCCGCGCCCAGCGTCGAGACATCCGGGATCACCAGCGCCCGCTTCTCGCTCCAGCTCCTGCCGCACGCCCCGTGCAGCCCGATCGGCGAGCACGCCGGCTTGTCGCGCCGCACCACGAGGATCATCTCATCCGCGCCTGCGGCCTTCTCATAGAACCCGACCCACGACACCTTCGCAAAGCCGCCGGTGCTCGGGCCGCCGGACTCCAGCCCGAAGGCGTCCCACACAAGATCACAGCACAGCGCCATCGCCCGCGCGCGATCGATCGCGCCGCGCGAAACCGCCGCCCCCGCCGCGTTCAGCAGCGGCGCGTAGTCACGCCCGGCGCTGGACTCGCTTCGCGCGCGATGTTCGCCCATTGCCCATTCCCTATTGCCGATTGCCCAAGCGCGACCTGATGCACGACGCCACGCTCGCGGGGCATTCACGCCCTCGCCCGCGGCTTTCGCCACGCCATCGCCGAACGCTTACAGCGTCGCCGACGTATACGGCAACAGCGCCATGAATCGCGCCCGCTTGATCGCCTGCGCCACCATCCGCTGCTCCGCGGCCGAGGTCGCCAGGCGCTTGCGCCCGTAGATCTTCCCGTTGGGGCTCATCAGCCGACGCAGCGTCTCGATGTCCTTCCAATCCACCACGACCTTGCCGTGACCGGTGGTCTTGGTGACGCGGATCTTCTGAACAGGCGCGAATCGCTGGAACTTGCTCATGGTCGTCCCCGCTTCGCGGGGCTCCGTCCTGGTCTTGGGCCCGGGGCACTCGGCCGACACGGCCGGGAACCCGGGCGACGGGTTCGAGTTGTGGGCGGAATGTTAGGTCGACGCCCCGCCGCCGTCCACCACGCCCGCGCCACGAGCAGACTCGCACGCACCCGAACCGCGCCCGCACGCGCCGTCAATCCCCAGCCGCCCGTGCCCCTTGGCCAGCACAAACACCGCGGGCGCCAGCAACGCCGTGTTCTGCACCACGTTGCACCAGCCGAGCTCCTTGGGGCAGAACAACTGCACCGCCCCGAAGCACCCGCACGTCAGGCTCATCTTCCGCACGATCGCCGAAATCACCAGCCCGATGAACCCCACCAACGCCAGCGCCAAAACCCCCGCCGCCGCCCGCGTCCAGAATCCCACCACCAGCATCACCGCGCACACCGCCTCAACCCACGGCACCACAAACGTCGCCGCCGGCACCAGGCTCTTTGGCAGCACCTCAAACGCGTCCACCGCCCTCGCAAAGTCCTGCGGCCCGGTAAACCGCCCGCTGGCCCCCACCTCGCCGAACAGCTTGTGATACGCCGCCAACGCGAACACCGCCGCCAGCGCCATCCTCGACACAAACAACAGCCCGTCCCTGACTGGATTGGAGCCGGGATTAGAGTCCGCGTTGCAATTCGGCTTCATGCTCACTCCGGCGGCAAGGGAGACTTGTCCACCTCATACCCCGCCTGCACCCAGCCGGGGAACCCCTCGACCAACACCAGCAGCTTGGTAAACCCTCGTGCCTCAAGCATCGCCGCCAGGTTGTGCGAGTCGTGACAATCGCCCCCAAGGCAATAGATCACCACTTCCTTCTCAGGGTCCAGCACCTCGAAAATCGCCGGCGGCGGATTCCGATCCACATCCCCCGGTCCGAGCAACTCCGACCCCGGAATCCGACCGTCACGCTCCGAGTCCTTGCGCGGCCGCGCATCCAGGAACATCGCGCCCTTGTCGTACCACTCCTTGGCCTCCGCCACCGTGATCTCGCGGATCGCCCCGGGCGCGACCGGCGCCACTGTCGGCGGCGTTCCGCCATCGGGATTGACAGGCTTGCCCCCGTCGGGTCCGGGCAAGTCGGGCCCGGGCCGATCGGGCGACGCCCGCTCCTTGGCGACCACGATGTTCCCGCCCCGGAGCGACAGGTCGGCCAGGCCGATCCCGGCGCCCAGCGCGATCACCGCGATCACCCTCATGGGCCCGCAGCCACAGCAAGCCATGCTCATCTCCGATCGAAACTACTTCGACCCGCCCGACACCGCGGCCGGCGCCGGCGCGGGAGCATCGGCAGCGGCCTGCACCCGCCGGACCACGCCGTACGCCCGAACCTGAATCATCTCCTCGCCCGGGACGTCCGTCGTGATCTTCACGTTCACGTTGAGGCTCGGGCGATCGATCGGCGCCACTGTGAACGCCTTGATCCGCCACTTCTTCGCCGCCCCGTTCGCGTCCGGCTCGATCGCCTCAACCTCGTACTTCACTTCCGGCGTCGGCCCGCCCGCCAGCGACGCGGTCTCGGCCTTCGTGACCTTGAACACCTGGTCCTTGCGGTGCTTCAGGATGAACTCGCCCTTCATGTCCTCGCCGGGCTTGGCCGTCGACAGCGACAGGATCGACGGCTCGCTCGCCAGCAAACCCTGGACAAGGAACGTCACCGAGAGCTGCTTCATCGGTTCGCGCGCGTCATTGGTGCGGATGTTCATCACGTCCTGCGAGCGCCCCGTCTTTCCCCCCGCCGTAAACGTCACGTCAAACTCCGTCGCCCGCAGCTTCTTGTCGCCCCGCGTCACCTCGCGGTCGCCCACTTTCTTGATCTGCAGCAGCTCGCTGAGCGTCACCGTCGCGTCCGTCGCCGCAAAGTCCGCCGTCCGGCCCACCACCGTCACCCGGAGCGTCTTGCTCGTCCCCCGCTCCACGCTCCCGAAATTCAGAACCGTCGGCTCCAGCATGATGTTCTGCTCGACCAGCACCGTCACGCCGATCGAACGCACCGCGTTCTCCGCCTCGTCCGTCGTCACCGTGATCCGCTTGCTCTGTGCGCCCACCTTGCCCTTGGGGTCGTACGTGATCTCAAGCTCGCCGCTCCCGCCCGCCGGAACCTCGATCCACGTGTTCTGGTCGTGCTCCGCGGGCTCGCCGATCTTGTCGGTCCCGTCGATCTTGATCTTGGCTTCCGTGCACCCGCAATCCTTCTTCACATTCTGGAACTTCACCGGAAATGCCCCGGTGTTCTTGAACTTGATCCGCGCCTGCTTCACCTCGTTCTGGATCACCGTGCCAAGGTCCACCGCGTCCTGCTCGAACACCAGCGTCCCCGATTTGGCGGCCGGCTCCGTCACCGGCGGCTGCGCCGCGGGCGCCGAGTCTTGGCCCATCGCCAGTCCGCTCACCGACACCAACGCCAATCCAAACGCCACACCCAACGCACGACCCATATTCCGCCGCATAGCACGCTCCCCGTTCATTCCCCAGAGACCATTCCCCGAGTTTCATTCCCATCGACGCCCGACACCCGCGCCGGCGCAAGCCCGCGCCGCCACGTCCCACTACAGACGGCCGACCGTCCCCGCGGGTTCACGACCATCTCAGCATATCAGGCGCCGCCCCGAATTCACCCCCGCAACCGCCAATCACCCGTCACAAACCTCGCCCGGGTAAGGACCTGAATCTCACAAACTCGGACCCAAACAAAGATCGATCACACAGAACCAGACTCCGCCGCTTCGTCCACCTCGTGGTCCGCAAACCGCGACAGCTCACCCGCCGCGAATCGATCAAACGCACGCTCAACGTCGCCGGGTCCCGCCGCCATCCGAATGGCTTCCTTCAGCGGCTTCACGCCCACCATCCGCCCCGTCTCCGGGTCCGTGCGGATCATCCGCTTGGCAAACCACGCGATCCGACGCCTGATCTGCGTCATCGCGTAGTGATCACCCCGATACTCGCGCATCATCGCAAAGTACCGGCGCATCATCGCCGTCTTGGCGGCGTCGTCCGGCGTGTCGGGAATCTCCTCCCCGCGCAGCGCCGCCCAGGTATCCCGGAACAGCCATGGCGCGGACAACGCCCCGCGCCCGATCATTACGCCGTCGCACCCGGTCTGGCGCATCATGCGGATCGCATCCTCCGGCTCGCGCACATCGCCGTTGCCGATCACAGGAATCCGCCCGCCCACTTCCTCCACCACCCGCGCGATGCCCGCCAGCTGCACCTCGCCGCTGAACTTCATCTCCGTCGTCCGCCCGTGCACCGTCACGCCCACCACGCCCGCGTCCGCCAGCATCCGCGCCAACCGCGGCGAGCACGCGCGCCCGCCGTGATAGTCCGCGTCCGACCAGCACAACCGCATCTTGCACGTCAAAGGCACGGGGCTCGAAGAAGGCACCACGCACTGGGCACTTGGCACGAGGGAAGTAGAAGAACCGGCATCCGTCGCTTGAAACCGATCGCTCGCTGCTGAATCCGAATGCCGAATGCCGAATGCCGGATGCCGCTCCGCCACTTCGCCACTTCGCCTCTTCGCCACTTCCTTCCCGATTCTCCTCCCCCACTCCTCCTGGTCCAGCGGGCACTTCTCAAGCTCGCGCACCACGCGCTCGGCCAGCTTCACCGCACGCTCCACATTCGTCAACAGCGCGCTCCCGCCGTCCTTCTTCGTCACCTTGTCGACCGGGCAGCCCATGTTGATGTCGACCACCGTCGCCCCGTGCTCCACCGCCCACCGCGCACCCTGCGCCATCACCTCCGGGTCGCTCCCGTACAGCTGCATCCCGATCGGCTTGTCCACCTCGTTGGTCCGCGCCAGGTCCAGGCTCGTCGCCGTCCCCCGCAGCAGCCCCTGCGGGCTGAGCAGGTCCGTGCACGCCAGCCCCACCCCGCCGTATTCACGGCAAACGGTGCGGAACGCCAGATCGCAATACCCCGCGATCGGCGCGAGCAACAGCGGCGTCGCCAGCGGCACAGGCCCGAGCCTCAACATTGGTGCGTCCCGAACCGCCATCTCATTCCTCTGCGCTTTTGGTGGCCCGCCTCTCCGAGGCGGGCGATCACAGCACAATCCCGCCATCCGCGCCGGCTCCTCCGGCGGCGCAACCGTCCGCGCATCCCCGCGCTCAATCGTAGAACAAGCGCGACCGCGGGCATTTCTACCACCCGACACTTGCCCCAGCCTCCCGGTTCGGAGAAACTGCGATTCCCACGACCCTTCCCGCCGGAGCCCGCCATGACACCCCGACTTACGCTCGCTCTCCCGCTCTCGATCTTGCTGGCCGCCCTCGCTTCGCCCGCGACGGCCCAGCCTTGGCCCGCCCCCACGCCGATCGCCGATCACTCCTTCCTCCACGCGCCGGCGCCCTACCAAACCTACCGCGGCCACGCCCTCATCCGCGCCCAGGTCCGCGACCACACCGAGTTCAACCGCGTGCTCGCCATCTCCGGCGACTGCTGGACCCACACGCCCCGCCTCGAAGAACCCATCGACTTCCTCATCCCGCCCGGCGGGCTCGACGCCGTCCGCGCCCTGCGTGTCACCTTCGACATCCTCGAACCCGACATGGGCGATGTCGTCGCCGCCGAACGCGCCCGCCTCTCCGGCCCGCAGCCCCGCGGCTGGTTCGACGATTACAAAGACCTCCAATCCATCTCCGACAAAATCGACGATCTCATCGCCCTCCGCCCCGACATCACCTCGCGCGTCATCGTCGGCCCGTCCCTCGAAAACCGGACCATCTTCGGCCTGCGCATCGACTCCCCGACCCCCGGGCCCGCCAACACCATCAAGCCCGTCATCTACCTCCACGCCGCCCAGCACGCACGCGAGTGGGTCGCCCCCATGACCGTCATGTACGTCGCCGAGCAGCTTGTCGCCGGCTACGGCTCCGACCCCGCCGCCACCGCCTTCCTCGACACCTTCGCCGTCGTCATCGTCCCCGTCGTCAACGTCGACGGCTATGTCTACACCTGGACCACCGATCGCTTCTGGCGAAAGAACCGGCGCGCCAACGCCGGCGGCACCTTTGGCGTCGACCTCAACCGCAACTGGAGCTTCGCCTGGGGGAGCGACAACGGCTCGTCGGGCGACGGCGCCAGCGCCACCTTCCGCGGCACCGCCCCCTTCTCCGAACCCGAAACCACCGCCCTCCGAACACACATCCTCGCTACCCCCGGCATCGCCATCGCCCTCGACGTCCACACCTACGGCCAGTATCTCCTCTCCCCCTGGGGACACACCGCAACCCCGCCCACCATCCTCCCCTTCTTCAACAAGTACGCCAAAATCATGCAGACCGCCATCAAGAACATCCACAACCGAACCTTCACCTACGGCCCGTGCTACACCACCCTCTACGCCGTCAGCGGCGGAAACGTCGATTGGTGGTACGGCGATCGAGGCGTCATCACCTGGACCCCCGAACTCCGCGGCGGAAGCTTCGCCCCGCCCCCCACCGACATCCTCCCCAGCGGCCAGGAGTTCTACGCCGGACTCCTCGCCCTCGCCCAATCCTTCTGCCGCGCCGACTACAACCACGACACCTTCACCAACGGCAACGACTACGACGAGTTCGTGGTCGACTGGATCGACGCGCTCCCCGCCGCCGACTACGACCGCAACGGCTTCGTCAACGCCGACGACTTCGACGCCTTCGTGGTCGAGTTCGAAGAGGGCTGCTGAGCCCGATCACGCCCTACACTCGCCTCCGTGTATCAGGCGCTGCTGACCCGAAAATACCTGACCAGCAAAGTCATGCCGCTCCTGGCGTCGCTGGCCGTCGTCCTCTGCACCGCCATGGTCCTCATCACCTGGTCGGTCATGGGCGGCTTCCTCGCCATGCTCCTCAACTCCGGGCGAACACTCCTGGGCGATGTCAACATCTCCTGGCCCTCGACCGGCTTTGCCTACTACCAGGAGCTGATCGACCGCCTTGAGAAGGACGAAGCGGTGGCGGCCGCCACGCCGCTCATCGAGACCTTCGGCCTGATCTCCCTGCCCGACGGGCGCCGCGAGGGCATCCTCGTCAAGGGCATCGACGGCCCGGGCTACGCCAAAGTCACCGAGTACGAGCGCACCCTCTGGTGGCGCCCACTCGAAACACCCCTCCGCAAAGACATCAATCGCCAAGACCCGCGCATCGCGGGCGAGACGTTCTGGAAAGGCTTCAACTGGAAGCAGTTCCTCGACAACGGTCGCAACCTCCAGCGCCGCGACGAAAAAACCGGCGAGTTTAAGCCCGCCGCCGTGCTCGGCATCGAGGTCAGCGGCTTCAACGTGCGCACGCCCGCCGGCTATTTCGAGCCCCGCCTCCCCTACCGCCGCACACCCGACGGCCGCCTCCAGGACACACGCGTCTTCGCACCCGACAACATGTCCGTCACCCTCAACCTCATCCCCCTCGACGCCAGCGGCCGCACCATCGACATGGTCTCCTGGTCGCTCCCGGTCGCCAACGAGGTCCACAGCGGCATCTACGAAACCGACAACCGCGTCGTCTTCGCCCCGCTCCTCGAACTGCAGCGCAAGCTCCACCTCGATCAGGGCGTGAAAGCCGAGCGAGCAAGCGGCGGCCTCGGCGCGCGGATCGAGATCGACCCCGCGACCGGCGAAGAGCGCATCGTCACGCCGCAGATCGTCGCCGAGGACCCCGCGCGCGTCACCAACGTCTACGTCCGCGCCAAGGACGGCATCAGCGCCGACGAACTCAAGGTTCGCGTCCGCGCGATCTACGCCCAGTTCGAGCTCGACCACGCCGGCAAGGTCCCCGCGCCCGAGGACATCAAGATCCTCACCTGGGAAGACCAGAACCGCACCATGATCAACGCCGTCAAGAAAGAGACGGGCCTGGTGCTCTTCATCTTCAGTTTCATCTCGCTGACGGCCGTCTTCCTCGTGCTCGCCATCTTCTGGTCCATGGTGAGCGAGAAGACCAAGGACGTCGGCATCCTCCGCGCCGTCGGCGCCAGCCGCGCCGGCATCGCGGGCGTATGGCTGGCCTACGGCATGATGATCGGCGTCGTCGGCTCCGGCCTCGGCGGCGCACTGGCTTATGTCGTCGTCAAAAACATCAACCCCATCCACGAGTGGCTCGGCGAAACCTTCAACCTCTACATCTGGGACCCGCGCATCTACTACTTCAGCGAGGTCCCCAGCCAGATGGACGCCTCCAAGGCCGCCATCGTCCTCGCCGGCGGCATCATCTCCAGCGTGCTCGGCGCGCTCATCCCCGCCATCCGCGCCGCGTCCATGGACCCCGTAAAGGCACTGAGGTTTGAATGACACGACGAACGACTTGGCACATGGCGTAGGGCCACATGGCACACCGCACCCGCACACTTCTGCCTCCCCGCCGTTTTTCCTCCCCGCCTTCCTTCCCCTTTCAGGACCCTTGCCTTTCTGCCTCCATTCTTCCGCTCTCCCGCTCTTCCGCTCTTCAGCCCGAAGGGCTGACCTCCCGTAGCCGGGGGTTGAGCGAGTCTTCGAGCGACACCCCCGGCAACGCCGCCTGAAATCACCCGACCCCGAAGGGGTCGTCCTCCTCCGAGCAACACGACACGAACATGACCTCCGCTCAAGCCATTCCGACACCTGCCGAGGCGCTCGTCCGCGTCCGCGATCTCAAGAAGACCTACCGCCTCGGACGCGTCGACGTCCCCGTCCTCCGCGGCATGGACCTCGACATCAAGCGCGGCGAGTGGCTCGCGGTTCTCGGCGCCTCGGGCTCCGGCAAGTCAACCCTGCTCCACCTCATCGGCGCCCTCGACCGCGCCGACAAGGCCGCGGGCTCATCGCCCATCACCTTCGAGGGCCGCGCCATCGACGACATGCCCGCCTCCGACCTCAACCACTACCGCCGCGCCCGCGTCGGCTTCATCTTCCAGTTCTATCACCTGCTCCCCGAACTCACCGTTCTCGAAAACGTGCTCATCGCGCCCATGGTGCTCCACGGGCGCCTCGGCTATCTCCAGCACCGCCACGACGCCATCAACAGCGCCCGCGACATCCTCACCCACGTCGGCCTCGGGCATCGACTCACGCACCGACCCGCCGAACTCTCCGGCGGCGAACGCCAACGCGTCGCCATCGCCCGCGCCCTGGTCAACAAGCCAACCCTCCTCCTCGCCGACGAACCCACCGGCAACCTCGACCGCGTCACCGGCGGCTCGATCCTCGACCTCCTCGCCGGACTGCACCAGGCCGGGCAGACCCTCGTCGTCGTCACCCACGACCCCGAGACCGCCGCCCGCGCCGACCGCGTCGTCCGACTCCGCGACGGCAAGGTCGTCAACGAAGCGTGATGCCCGCCCCCATTCCTCTTCACTTCGTCTCTCCGTCTCTCTGTCTCTGCGTCTCTTCCTCCCGCCCTTGACACCTCCCAAACAATCCCTCGCCACCAGCCAACATATGATCGCCCACCGACCCGACCGGAGCCCCCTCGCCCCGTGACCATCGCGCCAACCAACTCCGTCAACGCCCCCGCGCCGGCCGCGCCCTCCACCCTCGCCCTCCGCGGCCCGGAAGGTCGCGAAATCACCGCGCGCGTCGTTGACCTCGGCACGGGACGCCCCTTCGTTTTCCTCCACGGCCTGGTCGGCCTCAACGATCACTGGGAACAGTCCGCCCACGCACTCGCCCCGCACGCCCGCGCCGTCATGCTCGAGTTCCCGCTCCTCGAACTCCAGGGCGAAGACTGCTCGATCCACGGCGTGACCGAACTCACCATCCGCTTCCTCGAACGACACGTCCGCGAGCCCGCCGTCCTCGTCGGAAACTCATTCGGCGGACACGTCGCCCTCCGCGTCACGCTCGACCGCCCGGCGCTGGTCAGCGGCCTGGTCCTCGCCGGCTCCTCCGGCCTCACCGAACGCACCACCGTCCGAGAGGTCCAGCTCCGCCCCTCCCGCGAATGGCTCGTCGAAAAAATCGGCGAGCTCTTCTTCGATCGCTCGAAAATGAACCCGGGCGACGTCGATCGCGCCCACCGTGAGCTCACCCGCCGCGGCGGCGCCCGCGCCATGGTCAAGCTCTCCCGCTCCGCACGCCGCAACCACATGGGCGATCGCCTCGCCGAGATCAAGGCCCCCACGCTCCTGGTGTGGGGCAAGCAGGACGCCGTCACGCCCCCCGAGGCCGCCGATCAGTTCAACCGGCTCATCCGCGGCTCAAAGCTCGTCTGGCTCGATCGCTGCGGGCACGCGCCGATGATCGAGCAGCCCGAGGCGTTCGCGTCCCTCCTCATCGACTTCAATCGCTCACTCGCCGCCGCGCCGCCCAACCCCGCCGTGCACAGCGCCGCGCCGCGATAGAACACCACCATGACCTCACACCCCCGCTCATCCTGGCTCACGGGCCTGATCGGCGTCGGGATGCGCGCCTATCTCGCCCGCCGCGTCCGCCTCCTCTCCAACATCAACCACTGGCAACGCAACAGCGCCGGCATCCAGCGCAGCCAGCTCCGCCAGCTCCTCTCACACGCCGCCGCCACCGAAATCGGCCGCGCATCCAGCTACGCGAAACTCGCCACACTCTCCGACGACGACATGCTCAGGGGCTATCGCGACACCGTCCCCGTCGGCGACTGGATCGCGTTCAAGGACCGCGTCGCGCGCATGCGCGAGCACGCCGAGCCCGACATCCTCTGGCCCGGCCTCGTCCGCGACTACGCCCAGACCAGCGGCACCACCGCCGGCGACAAGTTCATCCCCGTCTCACAGGAAATGCTCGCCTCAAACTTCCGCGCCTCCCTCGACATCTTCTCACACATGGCCCGCATGGGCGTCTCGCTCCCCGCGCTCCTCACCGGCAAGTCCCTCTTCCTCGGCGGCTCCACCGACCTCTCCACCAACGCCCACGGCATCCGCACCGGCGATCTCTCCGGCATCGTCACGCCCCTCATCCGCTGGCCCATCAGCAAAATCTATCTCCCCGGCCCCGACATCGCCCTCATGAGCCACTGGCCATCCAAGATCGACGCCATGGCCAAGGCCTGCCTCGATCAAGACGTCCGCATGGTCAGCGGCATGTGCTCCTGGGCCCTGGTCCTCTTCGAGCGCCTCATCGCCATGGCCCGAGAGCAAGGCCGCAACGTCAACACCATCCACGACGTCTGGCCCAACTTCACCATCTTCGTCCACGGCGGCGTGAAATACGCCCCCTTCGACCCGCGCGTCCGCCAGGCCTACAGCGGCGCGCCCGACGGCCCGGACATCCCCTACCGCCTCGAGCTCTACCCCGCCTCCGAAGGCTTCATCGCCATCCAGGACACCCGCGGCGATCCCGGCCTGCGCCTCCTCACCGACAACCACAACTTCTTTGAGTTCGTCCCCCTCGAAGACATCGCAAGGCCCGACGCTCCCGCCTTCACCTGCGACGCCGTCGAGAAGGGCCAGAAATACGTCGTCGTCCTCACCACCTGCGCGGGCCTCTGGCGCTACATCCTCGGCGACGTCGTCGAGTTCGACACCATCCCCGCGCGCCCCGACGGCTCCGGCGGCGACGGCCCGGCCCGCCTCCGCATCGTCGGCCGCCACAAACACTTCATCAACGCCTTCGGCGAGAACCTCATCGTCGACAACATCGAAAACGCCGTCGCCAAGGCCGCGCAGCAGACCGGCCTCATCGTCGGCGAGTTCACCGCCGCGCCCGTCTATCCCGGCCCGGGCCGCCGCGCCGGACTCCAGCTCGCCGTCGAGGCCGCCAACGCATCGCCCGATCGCCTCGCCGCCTTCGTCCCCGCCTTCGACGCCGCGCTCAAGCAAGAGTGCGTGGACTACGGCATCAAGCGCACCGGCGACCTGGGCATGACCGAGCCCACCGTCACGCCGCTGGCCCTCGGCACCTTCCACCGCTGGATGGAATCACGCGGCAAGCTCGGCGGCCAGCACAAGTGCCCGCGCTGCGCCAGCTCCCGCGACATCATCGATCAGGTCCTCGCCTTCGCGACGTAGCGGACGTGCAGCCGACCGCACACTTGCTCCGGGTGGCGTGGTCAAGTCCGGCTTGGCGGACTTGACCACGACGATCGCAGCGGGACCCATTTCGGTTCCGGCGCGGCCCATTTCTCGACGCATGCCAGCAGCATCCTCCACTCTCCATTGTGGCGCGCGCCCCTTCCCTTATACTGCGCGCATGCGGCACACCGCGCCCCTCATCCTCGCGTCCTCCCTCGTCTTCACCGCAATCTCGTTCGTGCCGCGCCTTGACCCCACGATCCTCGCCGTTTCCGCCGCGATCACACAACCTCCCACTCCCGCCGGCCCCATCAGCTTCAACACCCACATCCGCCCCATCCTCGCCGACCGCTGCTTCCGCTGCCACGGCCCGGACAGCGCCGCACGCAAGGCCGACCTCCGCCTCGACTCCTTCGACGGCGCGACCGCCGACCTCGGCGCCGGCTACGCCGCCATCACACCCGGCGACCCCGACGACAGCGAACTGATCTCGCGCATCGACGCGCACGACCCGGACGAACTCATGCCGCCGCCCGAGTCAAAGCTCTCGCTCTCGCCCGCCGAGCGCGACCTTCTCCGCGAGTGGATCAAGCAAGGCGCCAAGTACGAGCCGCACTGGGCCTTCGTCGCGCCCAAGCCAACCGCGCCGCCCACGGTGAAAAAGCAATCCTGGCCCCGCGATCCCCTCGACCGCTTCATCCTCGCCGCTCTTGAATCCCGGAGCTGGACTCCAAGCCGCGACGCCGACAAGGCCACGCTCCTCCGCCGCGCCTCATTCGTGCTCACCGGCCTGCCTCCCACGCCCGAAGAATCCCGCGCCTTCATCGTCGACACCAGCCCCGCCGCCTACGAGTCTCGCGTAGACGCCATGCTCGCCTCCCCGCGCTTCGGCGAGCGGCTCGCCGCCGACTGGCTCGACGCCGCCCGCTTCGCCGACACCTACGGCTACCAGTCCGACTGGGAATGCCGCGTCTGGCCCTGGCGCGACTGGCTCATCAACTCTTTCAACGCCAACATGCCCTACGACCGCTTCATCACCGAGCAACTCGCCGGCGACCTCCTGCCCAGCGCGACGCAGCAACAGAAACTCGCCACCACCTTCAACCGCCTGCACCGACAAACCAACGAGGGCGGCTCGATCGACGAAGAGTTCCGACAGGAATACGTCGCCGACCGCGTCCGCACCTTCGGCACCGCGTTCCTCGGCCTCACGCTCGAATGCACCCGCTGCCACGACCACAAGTACGACCCCATCACGCAGGAAGACTACTACAGCATCGCCTCGTTCTTCAGCGCCATCGACGAGGCCGGCACCTATCCATACGCCACCGCCGCCACGCCGCGCCCCGCGATGCGCCTGACCACCCCGGAGCAGGATGCCGCCCTCGCCGACCTTCGCGCCAAGGTGACGCTGGCCGAGAGCTCCCTCGCCGCCGCCGAGGCCGACGCACACACGCGCGCAGCCCGCGAAGTCCTCGCCGCCATTCACGACGAACAACAGCAACAACAACAACAACAACCGGCGCCCGTCGACTCCGCCCCAGCGCCCCCCTCCCCCGCCCCCGCGCTCCGCCTCGCCGCCCCGGAACCCGCCAAGCGTTGGCCCCTCGAAGGGACCGTCGACTCTCCCGCCGGCAAAGCAACCCTCTTCGACGGCGACGTCGGCGTCACCCTCGACGACTCGCCCGACTTCCGCCGCTCCGACCCCATCTCGCTCTCGCTCTGGATCAACTGCCCCGACGAGAAATCGCGCGCCGTCATCCTCCACACCAGCTACTTCACGCTCGAAACCGACCCGCAGGGCTATCAACTCCTCCTC
>JAEUJA010000107.1 GCA_016793195.1 Phycisphaerae bacterium
CCGATGCCAAGCAACCCGCTCAACGTTCCCGACGCCACGCCGACCATCGCGAGCACGTTCTTGCGCGCCGCGCCCGCCTGCGCCCGCTCGGGCGTGCGCCGCACGACGCGCACGAAGTTCCATACGCAGTACATCCCGATCGCCGCCGCGAGAATCCGTTTCAGCCACGTTCCCTCGACCACATTCGACAGCAGCACGCCCGCCACCACGCTCGCCGCCACGATCGGCATGAGCATCCTCACCCACGCGCGATCGATCACCCCCGCCCGCGCGTGCGCCGCGACCGAAGGAAGCGTCACCAGCACATTCACCGCCGACGCCGCGGCCTGGTACACGTGCTGCTCGCTGTGCGTCGCGTCGCGATACCCAAGAAAAATCGCCAACCCCGGCAGCATCACCAGCGAGCCGCCGATCCCCGCGAGGCCCCCGGCCAGCCCGCCGCACAGCCCGATCAGGCCCGTCACGATCCAGAATTGAATCTCGCTTTCAGGCATCGCTTGCGCTTCGCATTCCCGCCACCCGGCCAACCACCGGGCAAGTCCCGGACATCCCTTTTGCTCGCTCGATGCTCCGACGGAATAATCGGCACATTCGGCATAAACCGCACGAAATCGCCCTGATTTTCCGGGCGAAACTGAAGATCGCCCTCCTCGACCCGGCCCCCGTTGTATGCTCTCCCCACATTCGCTCGCAACCAGAGACGCGCCCGTGCCTTGGGTGGGACTTAGGCCGGGTCGGGCCCATCGGCCTCGCGACCCCGGTTGCCGGAGGTCGGTGGGTGCTTCCACAATTCCAGATCAGCAATGCCATCGCGCGCTCGCGCTGGGCCCGCGCCGCCCTCAAGGCCGGCGCGACCCTCGCCACGCTCTCGCTCGTCGTGGGCTCGGCCATCCTCGCCAAGGAATGGCGCATCGCCCCGCCGCTGGCCCGCGTCGTTGAGATCCCCGGCTCGCTCAGCGCGCCCGCGGCTCTCGATCCGCTCGCGCTCGCCCCGCGCATCGCAGGCCCCATCACGAACAACGATGAATCCATCGACGACACCGACACCGTCGCCGCCACCGATGCGTCGATCATCGCCGACTTCCGGTCCGATGAACTCCCCGGCGGCGCCATCGAACATGCCGCGAGCATCGACCCGCACACCCTCGACCCTCGCACACGCTGGTTCAACGCCCGCCCCATCAAGCCCGCGCGCCAAGTGTGGATGATCGTCACCGGATACTCGCCCGACTCGCGCTCCTGCGGCGACTCCGCCGACGGCATCACCGCCACCCTCCACTCCGTCGAAACCAACGCCCACAAGCTCGTCGCCGCCGACCCCCGCGTCCTGCCCTACGGCTCGATGCTCTCGATCCCCGGCTACGACAGCGACCTCGTCGTCCCCGTCCTCGATTGCGGGAGCGCCATCAAGGGCAACCGCCTCGACCTCCTCTTCCCCACCCACGAGCAGGCCCGCCAGTGGGGCAAGAAGAAAGTCCTCGTCACCATCTGGGCCTACGCCGACGCCAAGCCCGCCGACAATCCCCGCAAGCTGCGCTGATCGCGGCGCCCAGTCCCAGCCCTCGTCCGCCGCACACCCAGGTTCGCATCGCCGGCACGCCGCCGGCCGCGAACTCCCTCGCGTCGGGCTTGCCGCTCGCGCTACCGTGGGTATCGCGTAGTTTCCCGGACCGCCATCTCCAACCCCCGACAGGACCCGCATGTCCAACGAGCCCTGGCACGAGTGGTTTGACCTCAACATCGACACCGAGGAAGGCCGCCCCGGCCTGCGTTTCTCCTGCACCATGTGCGGCAATTGCTGCACCGGCCCCGAGGGCTATGTCCTGGTCAACGACGCCGAAGTCGCCGCCCTCGCGGCCCGGCTCAATCTCTCCGACGCCGACTTCCGCGCCCGCTACACCCACATGAGCGTCGCCGGCCTGTCGCTCACCGAGCGCCTTTCCCAGTTCGGCCAGGACTGCGTCTTCCTCGACCGCGAAAAAATCCCCGGCAAGGCCGTCTGCGGCGTGTACGAAGACCGCCCGCGCCAGTGCCGCACCTGGCCCTTCTGGAAGAGCAACCTCCACTCGCGCCGCCACTGGGACCGCGCCAAACAGATCTGCCCCGGCATGGACCGCGGCACGTTCGTGCCCGTCGAAGAAGTCCGCGTCCGCCGCGACCAGATAAACATCTGACGGTGCGCCTACCCAACGCCCCGCACCGAGATGAAACAGAGCTTTATCCGAGAATTCCGGCGTTGGACCGAGCACCACCTCGCCCAGGCCGCCTCTTCCAGCCCGGAGGGCTGGCGGGTTGTAGCCACGGGTGACGCGAGTCTTTGAGCGGAACCCGTGGAGAGTTCGCGTTGCACGTCACGACCCCGGCAGGGGTCGAGGATGTCCGCGAAGTTCGAAGTTCAGAGCGCGCACCCCTGAAAAACCGGATGAACCAAAAAAGAGCCCGTCCCCTCGGACGAGCCCCTGCGAACCGATCAGGATTCCCGCGTCACACGCCCGCGTTCAGCCCGCCGCCTTCTCTTCCTTCTTCTCCACGGGCTTGCTCTGGTCCCGCGCGTGCCAGGCCTTGAGCACCTCGGCCTCGCGCTCGGGCGAGATCGCCGCGATCTTCTTCAACCGGTCGCCCTCCGCCACGCCGTTGAACCACTCCAGCGTCGCCTTGCATGTGTCGACCACCGGACGCATTTTCAGGCCCGCGTCGAGCGACTTCTGCACGTTCCGCGTGTGGAACCCCGCGCTCTCGCCGACCGGCGGGATCCACAGCGGCATGTCGCCCCACGGCGAAACCTGCTGCGATCCCAGGAACTCCGCGTCGCACCACGTAAACGTCGCGTTCGACCCCGACGCCTCCTTGCACGCGTCCAGCAGCATCCCCATCGTGAACCCCGGCTTCCCCGCCGGGTTCTGCGGCGAGATCGCGTCAAACACGCCCATCGTCCCCGTCTCGATCAAATGAATGATCCACTCCGCCAGGTCGCGCACGTCCACCATCTGAAGCGGATCGTTCGGCGTGCCCGGCGAAAGCACCTCGCCCCCGCGCGCCACACGCACAGGCCAATACGTAAACCGCCCCGTCGGGTCCCCGGGACCCACGATCAGCCCGGGCCGAACATTCGTGACGCGCCCGGGCATCGCCGCCTCCGCGGCCTGCTCGCACAACGCCTTGGCCGGACCATAGTTCTCAAAGCTCGCGCCGAACGTCTCCACCGTCTCGTCGGCCATCTTGCCCACCGCCGACGTCGCGTCGGCACCCGGCGTGCTGTTGTCCGCGTACACCGACACCGAGCTGATGAATACATACTGCTTCACGCTCGGCGCCAGCAACCCCGCCGACGCCTTCACCATCCGCGGGAAATAGCCCGACGTGTCCACCACCGCGTCCCACGTCTGCCCCTTCAGCGACTCCAGACCCTTGGCCGACGCCGGGTCCTTTTCGTCCGCGGTCTTCTCCGGGTCGCGATTGCCGTAAAACCGCTCCGTGTTGTCCGTCTTGGTGTGCAGAACCTTCTCGGTCTTGCCGCGGTTGAACAGCGAAACGCTGTGCCCGCGTGCCTGCGCCGCGGCCGTCACCGCCGGCCCAAGGAATCCCGTCCCGCCCAGGATCAGAATCCTCTTGGGCGCCGCGGACCCCACGGACGTGGCGGCCTGAAGACGACGAGCGCCGATCGCCAGGCCCGCCAGGGCCAGGGACGACGACGCCAGGAAGAGCCGACGATTGCTGTGCATGACCTCGACCTTTCTGCGAAGATGGTGCGGCACGTTCACACTGATAGGTCGATCGGGGCGAGCCACCGGCGTACGTCCAACCAAGCCGGCGCCCAGAAAAAACCAGTTTTCGACCCGTCAGCAAGAATCAAGCCGCAGCGTAGCGTGCGGTGAAGTTGTACCAAGTCCCGCCGCCCCAGGTTGCGGACGGTTTGTGCAGAAACCCCGGCGGGCGAGGATCGCCCCGGAAAAGGCGGATCGAATGCCTGAAACAAGCGGCCGGAATTCAACCCCCCCCGGCACGTCCGGCGTCCCGCCGCTCGCCCCGGACCTCCCCCACCCGCCCGACGCCGGGGGCTTCTCCGGGGGCGTGCCCTGGAAAGTGCTCCTGCTCTCCGCCGCGTATTTCTTCTTCATCCTCACCAGCTACTACATGCTCCGCCCCATCCGCGAGACCATGGCCATCGAGCGCGGGGCCGACAAGCTCCCCTGGCTCATGACCGCCACGCTCGTCGTCATGCTCCTGGTCAACCCGGTGTACGCCTTCCTGGTCTCGCGCTTCCCGCGCCGAAAATTCGTCCCGTTCGTCCACTACTTCTTCGCGCTCAACATCGTCGGCTTCTTCGCCGCCACCAAGCTCCTCTCCAAGGAAACCCTTCACACACTCGGCTACGCCTTCTACATCTGGCTCAGCGTCTTCAACCTCTTCGTCGTCTCGATCTTCTGGTCCATCATGGCCGACGTCTTCGGACGCGACCGCGCCAAAAAAGTCTTCGGCGTCATCGCCGTGGGCGGCACGCTCGGCGCGATCTGCGGCCCGCTCCTGGTCAACGCGCTCCTGGGCGGAAAGCTCGCGCTCGAGTGGCCCTTCGGCAAGGACCCCGCGGCCTGGACGCTGATGGAGTTCCCGAAGCTCGCCCGCGAGTGGGTCTTCCTCGCCGCCCTCGTGCCGCTCCAGGCCGCGATCCTGTGCGCTGCCGCCATCATCAAGCGCGGCGAGGCGTGGAACTCCCAACCCGCCGCGCCGTCCGCGTCGCGCGAACCGACCGCCGACGCCCTCGCCGGCTTCCGCCTCATCAAGAACAGCCGCTACCTCCAGACCCTCTCGCTCTACATGCTCCTCTTCACCATCACCAGCACCTTCATCTACGTCGAGCAGGCCAACATGATCGCGGCCAAGTTCCCCGACGCCGACGCGCGCACCAAGGCCTTCGCCAACCTCGACCTCTACACCAACCTGCTCACGCTCGTCACCCAGCTCTTCCTCACCCGCCAGATCATCCGCTTCATCGGCGTCGGCGGAACGCTCGCCGTCCTCCCCGCCATCACCTTCGCCGGCTTCGGCGCTCTGGCCGCCACCGGAAGCGTCCCCGTGCTCTACGCCTATCAGGTCATCCGGCGCGGCATGCACTACGCCGTCGACCGCCCGGCCCGCGAGGTCCTCTACACGCCCCTCTCCCCCGACGAAAAATACAAGTCCAAGGCCTTCATCGATACCTTCGTCTATCGCGCCGGCGACATGCTCGGCGGCTGGGCCCCCACCTGGCTCGCCGCCGCCGCCACATGGTTCGGCCTCAAGTCCCCCATCCCAGCCGCCGTCCTCTGGCTCCCCCTCTCCCTCCTCTGGATCGCCACCGCCATCGTGCTTGGCATCATGCAGCGCTCCGCGGCCCAGCAGCCACGCCAGTAGCCGCTCGCCAATGCCATTCGCCAATGTCATCCACCAATGAAAAACGCCCGCGATCGCGGGCGTTCTCGAATCAATCCTTATTCACGCACTCAGCTCTTCGCCGGCGTCGCCGTGTTCGCCTTCTTGGCGATCTCAACCAGACGATCAAAGAGCTTGGGGTCTTCGATCGCGACCTGGCTCAGCATCTTGCGGTTCAGGACCACGCCCGCCAGACGCAGCCCGCCCATGAACAGGCTGTAGCGCGTGTCGCGCAGGCGGCACGCCGCCGTGATGCGCGTGATCCACAACGCGCGATAGTCGCGCTTGCGGTTGCGACGGTCGCGGTACGCGTACACGCCGGCGCGGATGATCGCGTTCTCGGCGCGGTACTTGTGCCGGCTCCCCGTGCCGAAATAGCCGCGGGCGGTGCGGAGAATCCTCTTACGGGCCTGGGCGCGAGCGGCGCCTTTGCGAACGCGGGGCATGGACAAACTCCCAAACTACCGGCTCGTGCGGGGCGACGGGAAACTCCCGACGGCTTGAACCCGACGCGCACGGGAAACTCGACTCGATTACTTCGACGCCTTGGCCTTTTCGGCCTTCAGCGCCCTGCTCTGCGCCGGCGACGGGCTCCGACGAAGCGCCGTCCGCGGCTGGTCACGACCACGCAGACGACGGAACAGCAGCTTCTCCAGCCGCTTGGCGTCCGCGTTGGCCATGTACGGGTCCTGACGCAGCTGACGCAGACGCTTCCCGCCCTTGCCCGAGCGAAGGTGCTTGTGATTAGCCGAGCGGTGACGGACCTTGCCCGTCTTGCTGATCCGAACCCGCTTCAAGAGGCCCTTGTGGCTTTTGTTCTTCATGGCTTCACCAACGCTCCAACTCAGTCAACCGGGCCGGCGGCCCGCCCGCGAAACTTCACGCCGCCCGCCGCCCTCCGGGCCGTCGCCCAAAGAAACCACGCAGGGCCGGGATGGTAGACCTCCCACCACGCCCCAGCAAGTTCCTGACAACTGCGATGACCCTACTTGTACCCAAACAACCGGGTCGCCCCCGCTCACGGCCCCAGGAACGCATCCGCCGCCGAGTCCGGCGTCTCCACGCCCCTCAGCTTCGGGTCCACGCTCATCATCACGCGACGAATCTCCACCTCGATCGTCCGCGGCAGCCAGATGTTGTCGCCATTGGGCAACTGCGGCGTCGTCAGCCAACCCACCGCCCCGTCCGCGAACAGCACATGCTGCCCAGACCCCGTGTGGTTCCCCGAGTTCTCGAACGGATCGATCACCCGACCCGCCACCGCCCGGCGCACCACCGGCGACCGATCCGCCAGGATCGCCGTCCGCGAAGGCTCGTTCAGGCAGCAACTCTGCACGCCCTTCTGAATCTGGTAGCTGTACGAAACCTCGTCCAGGCACGCCCAGTCGATCGCGCGCGGGTCGCGCATCTCCTTGCACGCTGAAGGATTGCCCGGGCACGCCAGCGCCCGCAGCGAAGCGAACCCCCCGCGCACCAGCGTGTACAGATTCGCCGAGTTCGACGCGCTCGTCCCCACGTCCCACCAGCGCTGCCCGCCGCCCGCTCCACCGCCCCCGCCCAGCGACGCCGCCGCGATCGGCATCGAATCTCGGTACTGGTTCGCGTACTGACCCATCGCCCCCGCGACCTCGCGCAGGTTGCTCGCGCACGCCAGCCGCTGCGCCTGCCGATCCCCCGCCGCAAGCAGCGGCAGGATCACCGACGCGCCGAGCAACAGCGTCGCGGCGATTGTCACCAGGTCGCGCCACGACCAGCGCGGGCCGCCCACCGTCTCGACCGGTATCCGCAGCCGCTGCCTCGACTCCTCCGCCAGCATCACCAGCTCAAACGTGCGATCGCACAGTTCCTGGTCAAAGCCGACCGCGGGGCTCGTGCCGCTCACCAGCCCGCGAATCCCGGCGTGCCGCGACGCGCGCTGGCCCGTGGCCACGATCGGGCGATCCGGCGGGTTCAATTCCATGAAGTCCACGTCGTCGCGCGACAACGCCGCCCCCGCGACACGCGCGACCCCGCGCACCCTGGCCATGATTTCGTCCGCCCCGTCACAACTCTCAAAGCACACCGGCGAATCCAGCACGCCCAGCATCCGCGCCAGCCGCTCGGCCCGCGCACGGTGCGATTCCGAAACCCGCGACGCGTCAAACCCCGCCTCGATCAACGCCTCCAGCGCCGCCTCGTCGCCAGGTGACAACGCCGCGTCGCGCCAGGCATCGGCGCCATCGCCCGCGTCATCCATCCCGAAATAGTCCTGCCGCTCGCTCATCCCTCAGGTGCCTCCGCCTGTTCCCCGCCGCCCGCCGACCACCGCTTCCCAAACGCCGCCACCGCCGCGTGCAGCCGCGATTTCACAGTCCCCAGCGGGATGCCCAGGTCCCCGGCGATCTGGGCATAGCTGAGCCTCTGGAAATACGCCAACAGCAGAATCTCCCGCAACGGCAGCGGCATCTCGCCCAGCACCCGCTGCACCCGCGCATCCCGCTCCTCGGCGTCCATCGCCGCGTCCGGCGCCGGAATGTCCACCTCCATCAGGTCCATGTACGTCGTCCCGCCCCCGTCCTCCCCGCCCCCCGATCGCGAGACCGGCGCGGAGAGGTCGAGCATCGGGCGTCGTCCCCTCTTACGCAGCATGTCCCGCGCTTTGTTCGCCGCGATCGTGAACAACCACGGGCGAAACTTCCGAGAACTGTCGAACGAGTCCGCCGAAAGATGGACCTGCAGGAACGCCTCCTGGAACGCGTCCTGGGCCCCCGCCCGGTCGCCCATCAGCCGGTACAGGAACCGAAGCAGCTCCTCCTGGTGCCGCTCGATCAGCGGCCGCAGCGCGGAATCCTCCCCACGCCGGTAATACTCGAACAGTTGCTCGTCGGAAAGCTGCTTCACGCCCGCCCGTTCCTCCCGCCAACTCCCCCGCCCCCGCCCCCGCCCACCCTACCCGACCACCTCGCACACCGTCCGCTCCATCGACACCCCCGCCAACGCCCCGAACCGCGCCAGCCCCTCGGCACGCAGCCCCGGCGCCACCTCCCGGACGTATCGGTCAAACGCCTCGCGCCCCGGGAACACATACCGGCTCATCACCCGGATCGACCCCTCGCCAATCTCCCGCCACACCGTCCCTTCCGTCGCCCCGCCCGCCATCACCTGCCCGACGTGCCCATCCCCGGCCCCCGCCCCCAGAAGCCACGACACATACGCCCCCGCCAATGCCTCGTTCGGCAGGGTCGCGCACACGGAATAAACCACCCGCGCCATGATCGAAATCCTAACAGCCCCGGGCCCACCCCGTGCAATCAACGCAATGAGTCGCCCACATCCCCGTTTGACCGATGGATGACACGCTTGGCGAGCCGAGACCACCGAGAACCTGACGCAGGCAAACGGCTGGCCGATCTGCTCGCGCGCGCCTCCGCCGGAGACAACGACGCCTGGCGCTCCATCATCGACCTCTACGCGCGACGCGTGTTCGCGCTCGCCAGGAGCCGCTGCGGGGACCCCGACTTGGCCGAGGAAATCACCCAATCCGTCTTCGCCACCGTCGCCGGCACCCTGGGCTCGGGCGGCTACACCGAACAAGGAAAGTTCGAGCCCTGGCTCTTCCGCATCACGATGAACCGCGTCCGCGACGAGGCCCGCCGCGCCCGCCGCGCCGGGCTCTCCCTCGAAAACGCCGGCGCGCTCCCCTGCGCCGCCGCCGCGTCCCCCGGACTCTCGCCCTCCATCCTTTCCCGTCTCCGCCAGGGCCTGGCCGAACTCTCCGACGCGGACCGAGAGATCATCGAGCTCCGCCACCACGCCGGCCTGTCGTTCAAGGAATTGACCGACATCCTGAACGAACCCCTGGGGACGCTCCTCGCACGCCACCACCGCGCCCTCAAAAAACTCCGGAACTTTCTCGACGCCGCGGGCATCAACTCCCCCGACCACGACGATCAAGACCAGAACGATCACGCCGAGGCCAAGCCATGACGAACCGCGATCAACATGAATCCCACGAACTCCGCCTGACCGGCCACCCGGAGCTTTCCGCCGCCGATCGTGCCGTCGAATCGGCCCTGGACCAGCTGGCCCACGCGGAGCGCCACGCCGCCTCGCCCGCCCTCGAGGCCCGCGTCATGGCCTCCACGCAGGCGCTGCTCTCCCGCGGGCCCGCGCCCGTCGTCTCTATTCCGAACCGGAGTTTCGCTCGTGGCTTCCGCGTCGCCGCCGCCATCGGCGTCATGGCCTGCGCCGGCGCCGCGTGGCTGGCGATCCGCCCCGCCGCGCCCGCCGAGTCCTTCCCCACCGCCGCCGTCTCGACCCTCGCCGAGGACATCGACGCCCTCATCACCGCCACGTCCTTCGCCGACGCCGGCTTCACGGCCGAGCTCGACAAGCTCGACGCCGACACGCTCAACTTCGGCCAGTCCTCCACCGGCCAGGATTGGCTCGACGCCATCGAGGAAACCTCGCTCTGATTCGCGCCCGCTCGTGGGAGTCCGTCATGCACACCCGGCCCGCATTCCTCATCCCCCTCCTGGCCCTGGCTTGCTCGCTCGGCCTCGGCGCGCCCGTCTCGCTCGCCCAACCCGAACGCCAACCCGAGCAGCCGCCCGAATCGCGCCCCGAGCCGCGCCGCGCCCAGGACCGCCCCCCCGCCGACGCGCCCCCCATCGACCGCGAAAAGCTCAAAGAGGAACTCACCCGCCGCCTCGAAGAAACCAAGCGCACCCAGGCCCGCCTCGAACAGGCCATCGCCCGCCTCAACGAGGGCGGCGACCCCATGGAAATCCGGCGCGATTCGCTCCCCGAGCGATTCCGCGATCGCCTCCGCCGCGGCGAGCGCGACGCCGGGCCCAAGGCCGACCGCCCCGGCGAGCCGCCGCTCCCCGGGCGCGACGGCTCCCCCGGCTCCCCCGGCTCCCCCGGCCCCAGGGGCGACCGCAAGCTCTCGCCCGAAGACCACGAGCGCATGCTCAGGTTCCTCGACGAGCACATGCCCCGCATCGCCGGGCGCCTGCGCGACGCGCTCAAGGAAAACCCCACCGTCGCCGAAACCCTGCTCGCACGCCTGGGCCCCAAGCTCCGCGAGCTCGAGGCCACCCAGCGCTCCCAGCCCGAGATGTTCGAGCTCAAGCTCCGCGACCTCCGCGCCACGCTCTCGCTCCAGGAAGCCTTCCGCTCGTGGAAGGGCACGCTCCGCGACAAGCCCGACGCCGACCGCCAGAAGGCCCGCGAATCAATAGCCGAGCTCGTGCGAGAGCAGTTCGAGGCGCGCCTCGCCATCCGCGAGCAGGAGCTGGCGATGCTCGAAAAACGCATCGACTCCGTGCGAAAGGAACTCGAAGACATGCGCGCTAAGCGCGATCAGCGCGTCAACGAAGAAGTCGACCGCTGGATGAACGACTTCGGCCCCCGCGAACCAAAGCCCGGCGATCGGTGAATCGCACTCCCGCCTTCCGACACACCCCTCACGACACAATCGAACCCGGCGCGATCTCCGCCGAAGGGCTCAGCACCACCACCCGCCGCGGCGTATCCGCCGCCGCATCTTTCGGCACGTTGCTCGCCGCCAAGAGCATCCCGCGCGATTCCTCGCCGCGGATCACGCGCGGCGCCAGATTCGCCACGATCACGATCAGCTTCCCCACCATCGACTCGGCCGTGTAGTCCGCCCGGATGCCCGCGCAGATCTGCCGCGCTGTTCCGCTCCCGTCATCAAGCGTCAGCTTCAGCAGCTTGTCCGCCGACGGATGATTCACCGCCGCCACCACCCGCGCCACGCGCAGGTCGAGCTTGGCAAACTCGTCGAACGTGATCGTCGCCTTGGTGTCGGGCACCGCGGGGGTTGTGGGGGTCGTGGGGTTCGCGGGCTTGCTCTCGGTCGCGGGCGGCGGGGCGTCGGCCATGGCAAAGTTCCTTCCTGTCACGCGGCTCATCCGCGGGCCAGAGTGTACGCCGCACGCCAACCCAACCGTCGCGCCACTCACCCGCTCGACTTCTCCTCGGGCGGCTTCGTCGATTCCTCCGGCCGCTGCTCATCCCCCGTCGGCGCGCTGCCCTCCCCGGGCTTGCCCGCCGGCCCAAACGCCGACCGCGGCCCCGGCTGCGTCCCATCAACCCGGTACCACCCGCCATCGCGAAACACGAACGCAAGGCTGTCAAAGCCCAGCACCTTCGACAATTCGTCCGCGTCCGGATCGTCCAGGGGCAATCCGTGGTCCGCCGCCAATTGCGCCGCCCACGAACGCTGCACCCCGTGCAGCAGCCGCGCCTCCAGCCGCAGTTGCAGGATGATCGCCCCGTCGCTCAGCATCGGCCCGGGATTCCCGCCGCACGCCGGGCACAGCTTGTACTGCACCTGCCGCTCCACCACCGTCCGCACCACGCGATCATTCCGGCACTCCGGGCAAGGCCACTTCCCCGCCTCGCGTTCCAGGTACGCCAGCCCGCCCGGCTCGCCGATCGTGCTCAGCAGCCGCTCGTGGTCCAAGAGCACCTGCCGCACCCCCGGCTCGTTCAGAAGCTGCCGCGCCGCCAGCCCGTCGCCGGCCCGCACCAGCCCGACCACGCACGCCGCGTTGTACGCCGCCTCCGCGCTGTACCCCTCCTCGCCCGCGCGCCGCCACGCCCGCCCCGGCGCGCCCGCCTCCATCGCCCGCGCCAGCGCCGCAAACCAGCGACGGTCCGGATCGCTCGTCGACAGCTCCGCCAAAAGCAGGCACGCCCCCGCGGCCACACGCCCGCCGCCCCGCGCCCGATCCACCTCGATCGCACCCGCCAGCACCCGCCGCGCCACCCGCGCCGAGAGCGGCGTGCCCATCGCCGCCAAATCCTCGCCCGCCCGCAGCAACGACTCGGGGTTCCCCGCCTCGACCGCCTTCAGCCTCGCCAGAATCTCTTCCCCAAGCACCGCGTCCCCGCGCCACGACGCCGGCGCGGAAATCACCCCGGGCTGCGAAGCCGGCGGCACCGTCGGCTTCCCGCTCTGCACAGACTCAGGCCCCGTCGCGCCCTCCGACTTCGGCGGGTCCGCGGGCTGCGCGCCCGCCACACCGCCAAGCCACAGCAGCGGAAGCATGGTGAAGACGACACGATCTCGCCTCATCGCCCGCCCTCCATCCGGATGATCCATAGTTCCAGCATCGCGCGTTCCGTGTCCCGCACCTGCGTCATCACGTGCTCGCTCGTCCGCCGCCGCGTCGACAGCTCGTCCAGCACCCGCGCCACGTCAACCGTCCGCGCCGGGCGTTCGCACGCGACGGCGTACGCCATCGTCTCCGCCAGCGTGACCTGGTCCGCCGCGAACCGGCGCACGATCCCGCCCGCGTTCTTGGCCCGCGACTCGGCCCGGCGCTCGACCTGGTCCAAGCGAAGCGGCTCTCGCCCCGACGCCGTCAGCGATCGCGCCAGCCGGTCCCACGCCGACAACGCCTTGCGCAGGGCGTCGATCGGCGCGCCCGCCGCCGCGTCGGGGGGAAGCCGGTCCGTCGACGCCGCCACCTGCCGCGCCGCGTACGTCTCGCCCAGGCGCTCCGTCAGCGCGTCGATCGCGCCCGCGTCGCCACCCGACGCCAGCAGTTGCAACAGCCGCTCCACCAGCGCCCGCCGAACCGCCACCCGCCACGAGACATCCCGCGTCGCCGGAAGCGTCGTCCCCGACACGATCTCCGCAAGCTCCGCCACCTCGCTGGTCTTGGGGAGCAGGTACGCCTGATCCAGCATCGCGCTCACGATCTGCGGCGTGCCCGCCAGCCGGCGCACCGCCGCGTCCGCCGCACGCCGCACCGACGACGGGTTCCCCCGGATCGCCTCCACCATCAGCACGTCCGCGTCCGCCGCCCCGATCGAATCGCGCGTCGCCGCCTCGCCGAGCAGCCGCAACCGCTCCGAGAGCTGCGCCTTGGCCGAAAGATACCGCAGCGCCCACTCACCGCCCGCGTCGCCCGACAGCGTCCCACCCCCGCCGCTCCCGCTCCCCGAGAGCAGATTCATCACCGTGCTCTCGGGCGCCTTGATGATCTCCGCCGGCTCGGCGTCCTCGCCGATCCAGATCCTCGCCGCCGCCTCGCTCAGCCTCGACATCACCACCGCCCGCGCCAGCGACTCCCCCGGCGTCGACGCCGACTCGGCGCTGTCAACATACTGGCGCGCCGCCTCGATCCACTGCGCGACCAATTCGTCCTTGGGCTTGGCCGCCGCCCCGCCCCACGCCGCCTCATACACCTCGCGCAATCGATCGCGCTGCGCGGGGTCCGCGTCGCGCGCCAGGATCATCGTTCGATCGACCCCCGGCGCGCTCCCCGCCGCGATCGCGCCCGTCACGATCGCCAGGTCCTCGGGCGTGATCCGCGGATCGCCAAACCAGCCCAGCACCCGCCGCCGCGCCGGGCTCTCCTCGCGCCACGACAGCTTCGCCACCAGCCGCCGCGCCACGCCCTCGCCCGCCGCGTTCATGGGCTCGGGAAGATCGATCAAGAGCGTCTCCAGCGCGCCCGACACCAGCCGCTCTCGCACTTCTTCGTCGCCGCCCGACACCGCGTCCACCAGCCGCATCCACGCGCCCCACGCGTCGTCGCCCTCCGCCACGGGCGCGCCCGCGCCCAGCGCCCGCACCAGGTCCGCCGCCGCCCGCGAGAGCGCCGCCCTCGCGCCGACCGCGAAGCTCGACGCCCCCGCCCCGCTCATCCCCAGCCCCGCCATCCGCTCGCCCACCATCGCCGCGATCGCGCCGGGCAGGTCGCTCTCGCGCGACAGCCGCGACAGCACCCCCGCCTCGAACGCGCGCTTGGAGATCGCCGCGCCCGACAGGGACGGATCGCCCATCGCGCCAAGGGCCGCCACCAGCGCCGGCGCGTCCGCCCGCGCGCCCCCCACCCGGTACACAAACTCCACGATCCGGTCCTGCGCCGCCAGCAACTGATCGGGCGCGAGCTGGTCCCATTTTTCCGCCAGCCGCGAGAGCACATCGCCGAACCGCGCCGTCGCCGCCCCCGCGTCGACGCCGATCTCGTCCAGGCACGTCCCGAGCTGGTGCATCAGCGCCTGCGCGTCGCCGCTCGCCGCGCCCGTCTTGCCGGCGTCCTTGGGCTTCCCCGCATCCTTCGCCGCCATCTTCGCGGCCTCTTTCGCCGATCGCTCCTCGGGAGTTGGCGCGGGAAAAAACTCCTCCCGCGGCCTGTCCGGCGCCGCGTCCTCAACCGCCGCGTCCCCCGCCGCCACCGCCCCCTGCCCGCTCCCCGACGCCGACCGCACGATCGCCACGATCACGCCAGTCATCGTCAAAAGCAGCACGATCGCCACGCCCGCGATCAGCACCGCGTGCTTCAGCGTCCGCGCCGCCGGATCAAGGTCCGCCGGGATCTCCACCGCCCGCACCAGTTCCTCGGGTCGCGCCGAGGGCTCGCGCGGAAGCCTCGTGATCCCAAGCCCCCGCGGCTCTTTCCGCTCGCCCTCGCTCGCGTCTTTGTTCGCGGGCGCCGCAAACGCCGCCATCAGCTCCGAGAGCTCAACACCCTCTCGTTCCGCCAGCGCCGCCAGTTCCGCCGACGCGCCGCGCGTCATCCCGCCGTGCCGCGCCACGATCACCTGCATCTCCGCCAGCACCACCGGCGCGACCGGCGCCCCACCACCCCCGCCGCGCCCACCGCCGCACCCCGAATCCGACGCGCCCCCAGTCAAAATCGCCCGCTCCGCGTCGCGCCGCTTCGACATCAGCTGCGCCGCCGCCGTGTGCAGGATCATCCGAACCTCGTCGCCCTCGGGCGTCGAGCTGTGCGGATGGGCCGACACCAGGGCCAGTTGCTCGTTGAGCGCGCGCAGCACCGCCGCGTCCGGGTGGGCCGCCTTCTCAAGCGCCAGCACCGCGAAGGCATTCCCCGGCGCCGCCCCCGGGCCCAGGAACTTCACGAGCGATTCGACATGGCGTGAGTCGCTCACTTGCGAGCCCCCCCATCGCCGCTAGTTCCCGCGCCCGATCCCGCGCCAGACGCGCCCGGTTCGGTTCCCGGCGCCCCCTCCACCCCCAGCCGCGCCGCGATCTCGCGGATCTTCTCGCCCCAGGGCTTGGGGCCATCGTCCGGGTACAGCACCCGATGCTGCGCGCACACCTGCCGAGCCTTCTCCGGCTCGCTCGCCGCGATCAATCGCAGCGTCTCGTACCGCGCCTCGAACCAATCCCCCGACTCCCCCGGCACGCCCCCCAGAATCCGCTGCCAGCAGCGCAGCGCCAGCCCCGCGTCCCCCGCGTGCTCGCCCAGCCGCGCCAGCCGACGCACCGCGGTTGCCGACGGCGTGCCCCCCTCGAACGCCGCGCGATCGATCTTGATCGCCGCGTCGCGCATCGACGTGTCCTTCTCCTCCTCGAACACCACCGCCGCCGCCGCCCCCACGTCGTTGCACACACCCAGCGTCACCGGCTGCTGAAACGCCGGATCGCCCGCGATCAGTTGCTCGGCCACCGGCGCGCCGAACCGCACCACCGCCCGCGCCGACTCCGCCGAACGCGGGCTCGCCTCCCACGCCTTCACC
Source organism: Phycisphaerae bacterium (assembly GCA_016793195.1). Lineage (GTDB taxonomy): Bacteria > Planctomycetota > Phycisphaerae > Phycisphaerales > UBA1924 > JABWBC01. Next base: position 15,916 of record JAEUJA010000107.1, read on the forward strand.
GCGTGCTTGTACAGCAGCCGCTCCGCGCTCTTGCGATACGCGCCCGCGCTCAGTTTCTCGAACGCCGCCGTCGCCCCGCCGACATCCCCCTGCACCAGCGCGATCTGCAAACGCCGATACGCCAGCTCCTCCCCCGCGCCGCCCCCGCCAAGCCCGAGCTCGTCCGACAGATCGCTCCACTGCGCCAGCACCCGCTCCACCGTGTTCACGTCCGGCGGCGAGCTCGACAGCCCAACCTCCGCCATCTGCCGCACCAGCTTCAGCGCCAGCGTCGGCAGCTCCTTGTCCTTGGGCGTCAGGCGGCACTGCACGATCAAGGGCGTCAGCGCCTCGCCCGCGATGTCCATGAACCGGCGCGTCAGCACCCGGTCGCCCGGCGCCCGCCGCTGCATCCGGAACAGCACAAACGCCGCCTGCCGACGCGCCGCCTCGAACATCGCCGAATCCGGCGCCGTCGACAGCAAAATCTCCACCACTTTCGCGTCGGGTATCAGCCCGTCCCCCGCCCGCCGCAGCAACAGCCTCGCGGCGTTCGGCGAGCCCGGGAACGTCGAAAGAAACAGCGTCGCCACCCGGTCACGCTCGCCCACCTGCGACTGCTTCCCGCCCTCCACCGCCCGGTCCAGCGCCACGATCGCGTACCACAGCGCCTCTTCCTTCAGCTTCGCGTCCGTCGCGTCGTTCCCCACGCCCGTGAAAATCTCCGCCGCGCGACCAAGCTCGCCCGCGTAATACAGCGACAGCCCGCGCAGCATCGCGGCCCGTCCCGCGTCGTTGCGATACCGCCCCGCGTCCGTCGCGATCGTCGCCGCCGCCAGCACCTCCGCCGCCTGCCGGTACAGATTCGCCGCCGCGTCGTCCGTCACCGGCTCGCCCGCCGCCGGATCGATCTTGCGGTGCGCCTCCCGCGCCCGCTCATACGACTGGAGCCCGCGCACGTACACGACAATGAACCCGTCCTGCCCGATCGGGCTGGTGCCGTAGCGATTCACGATGTCCAGGACGTCCGCCACCCGTCCCTGCGACACCAGCTCCGACAGCGCCAATTGCGAGAGCGTCTCGATCTGCAGCCGCCCCGGACGCGCCGCGTCGCCCGCCGCCCCCGCCGCGTCCAGCGCCAGCACCGCCAGCAGCCGCGCCTCGGCCGCCGACAACAGCGCCTCGTCCTTCTTCCGATCCCCCGCCCGACGCTTCAGCAGCAGTTCCAGGTCCGACCAGCGCTTCGCCCCCGCCAGCACCACCATCCGCCGCGAGAGCAATTCCGACGACAACGCCGGCGAAATCCCCTCCATCGACTCCACAAGGTCCAGCCAGCGCATCGCCTCCACGTCGTTCTCGCGCAGCGACGCGCACATCGCCACGCCCACCGCCGCCCGCGCCACGTGCTCATACTTCAGCAGCGCCCGCGGCACGCGGTCCACCTCCGGCACCCGCCCGCCCCCGGAGTTCAGCAGCCACCCGAAATCCTGCATCGCCCGCATCGCGCCCGACTTGTTGCCCGAAAGCATCGCCCCGTAATACCCGCACCACCCCGAGTAGTACTGCGCCAGCGATCGAACCCGACGCGCGTCCGCCAGCTCCGCCTTGGCCTCCTCCGCGTCGTCGCTCCGCGACCCCGACTCCTTCCGCTCCAAAAGCTCGATCCGGTGCCCCACCCGCGTCGCAATCTCCTGGAACTGCCCCGTGATCGAACGCAGCAGCCGGTCCGCCTCCTGCAACTGGCTCTCGTCCACGATCCGCACCCGGAACTTCTCGATGATCTCCTCGGCTCGCAGGTACGACGTCTTCGCAAAGTCGATCCGAAGCTCGAACACCGACGACTCCGGCATCGATTCCAAGAGCGCCCGCGCCGCGTCCTCGATCCGCCGACGCTCGTCCGGCGAAGACGCCCGCGACATCTGCCGCACATACACCCGCCCCAATCGCTCCGCGATCTCGCCCCGAGTCTCGCCCGTCGCGCCCGCCAACTGCCCGCGCAGGTGCGCTGCCAAAAGCTCCGACAGCTCGCGGCTCTCCAGGTAGTTCTCCAGCGCTTCGTCCGCCGTCGGCGGCCCCGC
>JAEUJA010000215.1 GCA_016793195.1 Phycisphaerae bacterium
GCCATGAGCCCCGCGGCTCCCGCGCCGATCACCGCGATGTCGCCCCGCTCGCTCACAGGTCACACCGCCCGGCGCGAGCGCCACTGATCGATCGCAACCGCGGCGATGATGATGTGCCCCACGATGATCTGCTGCACGTAATTCGGCCAGCCCAGCGCGGCGCAGCGGCTCTGCAGGTACGCCATCATCACCGCGCCCACCAGCGTGCCGACGATCGACGCGTGACCGCCGTTGAGCGATGCGCCGCCGATGACAACCGCGGCGATGACATCAAGTTCAAGCCCCACGCGGACCGTGGGATCGCCGACGGTGAGACGAGCAAACTGCAGCACACCCGCGATGCCGACGGCAAGCCCCAGCACCGCGTACACGCCGATCTTCACTCGGTTCATGGGAACACCTGCGTAGGCGGCGGCGACGGGATTGGAGCCGATCGCCACGGCGCGTCGCCCGAAGACGGTGCGGTGTATGATGAGGGCCGTCAACGCGACTACGCCGATCATGCCCCAGACGGCAGGCGCGAAGGCGATCCACGCGGGCGTGGGTGAAGCCGACACGATCGCGTAGAGGGGCTTGCCGGTTGCTTCTGGTGCCGAAACCACCGAGCCGCTGGCGAGCCAGATCGACACGCCGCGAAAGACGCCGAGCGTTCCGAGCGTGGCGATGAACGGCGGGAGGCGGAGGAGCGTGATGAGAACTGCGTTGTACAGACCGCAGAAGACGCCCGTGCCGACGGCGGAGAGGACGGCGACGGAGGTCGACTGACCGTTCTTGAGCGCCAGCGCGCACACGACGCTGGCGAGCGCGACGCCGGAGCCGACGGAGAGATCGATCCCGCCGCTGGCGATGACAAGCGTCATGCCCATCGCCACGATCGCAACGATCGCAGTCTGGAGTGAGATGAGGCGGATGTCGGCGAAGGAGACCAGGCCCTGATCGGGCTTGCCGGTCAGGTGGCCGACGATCCAGAAAAAGAGCACGACTCCGGCCAGGCCTAGCAGCGGCCCGAGGGCGCGGACGAACTTGCGCGCTGCGGTCGTGCGCGGGGAAGATGGAGCGGAGGCGTTGGGAGCACTCGTCATGCAGGCGGTCGGGGCGCGCGGGGTCGATCAAAAAGCCTGACAGCGCTCACTCGCCGAGGTACTTCTTGAAGTCCGGCGCGAGCACTTCCTTCATCTCCGGTGAGTTCATGTTGTCCTTGGTGACCAGGGCGCAGCCGGTGTCGATCGATGTCTCGCCCTTGGTGCCGTGGAGATGGTCGAGCGCGGTCTTCACGCCGAGGTACCCCATCCGCATGGGGTTCTGCACGACAAGCCCGTCGATCTCGCCCGCGGACATCGCCTGCACGAGGCCCTCGCTGGAGTCAAAGCCGACGAAGTTGACCTTGCCGGCGAGCGTGCGCGAGCGGAGAGCGAGCAACATGCCGAAGGTCGACGACTCGTTGGGGCAGTAGACGCCCTGCAGATCCGCGTTGGAGGCGAGGAGGTTCTCCGCGGCTTCCTGGGCCGTGGCGCGCGTCGCGCCCGCATAACGCTTGGGATCGATGAAGGTGATGCCCTTGGCCTTGGCGATCGCGTCGGCGAAGCCCTGCTCGCGCTGCGCCGTGCTGGCGGATCCTTCCTGATAGCGGAGCATGAGGACGCGACCCTTGGCGGCATCGCCGCCGAGCGACTTGATCATGCGCTGGGCCGCGAGCTGGCCGCCCTTGTAATTGTCCGTGGCGACAAAGCTGACGAAGTCCTTGCCCGCGTCGGCCTGCAGGCCCGAGTCAATGATGACGACGGGGATGCCGGCGGCGGTGGCGTCCTTGACCGGGCCCACGAGCGCCTTGTCATCGAGCGGGGCGAGGACGATCGCGTCGTACTTGCTGCTCACGAGATTCTGGACCAGCGACACCTGCTGCTCGCGGTCGTCCTCGCGCTCCGGCCCTCGGAACGTGAGTTCGACGTTGCCCGCCTCCTTGGCGGCCTTCACGCCGCCGGCGTGGATCGACTTCCAGAACTCGTGGGTCGTTCCCTTGGGGACCAGGGCGATTCGGAGCGGCTTGTCGGCGGGCTTGTCGCTCGGGTTGCCGGTTGGTTTGGCGGCCGGGTCGGAGTTGGCGGGCGCGGGCTCTTTCTCGCACCCGGCGGGGAACGCGGCGCCGAGAACCGCACATAGACCGACCAGAGCGAGCGAGGCCAGGATTGAGCGACGTTTCATGGGAATCTCCGCGTTGAAAAGGACGCGACGGGACGCGGATGATACAGGAACGCGGGGTGGAAATGTGGCCTTCCGGGGCCCGAACTGGTCTGTGCCGGGGCTTGGGGCTATTGTTCCCACCCCTCGTGAAGCGTCTGGTTTGATGCGGGCGAGGAGTGTGCCGGACTTTGAGCCTGATCTTTGGGGGCCGGCGTGTCCGGCCTGTGTCCAGATCAATTCGGAGAGTTCACGTGGTTCGTATCCGCCTGCAGCGTCTTGGCCGTCACAATCGCCCCTTCTATCGCATTAACGCCGTGGACAAGCGGACGCGCCGCGACGGCAGCGCCATCGAGCAGCTCGGCTGGTACGACCCGATGGCCAAGGACCCCGCCAAGCAGCTCGAGCTGAACGAGGAGCGGGTGAAGTACTGGATTTCGGTCGGGGCTCAGCCTTCCGAGACGCTCCGCGACGTGCTCGCCAAGCGGAAGCTGGTTGACGTGGCGGCGTGGGAGAAAGACCGCGAGCAGGACCGCAAGATGGTGGAGGCCAAGAAGGCCGCCGCCGCGGCCGCGGGCGAGAAGAAGGAAGAGAAGAAGGCCTGAGCCGACTTCGAGAAGACGATTCACAGAGCCCCGGCGACGGGGCTTTGTTGTTTTTGGGGAGGCGAGCAGGCCACTCGGCTCGCGCTGAGTTGATGCTGGTCGCCCTACTCCCCCGGGTGGTACATGCGCGTGGCGGCGCGGGAGACGTCAGCGCGAGTGAAGCGCGCGGGCTTGAGTTTTCCCGCGGCATAGATCGGCGCTTGATCGGCGTAGTGCGGCGAGTCGGCGCGACGCGAGGCGCCGAAGGGCACGATGGTGCGGGCGGTGGGCACGTCGCCAAATTCCACCGCGGCGACGTAGGAACTCCCGTGGTAGCCGTAGTGGCGCCTGGTGCCGCTTGATCGCGCGAGATAGCAGAAGCCGACGCCGAGGCTGCCGTGCCCGCCCGCGATGGGGAAGCTCTCGCGGTCGTCGCTGACGGCGAGCCCGGCGGTTGCATCGAATCGCTGGTGGCGGTTGATCTCGCCCCAGGGAACACGCCAATCGCCGAAGTCGCGTTCGAAGTCCCCCATCACTTCCGCCAGTGCCGCGGAGAAATCGCCCGACGCGCGACGCGCCGCCCACGCGGGCGAGAAGAGCTTGTCGGCCCAGGTCATGAAGAGCGATGAGGCGTGCGAATCGAGGGCGAGGCGTCCGTCCCACGCGCGGATCAGTTCGATCGCCGGCGCGACGCGCTCGACCTTGGCGGGGTCGGCGGCGACGAGTTTGTCGAACTCCGCGAGCAGCGGATTTCGCAGGCTGTCAAGCGAATAAACCCGCGTGTCAAACGCCGCACGCTCAAGGTCCGCGAGGGTCCACGCGTTCGCATTTGACAGCAGGTCGTGCGACATGGCCACTCGCCCGTCCATCAGGTCTTTCCCGATCATGTACGACGGGAAATTGCCCGTGTCTGGGTTCCGCCCCTCGGCCGCCGTCGACAGCGGCGACGAATTGCAGTTCATCACATAGCCGCACGCGGGATTCCATACCTGCGGGATTTCGTCGAGCGTGTGATAGCCGCGCCATTCGTTGCCCGGGTCGGAGCCGTCGAGCACGCCGCCCCAATCCCGCGCGGGATCGCGGGTCGTGTCTCGCCGGGGGAACGCGGCGTTGTAGATGTACCCGATGTTGCCGTCGGCGTCGGCGTAGACGAGGTTATGGAACGCAAGGCCGAAGAGAGCGACGGCGGATTTCCACTCGGCGAGGTTGCTGGCGCGGGCCATGCGGTACCACTGCTCGACGGTGCGCGCGTTTTCCATGCCGCCCACGCGAACGACATACGACACGCCCCCGGACTGGAAGAGAATCGGGCCGTGGTGGGTCTTGGCGAGCGTGAGTTCCTGCTCCTCGATCCCATCGCCGGTCTTCACGCCGACCTTGGCTTTCCAGACGACGGCGTGGCG
>JAEUJA010000244.1 GCA_016793195.1 Phycisphaerae bacterium
CACGGACATCACGAGCGGGACGGGCTTCACGCTGGACCACGTCCTGTCGGTGTTCCGGGACCCGCGTTTGCTCGACGGTCTGTTCAACTCAGCGAAGGTCGCGCTCACAACCACCACGCTCACCATCCTCATCTCGCTCCCGCTGGCCGTCATCGGCGCTCGCTTCAAGTTCCCCGGCAAGCCCTTCTTCAACGCCGCCATCCTGGTTCCGATGATCATCCCGCCGTTTGTCGGCGCGCTGGGCCTTCGGGCCATCCTCGGGCGCATGGGCGCCCTCAACGCGCTCCTCGGCACGGAGTGGGACATCCTCGGCCAGTCCAAGTTCTGGGGCGTGGTCGCCATCCAGGCCCTCACGCTCTATCCGATCGTGTATCTCAACACCTCCGCCGCCCTGGCCAACCTCGACCCCGCCATGGACGAGGCCGCCGAGAATCTCGGCGCCGGCTGGTGGCGGCGCTTCTTCAGGATCACGCTCCCGCTCATCCGCCCGGGCATTTTCGCGGGCGGGACCATCGTCTTCATCTGGAGCTTTACCGAGCTTGGCACGCCGCTCATGCTCGACTACTACGCCGTCACGCCGGTGCAGATCTTCCAGAAGCTCAAGGAGATCGAGGGCTCCGCTACCCCCTACGCGCTCACCGTCGTCATGCTCTCCTGCTCCGTGCTCATGTACATCCTCGGCAAGACACTCTTCGGGCGCGCCGGATACGCCATGTATTCCAAGGCCTCGCGCGCCGGCGGCGAGGTCACGCTTACCGGCCTCCCGGGCTGGCTCGCCTTCGCGGGCTTTGCCTTCATCACCATCCTCGCCGTCACGCCCCACGTCGGCGTCATCCTCACCAGCGTCTCCGCGCCCGGCGCGTGGTATCAATCCGTTCTGCCGACGGCCTTCACCTCTTCGCACTATCAGCAGGCGATGACCGCCGCCGACAGCTTCGGGGCGATCGTCAACAGCCTCAAGCTCGCGTCGCTGGCCATGCTGGTCGATGTCGGCCTGGGCCTGGTCATCGCCTATCTGCTCGTGCGCGCCAAGGTCCGCGGGCGGGCCGTGCTGGACGCCATGTGCATGTTGCCCCTGGCCGTCCCCGGGCTCGTCATGGCCTTCGGCTACGTCGCCATGACGCTTCGCTGGCCGTTCGCCAAGGGCGACATCCTCGACGGCGTGGTCTCCGTCGTCAGCGCCGACCCAAACCCCGTCCCGCTCCTGATCATCGCCTACGCCATCCGACGCCTGCCGTACATCGTCCGCTCGACCGTCGCCGGCCTCGAACAAACCTCCGGCGAACTCGAAGAGGCCGCCATCAACCTCGGCGCGTCCCGCCTCTACGCCTTCCGCAAGGTCATCCTGCCCCTCATCCTCGCCAACGTCATCGCCGGCGGCCTGCTCGTCTTCAGCTTCTCCATGCTCGAGGTCAGCGACTCCATCATCCTCGCCCAGCAAGCCAAGAACTACCCCGTCACCAAGGCCATCATGGCCTTCACCGAACGCCTCGGCGACGGCCCGTACATCGCCAGCGCCCTGGGCGTCTGGGGCATGGTCCTCCTCACCATCACCCTCGCTGGCTCCAGCGTCCTCATCGGCAAGAAGATGGGCTCCATCTTCAGGGTGTGATCAACCACTGGATTCCGTGGGCGTGCCACCGATGTCGACTTCGACATCGGTGCTTTGGGGTGGCCCGGCGGTCCCCGCCGGTCCGTGCCTTCACATGCTCCGGGTGGCGTGGTCAAGCACGGGCTCTGCCGGGCTTGACCACGTGCTTCGGTGCCCCGCCGAGGCACCGACCGCGTCTTCGTGGTCGGTGCTCATCTCCTCTTCTCCCCTCTGCGTTCTCTGCGGCCTCTGCGTTCCTCTTCTCCGCTCCTCTGTTTTGAATCTTCTGTTCTCTCCGGGTTCCTCTGCCCTCCTCTGATACCTCTGAGTTCTTCTTCTCCACGCGCCCTTCGAGTTCCCTCTCCCCTTCCCCTCGCAGTTAGTACCCACTTATCACCGCATTTGTGCGCACCAAAGTGTCCGTCTTCTTGACCTCTTCCCGGATTCCTGAAAAAAATCTTCGCGCACGTTCTCCCCGCGCGCAACTCCCCCCACGGCCTCGTCTTCCTGCATTTCCTCGTGCCCCGTGCCTCGTGGCTAGTGCCCGCTTATCGCCGCGTTTGTGCGCACCAAAGTGTCCGTCCGCCCCCGGGTAGGAGGACACCATGCGACACCCACCGCCACCCCAGCAACCTTCTCTCCTTCGAGCCCTTCGAGTTCAACTCGTCTCCGCGACGCCCGCGTTGCCATCCCCCCGCACCATCGGTAGCGTAATCCCATGCTGATCTCCGCCATCTCTCTTCTCGCGTCGTCGCTCGTGGCCCAGCCCTCGCTCGATGTCTCGCGCGATCAGCCCACCCGCGTCCGCGTGCAGCTCGCCGGCCAGGCCATTCTCGAATCACCGCCCGAGGGGCTCTGGTCCATCGCCACCGACTGGCAGGGCGGCTGGCCCAGCGCGTGGCACCACGCCGCGCCCGACAACGTCCGACAGGAAAACGGCTGGACCATCCTCACCGGCCACCTCGACCTCGCGAGCGGCCGCCTCGAGCTCCGCGATGCCTACCGCGTC
>JAEUJA010000250.1 GCA_016793195.1 Phycisphaerae bacterium
CCCTTGGCGTCGGTCAGCGCCTTGCCGTCGAGCGTGCGGATGGTCGCGACGGGGTTGGCCTTGTCGTGGACCGCGAGGGCGGCCTCGAGTTCCTGGCGCTTGGGCTCGGGGACCTCCGCCCACTTGCCGCGCCCGCGACACTTGGGAAAGCGCGAGCAGCCGAGCCAAGGCCCGCGCACGCCGTTCCGCAGGTTCATCGGCGATTGGCACGTTGGGCACGGGAGTTCGGTGACCAGCGGCGGCGGCGACGGCGCCTGCACCTTGCCCTTGCGGTCGAGATTGAGGATGCCGGTGCAGGGGCTGGCCTTGTCGCCGTAGCGCGTGCAGGAGAGGAAGACGCCGAAGCGCCCGGTGCGCTTGGTCATGGCGCTCCCGCACTTGGGGCAGGCGACGTTGACGCCCTCGGCCGCGGGGCGCGGCTTGCCCTCGCGATCAACCGGGCTGGCGTAGTCGCACTCGGGGTACCGGCCGCACGACAGGAAACGCCCGTTCCTGCCGAAGCGGTAGACAAGATCGGAGTTGCACTTGGCGCACCGGTATTCCTTGGGCGCTGGGACGGTCTCGGCCTTGGCGTGGGTGAGCGTCGTGAGCGCGTTCTTCAGGCTCTTCTCGAACGGGGCGTAAAAGTCCTGGAGCATCTTGATCCAGTCGAGGTGGTCCTCCTCGATCTTGTCCAGGAGCGTTTCCATCTCGCGCGTGTACCCGATGTCCATGATCTCGGGGAAGCCCTCGACCAGTTTGTCGGTGACGACCTCGCCAAGGTCGGTGGCGTGAAAGCGGCGCTGGAGCTGCTCGACGTACTTGCGATCCTGGATCACGCCGATGATCGAGGCGTAGGTCGACGGACGCCCGATGCCTTCTTTCTCGAGCGTTTTGATCAGCGACGCTTCGCTGTAGCGCGGTGGGGGCGAGGTGAACTTCTGCTCGACGCGCACGCCCAGCGGGTTCAGCACCTGGCCCTGCTTCAGCGGCGGGAGGGTCTGCTCGTCGTCGTCGTGGGGAACGCCCGCGACCTTCAGGAAGCCGTCGAACACGAGCGTGCGCCCGCCCGCGCGGAACGTGAGCGTGGGTTGAGCGGTTCCGTTGAAAGACTCGCCGCCGGCGGAGAGGAGGACGGTGGTCGCGTCCCACTGGGCGCTGGCCATCTGGCAGGCGACGAAGCGGTTCCAGATCAGCGTGTAAAGGCGGAGCTGGTCGGGCGTGAGCGAACCGGCGACGCGCGACGGCGGATAGTTGAGGTTCGTCGGGCGGATCGCTTCGTGGGCTTCCTGCGCGCCCTTGTTGGACGACGAGAAGAAGTTGGGCTTCTCGGGGAGGTACTTGGGCCCGAAGGACTTTCCGATGTAATCGCGGGCCATCTGCAGCGCATCGCCCGACAGGTGCGTCGAGTCGGTACGCATGTAGGTGATGAGGCCGACGGGGCCCTCGCCCGGAACGTCGACACCTTCGTACAACTGCTGGGCGGCCCGCATGGTGCGCTGGGCGCCGAAGCCCAGGCGCGACGACGCCGCCTGCTGCAAGGTCGACGTGATGAACGGCCCGGGCGGGCGCTGCGAGCGGCGCTCGGTCTCGATCGACTTGACGGTGTACGGCGTCGCCGGGTTGGCCGTGCCGCGGACGCTGCGAACCCAGCGGGCGGGCCCGCGGCCTTTGGGGTCGTCGGTGATCGAGCCCTTGATCTGCGCCAGGCCCGCGGCCGTCGCGATCCAGCAGGCGCGCTCCACGGGCGGCCAAGGCGTGGGGCGTGCGAAGCGAGCCTGGTCGCCCGGACCGGGCGTGCCGAGATCAAACTTGGCCTCGTCCACCTCGACCAGTTCGGCCCGGAGGCACGAACGCTCGCTCAGCCACGACACCTGCGACCTGATCGAGGGGAGATTGCCCTTCTCGTCCTTGGTCAGCATGAACGAGTCGAACTGGGGCGCAATCTCGCGTGCCTTGGACTCGCTCAGCGCCAGGTCGGCGTGGATTTCCCAGTTCTCGTCGGGGATGAAGGCGCGAATCTCTCGCTCGCGCTCGACGACCAGGCGCACCGCGACCGACTGCACGCGCCCGGCGGACAGGCCGCGCGCGACTTTCTTCCACAGCATGGGCGAGACCTGGTAGCCCACGATGCGGTCGAGGATTCGCCGGGCCTGCTGCGCGTTGACGCGGTCTTCGTCGATCGGATGCGGATTGCCGAAGGCGCGATCGATCTCCGACTTGGTGATGGCGGCGAACATCACGCGCCGCGCCTTGTCGCTCGGGATCTGGAGTTCCTGCGCCAGATGCCACGCGATCGCCTCGCCCTCGCGGTCCAAGTCGGTGGCGAACCAGACCTGGTCGGCGTCCTTGGCGGCCCGCTTCAGGTCGGCGATCACCTTTTCCTTGCCGGGGAGAATCTCGTAGGTCGGGCGGAAACGGTGTTCGAGGTCAACGCCCGGCACGGGGCTCTTGACGCCCTTGGGGTTCTTGCTGGGGAGGTCGCGGACGTGGCCGATGCTGGCGAGCACGACGTAGTCGCGCCCGAGATACTTATTGATGGTCTTGGCTTTGCTGGGCGATTCGACGATGACGAGCGATTTGCCCTTGGCGGCGCCGGCGACGTATCCCAGGCCGCGTGAGGGGCCGCGCGAGCGACCTCGCCCGCGCGAGGCGGGGGCCGAGCCCCCCGTTTCGGGAGCGGCGGCGGCCTTGGGGGCGGTCTTGGCGGAACGTGAAGCGGCTTTTTTCGCCATGCAAGGGTCCTGTCGGAAGGCAGAGGTAATGATCGGGCCGGCCGCTTGTCAAGTAGTACGGATTCTGGAAGGATTCAGATCGTGACGGCCGCTGGTCGGCGGGTCGAGAGTGTCGGCTCTGGGTGAAGATCGGGCGGGTGGCGGCCCGAAGTCCGGGAATAACCCGTGTCGGCGTGGCTTTGGCCGAACTTGGCGGTGATCCGGGCCGATACAGCGAGTCCCGGAGTTCGCCGGTTCCGAGGCCGGATCGACGCCAGATCGCTCCTGGCGTCGGCCCTAGGATTTCGGTTCCGCGATCGGAGATTCGGGGCGGGGCGGCGCGAGCGGCCCCGGACGGAAACCTGACCGCGCGGACGACCCGCCCGCGGGCGTGATGAAGGAAAGGCAAGCGTCATGTCGACCCCCAAGCGTGCGTTGATCACGGGCATCACCGGCCAGGACGGCTCGTACCTCGCCGAGTTCCTCATCGAAAAGGGCTACGAGGTTCACGGCATCATCCGGCGCAGCTCGAGCTTCAACACCGGCCGCATCGACCACATCTACCTCGACCCGCACGTCAAGGGCGGCAAGCTGAAGCTGCACTACGGCGACCTGTGCGACGCCAACAACCTGTCGAAGCTGATGCGCGAGGTTCGCCCGCACGAGGTGTACAACCTGGGCGCGCAGTCGCACGTGCGGGTGTCGTTCGATCTTCCGATCTACACCGCCGAGACGGTGGCGATGGGGGCGCTCAAGCTCCTCGAGGCCGTCCGCGAGTTCACGCACGAGAGCGGGCAGCAGGTCCGCTATTACCAGGCGTCGAGCTCGGAGCAGTATGGCAAGGTGGTCGAGACGCCGCAGAAGGAGAGCACGCCGTTCTATCCGCGCTCGCCGTACGCCTGCGCGAAGATGATGGCGCACTGGGCGACGGTGAACTATCGCGAGAGCTACGGGATGCACGCGTCGTGCGGCATCCTGTTCAACCACGAGAGCCCGCGCCGCGGCGAGACGTTCGTCACGCGCAAGATCACCCGGGCCGTCGGTCGCATCAAGCTCGGGCTCCAGGACAAGATCTTCCTGGGCAACCTCGACAGCAAGCGCGACTGGGGCTTCGCGGGCGACTACGTCAAGATGATGTGGATGATGCTCCAGCAGGAGAAGCCCGACGATTACGTGATCGCGACCGGCAAGACCATCAGCGTCCGCGAGTTCTGCGAGCTTGCGTTCAGCCATGTCGGGCTTGATTACAAGGACTTCGTCGCCTTCGACCAGCGCTACCTGCGCCCCGCCGAGGTCGACCTGCTCCTGGGCGACCCCGCCAAGGCCAAGGCCAAGCTCGGGTGGATTCCGACGACGACGGTCGAGCAGCTGGCGGCCATGATGGTCGACAACGATCTCGAGATGGCCAAGCGCGAGAAGACGCTGCGCGACGCCGGGCACAAGATGCCGGAGTACGCCGGGCACGATCAGTAATCACGCGCCCGGATCGCGGGCGCACCACGAATGTCGAGAGAGATCACGCGGGCCCGAAAGGGCCCGTGCCTATTTCGCCTGGGCCAAGAACCACGACACGAAGATCGCCGAGAGGACATACGCCGCGATCACCATCGTGGTACGGGCGGCGTCGGACGCGCGGCGAAACTTGCCCCGCCCGCGGACCCACACCACCAGCGACGGCCCGAGCACGATCACGCCCGCCGCCAGCGGGATCA
>JAEUJA010000256.1 GCA_016793195.1 Phycisphaerae bacterium
AGCTCCAGCATCGCGTGGCAGCCGGTGATCGAGGGCTCGCGTGTGTTCATCGTGCGCCAGACCGGCTTCCCGCCCGAGCCCAATTCCGACGAGTCGCCGGTCGTGTGCATGAACCTCGACACCGGCCAGGAACTGTGGTTCCGCCACATCCCGTGGCTGACGGGCGACTGGACGACGTGGATCGCGGGCGTGGCGAACGGCAAGGTCTTCGTGTCGCGCTCGGGCAACGGCGCGTCGGTCAAGGCCAAAGTGCACGCCCTCGACGCCGCCACCGGCGCGACGCTCTGGTCATCGGTTGATCTCATCGACGCCGGGCCATACGACGGCGTGGTCTTTGCTCCAAACGGCGATCCGGTCGTCGCCAGCTTCACCAAGATCTGGCGCCTCAACGCCGCCACCGGCACGACCGTGTGGACCGCCAACCGCGTCGGCTCGGTCTCGGGCAACTGCGGCGGGGCGATCTATGGCAACGCGATCTACGTCGCCGACGCCGTCGTCGGCGGGCACGCGATCAAGAAATTCAACCTCACCACCGGCGCGTTCATGTACCAGAGCCCGACGCTCGCCGGGTTCACGATCCAGAACACGCCGATGGTCGCGCCCGACGGCACGATCTATCTCTCCCGCGTCCAGAACAACGCCTCGGTCGACTTCTTCTACGCGATCGACGACAACGGCGCCTCGATGAGCGTCCGCTGGTCGGTCCCCGCGCACTGGACGACCGAATCGGAGTTCGCCGTCGCGTCCGATGGCTCGGTCTTCATGATGGACCCGGGCAACAAGATCGCGCGAAGGCGGGCCTCGGACGGGAGTCTCATGTCGAGCACCGCCGCCATCCCCGCTGACTTCTCCCAGCCGCGCATGGCCGTCGATGCGCAGGACCGCCTGTACTTCTCCAACGGCGCGTTCGCCAACGGACGCTTCTACTCGTTCAACCCCGACCTCACCGAGCGTTGGTCGGTCGCGGTCACGAACATCAACATCGGCGCGCCCGCGTTCGGGCGCGACGGCACGCTCCTCGTGGCGGGCACGGGCACGAACATCAAGGCCTATCGCACGACCCGCTGCCCCGCCGACTTCAACCACGACGGCTTCGTGAACGGCGACGACTACGACGCCTTCGCCGAAGTCTTCGACGCCGCCGACCCCGCCGCCGACCTCAACCACGACGGCTTCGTCAACGGCGACGACTACGACCTCTTCGCCGAACACTTCGACGCCGGCTGTTGAGCCGACGCGGCCTCGAACTCCTGCCGCCCATGACTCGCCGCGCGAATCCCGCACACTCACACGCGCTCGCCGAATTGCCGGCCGCCATCAGCGCAGTCGCGAGCGCACCCCCGCGCCTACTTCTTCCCCGGCCCGCCATCCATCGGCCCGCGCACGTTCCCGCTGTTGCGAAGATCGTGCCGGATCATGGGCCATGAGTTGTCCGCCGACCCCTTGCCCGCAAAGCCCGTGAGGCATACCGCCATGCCATAGCGAGGCTTGCGCGTGCCGTCGGCGTCTTTGTCGCCCCCGCCGCCCACGACCAAGAAGACGTCGAGCAGCCCGTCGGCGTTGAGATCGCCGATCACCGGGCCGTGCGATGAATCCGAGACGGGCTTCCCGTCGCCGCACACGCCCCCGGCATTGAACTCGGACACGATCGCGCCGTCCTTGGCCCTGAGCACGCGGAACATGCCGTCGCCGGTGAGGTAGGCCAGGTCCTTGGCGCCGTCGCCATCGAGATCGGCGATCGACACGCCGCGCGTGACCGAGCTCCACCCGCCGCGCGAGCCCAGGTCGTGCTGCCAGAGCACCTTGCCCTCGCCGCTGATCGCGGTGATCTTCTCGCACGCCGCGATGCACTCGTCCTTGCCGTCCCCATCGACATCGAGGATCGCGGTGGGGGACATGAAATACCGCTCGCCGGGCGCCAGCACAAAGTCCGGCGCGCCCTTGGCGTCGACCGAGTACACCTTCCCGTCGTAGCTCCCGAACACAAAGTGCGGCGTGCCGTCGCCGCGCGGGTTCCACACCGACACCCCGTGGTAGATGTGCGATCCGGTCTGGACCTTCCACAGTTCGCTCCCGTCGCGCCCGCCGATCGCGTGCATCGCGTGATCACCCCTGAAGTTCCCCGCGATGAAATCCGGCACGCCGTCGCCGTCAAGGTCCGTCACGATCGGGCACGACTGCACCGCCCCCGGCGCGACCCTGATCGAGCGCAGCACCTTGCCGCCAGGCCCCAGAACGTGCAGCGTGCCCTTGAACGTGCCGACCACCACGCCCATCGTCCCCACGCCGTCGACAGGTCCGATGGAGGGCGGCGTGTCGATGCACTCCCCGTCGCCAAGATAGGTATTCCACTTCACCGCGCCTGTCGCGGCGTCGAACGCCAGCACCCGGCAGCCGCTCGAGCACGGCACGACCAGCGACAGCTTCCCGTCGCCAAGATCAGCAAATCGCACCGACGCGTCGTAACAGTCGTCGCGATTGGGGTCGGGGTCGTGGTACGACCACAGCTCGCGCCCGTCCTTGCCGCAAAGCACGCGAACCTTCGCGTCGCCGAAATAGCTGGCGAACGCCACGTCAAGGCCGCCGTCGCCATCGGCGTCCGCGATCGCGCCCGAGCCGAAGCAGTGCGACGACGTGGGCACGCTCCACAGGACACGGGGACCATCCCCCGCCGGAGAACCGGCCGTCGCCAGCAGCATCAAGAGCGCGAATGTGTGCATGGGACCCCCCGTTCATGGCCAGAGGCGAGCGTGGCGCGCGCCAAGAGCACGCCGCGCAATCGGACACGCGCAGTGTGCCCGCCAAGAGCGGCCCGCGTCAAGCGCCGTTCGTGCCCAGCGCGCCACCAACATCCAACGAAAATGGGCGTGGCCGGAGGGCTCCGACCCCGCCCGAACAAGGCACGTTCAGGAATCGATCGATCAGGCGCGACGACGCCGAACGCCCGCCAGAGCGCCAAGGCCCAGCACCGCGGCCGCTCCGGGCGCCGGCACGATGCTCGGGTCCACGTACAGGGCCAAGAGCTGCCCGCCCTCATACTGCTCGCCGCTCACCGAGTAGTGGGCCTGGTCCGTCATCAGGAACCAGCCCTGGCCCAGGATATCGGTCGCGTCGATGATGCCCGAGGCCTCTTCGTCGCGGGTGAGGAACCCCGACGAGCTGGAATCAAACCGGAAGGGATCGTGCTCGGCAACCTTGACCAGGCCCTGGCTGGCGATGTCGTACAGCCAGATCGCGCCCAGCGGGTCCTGCCCGCCGATGTCCTCCTGGATGAGAATGCGACCGAGGTTGTCGATGCAGATGTTGTCCATCATGTTGGGCCCGGACACAAAGCCGTCGATCAGCATGTCGACCTGCCCGCCCAGCGTGGGGTTGGTGATGTCATCGAAGCGCATCCGGTAAAGACGCGAGTGCCCTTCCTGGCTGGCGGAGTTGAAGCGGTCGGTGGTGACGAAGTAAAAGTCGTTCTCGTGCCCGATCCGGTGGTCCCACGCGCCGTCCTCGGGGCGGAGGAAGTTGGTCACGCTGTTGGCGGCCGAGGCGGTGTTGAGATCGGCGCCCGTGGTGTTCCGAACGTCGCCGTGGTTGTACAGATCAAAGCGGCCGACCGCGGCCCCGGGGCGGGTCTCGCTCGGAACGCCCGTCACGCGAACGCCGTACAGCTCACCGTTGGTCAGCCCGGCCCGCTCGATGTCGTTGCCGGTGCTCTGCTTGTTGCCGACGTACATGTACACCTGGCCCTGGTTCGACGTGTCGTCGGTGCCCATCACGACCGTCTTGGCCTGCGCCTTGGGGTTGGCCATCGCGTTCTCCCACGAGAATCGCCCCAGCGACGGGAGCTGCCAGCTCTGATTCGTGCCCGCGCCGGTCACGACGTGCGCGAACGCCCGGCCCTCGGGGCCCGCCTCTTCACCGTTGAGGAACAGCCGGGCGTCGGTGCCCAGGCCGCCAAACTTGTAGGCGCTGGACTTGGCCAGGTCGGCCGAGCACAGACGCGAGTACGCCGTCGTCCCCTGCACAAAGCCCGTCCCGTTCCACGTGTTCACGTCCGACGCGCCGGTGTTGTGGTCGCGCCCGGAAATCACCGTGCGGGTGGCGGCGTCGATCGACCAGCGCGAGACAAACCCGCCCGTCGAGCCGTGCGCACGCACGCCGCCAGAGCCGCTGGGAATCTCGTGGTTGACCAGGAACGTGAACGAGCCGTCGCCGTTGTTGAACGCGCCCGAGCCGTCCGGGATGCCGACCATCATGTAGCCGCCCACGGTATCGCCGGCGGTCAAAAGGCTCTGCGTCACCACGCCCGCGCGGGTGGGCAGAACATACGGAGACTGCGAGCTGCTGGGGCCCGTGAGCTGGGCAAAGGTCGTGCCGGCCATGCAGGCCAGCGCGAGGGCAAAGGTACCGCGAGCCATCGTCGTCATGTCTGATCTCCTCTGGTTCGATGCGTGGACTCGGACCGCCGCTGGTCGTGTACAACGACGACTGGAAACGCGGCGAACCCGACGCCAGGAGTAAACACGCATTCCCCGCGCGATCTGTCAGGGCCGTCGCAAGTCCGCGAGAAGAGTCCGATAGCGCCCCGTCAGAATGTACCCCCAACCACGCCGATCGCCATGGGAGCCGGGAAATCGCCCGATCCTTCGGAGCGAGCCCCGCTGCCTGTTCCCAACGCGCGCCCCAACGCGATTCGGGCCGCGTTCGCGTTTCCGCGGCAACCCCTATGGAATCCACGCCGCATCCTGTACGATGGATGGTCCCGACAGGAGGCCCGCGATGTCAACCACGTTTGTCCGCGCCGCATTGACGGCGCTCGCCTTGATTGCTCCCGCACTTTCGCCCGCGTTGGCCCGTGAAGGAGCCGGCGCGCCGCAATCCGCGGCCCAAGTCCTCTCACCCGCCCAACCCGCGGGCATTATCGCCGGCAAGTCCGCTGACCTGCCCCGCTCCGGGCTCGACCTGAACAAAGCGGAGATTCAACCGATCGATTGGACCCCCGCCGCATCGGGGCGCTGGTTCGGATCGCTCGTGCTCAACGGCGAGGAAATCCTCCTCGACCTCGAAGCCTCTTCCGTTCGCGCCGAGGGCTTCACGCTCCAGGCCTCACGCGCCGGCCAATTGATCGACCTGCCACTGCCCCCCGTCACCACCCACCGAGGCCAGGTCGTCGACCATCCCGGCTCCCTCGTCGCCGTCTCCTTCGTCGCCGGCGGCGTACGCGCCGTGATCGATCCGGGCGACGGCACGATCTGGTACCTCCAGCCCCTGCGCGAGATCGATCCAAGCGCCGACCCCGCCGATCACGCCGTCTACCGCGCCGACGCCATCGCCGCGACCGGGCATTCCTGCGCCGGCGCCCTCGAAGTTCCCGACGCCATCAAGCTCGACGTTCCCGGCGGCTTCGACACCCGCGCCGACTGCCTCCGCCAGGCCCAGATCGGCCTCGACCTGGACTTCACCTACTTCGGCCACCACGGCTCCGACGCCGCTCAGACACTCGCCGACGCCGAGAGCATCATCAACGGCATGAACGTCATCTTCAACCGCGACGTCAACGTCCACTTCATCATCAGCCACTCCATCGTCCGCACCGACAACACGCTCTACAACACCGCCGACATCGGCACCCTCCTCGGGCAGATCCAACAAGAATGGACCACCACCCAGCGCTTCAAGACCCGCGACTGCGCCCACCTCTTCACCGGACAGCCCACCGGCGGCGTGATCGGCCTGGCCTGGGTCGATGTCGTCTGCAACTTCAGCTATGAGTACGCCGTCTCCGCCGTCAGCTTCACCGGCGACTACGGCGCCCGCGTCGGGCTCGTCAGCCACGAAGTCGGCCACAACTTCGCCGCCGGACACTGCGACGGCGCGCCCGACTGCTCCATCATGTGCTCCGGCCTGGGCGGCTGCGCCGGAAACCTCAGCGCCTTCAGCGAAACCGTCATCCCCTCCCTGAAATACGCCGCCGCTCGCGGCTGTCTCCAGAACATCGGCCCCTCGCCCACCCCCGGCGGCCCGGGCGCAATCGCCAACAGCTACACCATCACCACCAACGTCCCCACCCGCCTCGACGTCATGGCCAACGACGCCGATCCCAACTGCGACCCCCTTTCCTTCGTCTCCTTCCCCGGCACCACCCAGGCCGGCGCAACCCTCTCCGTCTCCGTCGGCACCGGCGCCGGCGGCCGCGACGAGCTCCTCTACACCCCGCGCCCCGACGCCGTCGGCTACGACACCTTCCTCTACACCATCCAGGACACCTCCGGCGCCCAGGCCACCGCCCGTGTGTACATCAGCAACCAGACCCTCCGAGAGCCCGACGACGCCGGAAACACCGCGCCCGGGCTCACCGCCAGCTACTACCGCGCCGGCGGCCAGAACGCCCTCCCCGATTTCGCCGCCCTCACGCCCTACAAGTCGTCCAGCGTCACCGGCGTCGATTTCCCCCGCGCCTATCTCAACATCCTCGGCTCCGGGCGCAAGAGCCTCTTCGCCGCCGTCCTCCAAGGCACGATCCAAATCCCAACCACCGACACCTACACCTTCTTCACCAACTCCGAAGACGGCTCCATGCTCTGGATCGACGGGCAAGCAATCGTCAAAAACGACTTCGTCCGCAACACCATGATCGAAGCCTCGGGCGCCGTCGCCCTTTCCGCCGGACCCCACGCCTTCAAGATCGAATACTTCGCCGGCACCAGCCTCTGGGGCGGCATGATCGCCTCGTGGCA
>JAEUJA010000271.1 GCA_016793195.1 Phycisphaerae bacterium
CTGAAGCTGAAGGCGCCATCGACCGCCAGGCATATCACCTACCTGAAGGAAGCGAAGTGGAGCCAGGACCTCCTGCTCGTGGGGGAGAACGGGATCGCGGCGCTGACTTTCTGCGAAGTTCCTGTTTCGAATCCGCGCCCCTGAGTTCCGACGAAACCGAAGGCGATACCAAATGGATCGTTCGACATTCCGCGTGTTGCTGACGATTGGCCTGCTCCTTTCGGGCTCCGCCCGGGCCGCGACAGCAGCCGACAAGCCCAAAGCGGCCGAGATGGCCGGGTATCTGCTCGTGCCGCACGAGAGGGTGGCCAAGTCGTACAACGCCGGCTTCTCGATGTACGTGGCCGCGTGGCCGTTGCTCAAGAACTACCCCGGCCAGCAATTCCAGAGCGGGCTGTTCGGCACCTGGATGTTCGCCCAGTACGACGGCAAGAAGCCCGAGAAGATCTACTCCGACATCGAGGGCGGCCTGGGCTGGTGGCGCGACACGCGATTCGCCACCACCACCCCCAAGTTCATCATGGGCGGCGTCGCCCTCAACTTCTCCGAGTGGGCCAACGGCCCGGGCGCCGGAAAAGGACGCGATTGGAACAACCCCACCGGCCTCTACGCCGTCGCGCAGCTCAGCCCCTGGGTCCTCTGGCCGCCCGACGGGCTGAACATCAGGCAGGGCGCTTCCGGCGAACTCGTCGGCTATGGATATCTCCCGCTCCCGCTCGCCGCGCCCAAGCCGACCACCAAGGGCAAGGACATCCCGACGGGCGGACAGTGCTGGACACTTTTCCTCAACACCGGCAACTTCAAGGGGCCGGTCGCGTTCTTCACGCCGTATTTCTGGAGCAAGCCCACGCTGGAACACACGCAGTTCGCGGGTCAATTTCTCGACACGCGCCCCTCCGAGCCCAACAAGGCGCTCCAGATGGAGACGCAGTACATCCCCGCCTCGTTCGCCAAGGACCGCCAAGGGGACGAGTACGCGCGCATCGCGCCCGTCTCGTTCCCGCGCGACGCCGAGGGTGACTCGGTCCTCGTGCATCGCATGACGGCGTACAAGCGCGAGGCGATGTGGACCGGTGTTCAGAAGTGGTTCGAGGGAGGCGAGCCGGCCTCCGGCACGATCGACGCCGAACACGCCGCGGTGCACACGTTCAGCAACAAGGGCGGATCAACCTGGCAGATGCACAGTCCCGGCACGCCGGACGACAGGAAGGTGCCGATCAACTGGGATTCATTCGCGACGCCGGTGGCCATCGACGAGTTCACCTACGGCTATCGCTGGGGCGACGGCGTGGTGAGCGGCAAGGGAAAACTGACCACGCTCCCCGAGTATTACAAGCTCGGCAAGGGCGCCGACAACAAGCCGCAGTGGCAGGCGATCCGTGCCGCCGACGCGCCCGCCGAGACCGGCCTGCACAAAGTCTCGTACCGGCGTCCGCGCGACGAGCAATCGTCCGAGACGTATGTCACACCGGACGACGCCAAGAGCGCGTGGAAAACGCCGGGCCCCGCGGCCGGGCCGTTCACGCGGAAGCTCGGCGACGGGAGTACGGTGACGTACTCCTGGTACCGCTTCGCCGACCAGCCCGCGCTCTTGAGCGCCGACCTGACGCCGGCCGAGCGCGAGAACATTCAGAAAAAGGTCGAACTCATCCACCGCCACTGGACCAAGGACCGCGACTACCTGCCGCCCAACACGACCGGCGCCCTGGCCGACCTCGACCCCGCGCTTTTGGTGACGCCGCCCAAGGGGATGGAGGCGGGCTACGTCCCGATCGTGACGCGGCAAGGAGCCAAATAGGGAGAAGTCCCACGAGCCCAGACCTTGGCCACCGCGGAACCCGGAATGGTCAGGGGCGTCGATCCCGAGGTCCGCGGTGCGGCGGCCGGGGCGCCGGTTTGTGACGGACACGGGGCGAACCGAGCGATGATTGCCCGCGAATCGGGTCGGCTTTACTCGCCCCGCCCCGTCACTTAGCATGACCGTTGGCCCGCAGGCCAAGGAATCCAGGGACACCCGCCGGAGGCATCCAGACATGACCAGGTTGACCCGCACGATCGGCATGGCCTCCGTGGCCCTGACCCTGGCCTGGGCGCCCGCGGCCCTGGGCCAGCAGAACCGGAACGTCACGCCGCCCAAGGCGCCCACCGCGAAAATCCCCGACAATCCGCCGGTGCTCATGTCGTACCTGTTCCTCCTGGTCATCATGGGGGGGGCGGTGGGGGCGGCACTCATCCCGAGCAAACGCGGGCACCAGGACTGAATCCCGGACGGGCCCGCGCACTGGCGCACTCCCCTCCCGCGCACGCACACCACCGCACGCAGACCACCGCACGCAGACCGGGGCACGCGCATTGGCAAATCCCCGACCGGGCGGCGTCGAACGGAGCTTCTTGAAAGGACGATTCATGGCGGGCAAGCCGAGCGTTCGAGCGCTGGCCGTCGTCAACGGCGCGCTGATTCTCGCCCTGGGACTGGTGATGCTCTCGGCGCCGGCGACGGCCCAGCCGGGCAACCCGGCCCGGGCCCGGGGCGAGTACACGATGGTCGCGGGCAAAACCGTGAGCGGGAGCAACGCCGCGGTGTACATCCTGGACGCGGCCAACCGCGAGATGGTCGCGGTCCGCTGGGACCAGACGCGAAAGTCGCTGGTGGGGATCGGGTACCGCAATCTCGACACGGACTCCAAGGCCCAGCCCGGGAGGTGACGCCATGAACGATCAACGCGACGACACAAACTTGGACATGACATGCGGCGCCGGGCCGGTGCTCGCCGGGCGAGACCCGGAGCGCGGCGTGCGCTGGATGCTGTCGGCCAGCGCGGTGCTGCTCGTCGCGCTGCTGGCGTGGCGGGCCCAGGCGATGCAGATCGGACGCGGCGGCGACGGCGGGGCGGGGATGGTCAGCGCGGTGGGCGACTACACGATGATGACGTTCCCGGTGGGGAACGAGGACATGCTGCTCACGCTCGACAACCGCTCGGAAGAGCTGTACGTCTACCGCGTCGAGAACCAGAACGCCGTGTCGCTCTTCCAGAAGCTCGGCCTGCCCAGGCTGTTCAGCGAGGCGCGCACGCGGGCGGCGGGGACGTCGAAGTAATACGAGTTCTCGGTCATCCGCACGCGGTTCCCACGCCGACGATGAGCGGAGTCCTCGAGCGAATCCTCGTGCCGACGCCCGCGTTTGATCGAGATTGCGCAGAGCCCGCGATTCTCGTGGGCGCTGCCTTGGGCGAACCTCGGCGGCGAGCGAGGGATCCTGCACGCGAGCATGCGTGACAACATCCGGCGCAAGGGTCATGGCTCGCGGTCATTGCGCCGCGCCGGGCGGGGTGTTGGAGGCTTGATCCCTGGCCGCGGCGGCGCGCTTCCCGTCTTCATTGGAGCGGATCAATCGACCGCCGCCCTTGCTGATCCTGGGCATGGGCTGCTTGGGATCGACCGAGCCAAGGACCCAGCCCTCGACGAGCATGGCCTCGATGGTCTGGAGGACTTTGGAGAGGTGGTGCCATCGCTCGTGCTCGGGGCGGGTGGCGGCGATGTGCTGCTGGATGCTGGTGATGATGGTCCTTGAGTCGCGCGTGTGTTTCAGGGCGTCGATGATGATCTTGTAGTAGCCGGTGACGGGCAGGACCTTGGGCCCACGCCGGTAGCAGTCGATGCGGGCGATGCGTCCGTCGGCGAGGTTGCCCAGCGCGTCCTTGGTGGCGCCGGTGAGGTTGAGCTTGTAGACGTTGTACTTGTCGAGCTCGAAGGCCGAGGCCTCGCCGGAGAACCACTCCACGATCTGCTTTGAGGAGCCCAGATCGAAGGAGCCGAAGGTGGGGCTGTCGATGGCCTCGGTGGCGAAGCCTCCCTGGGCGAGCCACTGCCAGGCGCGCCTGGGGTCGAGCTTCATGCCGGCCTCCTTGGCGATGGCCGAGCAGTGCTCCTGCAGGTCGGTGAAGCAGCCGTTGGAGGCGTACCAGAACTGGGCGAACTGGATGTGCTGCCGGATGTTGTTTCGGTTTTTCTCGTCGAAACGTGCCAGGAGCCACTTGCGGGGGAGCTCCTTGCGGTCGAGCTCGAGGATGGTGTACGCGGCGTCGCGCGCGGAGGTGTGGGCCAGGGTCATGCCGGCGGCGAGGATGGGATCGGCAAAGCCCGCGGCCTCTCCGACGACGAACCAGTTCTCGCCGACAAGCCGGGCCGCCACCTGGGACCAATCCTTGGTGGACTCGATTGGGCGGTACTGGCGTGCCTTGGAAAGAAGGGCCGCGATCTCTTTCTGGTCGGCCAGGGCGCGGAGGTAGAGGTCCTCGGGCTTGTGCCCGGTCTTGCGGTAGTGCTCGGCGGGACAGATCAGGCCAACGCTGGCCTTGGTCGGACCCATGGGGATGAACCAGACCCAGCCGTAGGGGAGCGAGCGAACCTGCACGCGCGTGCCGCCCACGCCGATCTTGACGGCCCACTCGGCGTTGTCCCAGTAGCTCCAGACGGCGATGTTCTTGAGTTCCTCGGGGATGGTGACGTCGATGTTGAGGGCGCGCCGGAGGACGCCGACGGTGCCGGAAGCGTCGATGTAGTAGCGCGCGGTGACAATCTCGCCCGAGTCAAGGCGCAGGCCGGTGACGCGGTCGTCCTCGATCATGACTTCACGGACGAGCGTTTCCTGCCGCCACCGCGCGCCCATCGAGACGGCGTGCTCGGCGAGGATGGTGTCGTAGACCTCGCGGTCGACCTGGAAGGCCGTGAAGCGGCGCTGGCCCTCGAACCGGGCGGGGCGCGGCTCGTCCTTGAACTGCTCGACCGGGTAGAAGTCAAAATCCCACACGTCCTGGTTGCGACCCCAGGTGTAGGACGCACCGAGCTTGATGGGGAAATTGGCCGCCTCGACCTTGTCCCACACGCCCATCTCGTCCAGGATCGCGCTGATCCCCGGCAGCTGGCTCTCGCCGATGTGCGGGCGCGGGAACTTCTCCTTCTCGATCATCGCCACGCGGAGCGCGGGGTTGTAGCGAAGAAGGATGGCGGCGGCGGTGGCGCCGGCGGGCCCGGCGCCGATGATGGCGACGTCGAGCGCGGGCGCGTGTGCGTCGGACATGGAAATGCTCCCCACGGGCGAGGTCTCTCAGCGTATCGGATCGTGCGGCACGCTCCAAGACATAAGGACTCGGCTCGGGCCCGTCCGTTTGGTCAACGTCCGATAGCGGGCGGCCGAACTCGCGGGTGCGGCACGCGACCGGGCCAACTTCCCAGACGGTCCGAAAGTCACGCCCCGCGCGCGCCGATTCAGGAGGGACGTTGATCGGTCCATTGTCCCACGACCAGACGAGGGAGCTAGCGGCATGAGCTCGGCCACAGAGAACAAAGAACAGGTCGTATCCTCCGCGATCCGCGAGATCTCCCACATCGCGACCCTCCCGGAGATCACCCTCAAAATCGTCGAACTGGTCGAGGATCCCAAGTCCACCGCCCAGGACCTCCACAAGGTCATCTCCAACGACCCGGCCCTGTGCAGCCGAATCCTCAAGGTCGTCAATTCGGCCTTCTACGGCCTGCCGGGCCAGATCGCGTCGATCAACCGCGCGATCGTCATGCTCGGCCTCAACGCCGTCAAGAACATCGCCATCGCCGCCAGCCTCGCCAAGCTCTTCCGCGGCGGGGAGCTGACGCCGAGCTTCTCGGCCCGCGACCTGTGGAACCACTCCACCGCCGTCGCCGCCACCTGCAAGGTGATCGCCGATTCGCTCCGCCTGGGCCTCTCCGACGAGGCGTTCCTGGCCGGCCTGATCCACGACATCGGCGTGATGGTCGAGATGCAGTACGACCGCAACAAGCTGATCGAGGTCTTGGAGACGGTGAAGTGCGACAGCAACGGCGTGCCGCAGGTCAACATGCGCGACGTCGAGGGCAAGGTCTTCGGCGCGACACACACGGAGTTCGGCGCGGGCCTGGCGGAGAAATGGAAGTTCCCCAAGAGCTTCTCGCTGGTCACCGGGTTCCACCACAACCCGCTGGAACTGCCCGCCGAGAGCCGAACCCTGACCACGATCGTCCACATCGCCGACCGCCTGGCCTGCGAGGCGGCCCCGGGCTTCCGCCTGGACCTCCAGAGCCTGGAAGTGGGGGCCGACGTGCGGGACGCCATCAAGCTGTCGAGCGAGAAGTTCGAGGAGATCCGCAAGAATCTGCCCGCGGCCCTGAAAAATGTGGGCAACCTCTTGGCCTAGGTCGATAACAAGTTGCCCGGCTTCACACCGAAGTCGGGAATGGAGACCGGCGGGACCTCCCGCGGCAATCAAGAGCGATCACGCCTCCGGGCGACAAGACTCTCTCTTTCTCCCTCCGGGCGGCCGCAAGTAATACTTGTGGCCGCCTTTTTTTTAGGCTTTTTTCACGTGGGAACCCCAGCGATCCAGGGCCGCGTGGCGCGTCAGGTCATAGTCCAGCGGTGTGACCGTGATGTACCCGGCCTTGAGCAGGTCGACGTCGGAGCCTTCCGAGGTCGCATGGAAATCCAGGCCGTGCCCCGCGGCCCAGTAGTACACCTGCCCGCCCGGGCTCACCCGACGCTCGTAGCGATCGACCAGCCCGTGCGTATTCATGGGGCAAACGCGGATTGGGGGCATTGCCCGCTCCGCCTCGACCTTCGGGATGTTGATACTGAGACATTCGTGGCGATCCGGCAATCCTTGCGCGATCAGCCGCTCGATCGTCTTGCGGGCCTCGCGGGCGGCGACGTCGAAGCGCGAGCGCTCGCCCGTGAGCATCATGCTGACCGCGATGGAGGGCACGCCGAGGAACGCGGCCTCGATGGCGGCGGCGACGGTGCCCGAGTAGATGACGTTGATGCCGCAGTTGGCGCCGGCGTTCATGCCCGAGATCACCAGGTCGGGGCGCGAGCCCTGGCCGAAGTGCTCGGGCCAGATGCAGGAGAGGGCGAGCTTGACGCAGTCGGCGGGCCTGCCGTCGACCGCGACGCCGCGCACGACGGGCGTGCCGAGGTCGATGGATTCGGCGCGGGTCATGAGCGGGGTGTTGAAGGTGACGCCGTGGGAGGTGGCGGACTGAACCTCGAGGGGCGCGACGCAGAGAACCTCGCCCAGGGGCGGTCCGAAGGCGGGATCGATGAGCGCGGAGTACATGGCGGCGATCCCTGGCGCGCGGATGCCGTCGTCGTTGGTGAGGAGGATGCGCATGGGGGAGGATAAGCGCGCGGAAAACCGACGCGCGCGATCGCGCACGGAACAAAAAACGGGCCGCCCCTTGCAGAGCGGCCCGCGCGTGAAATCTCCGAGTGTCGGCCCGGCTCAATGGCGGGGGCCGAGACAATGAACCAGAATCAGCGCCGGCGGCGCGACGCGGCCAGGGCGCCCACGCCAAAGAGCGCCAGCGCGCCCGGGGTCGGGACGTTTTCGGTCTTCCAGCGCCCGTGGGTCACGTCGAGGGAGAACTTGACGGGATCGGAGCCGACGGTGACGAAGGCGTTGTCGTCCCAGTCGGCCAGGTTGTGGCCGCAGCTCATGCTCCAGCCGTGGGCGGTGGAGCGGAACTTGAAGCCGTAGCCGCCGGCGGCGATGTTGAAGGTGCCCTCGTAGAGGCCGCCGCCCATATTGGTGAGCGTGCCGATGGGGGCCGACCAGCCGTTGAAGTCGCCGATGATCTCAAAGCCCGTGCCGCCCTGGTCGGTGTACCCGACGCGCTGCGAGTTGGGCGACCAGCCGTCGCTGGGGTTGGTGTTGTCGTAGAAGAAGATGTCGATGGGGCTGCCGTTCGACGACACCTTGACGTTGCCGGTCGAGGGCCAGTACTGGGACCAGTCGCCGATGTTGAGCTTGAACTCGTTGATGCCCG
>JAEUJA010000273.1 GCA_016793195.1 Phycisphaerae bacterium
CGGCGGCGGCCCGTCGTTCATCGAGGCCGTCACCTACCGCCTCGCCGACCACACCACCGCCGACGACGCCAGGCGCTACCGCGACCCCAACGAGGTCGGGGCCTGGACCGCCAAGGACCCCATGATCCGCCTGCGGAAGTACCTCGAGGGCAAGGGCCTGTGGAACGCCGACATGCAGGCGGCCCACGAAGAGAAATCCCGCGCGATCGTGGCCGAGGTGGTCAAGACCGCCGAAGGGATCGCCAAGCCCTCGACCGACGACATCTTTGATTACACCTACGCGACACTGCCGGCGGAACTGGAGTTGCAGAAGAAGACCCTTCGAACGGCGAGTCTGGCGCAAGACCCGAACCAAGTCGGTCTGGACAACTCTGTCATCGCGTAGCGCCTGGTCTTTGACGTCCCAACGAATTCGCAAACCGATTCATCCGGAGCTCCCCATGCCCCGTACCCCGATGATGATCGAAAAAGGCCTCACCCTCGTCGACGCCATCAACGAGGCCCTCTATCAAGAGCTCGAGCGCGACCCCCGCGTCGTCCTGCTCGGCGAAGACGTCGGGCTCAACGGCGGCGTCTTCCGCGTGACCGACGGCCTGCAAAAAGTCTTCGGCGCGGACCGCGTCGTCGACACGCCGCTCGCCGAATCCGGCATCATGGGCACCGCGATCGGCCTGGCCATGGCCGGGATGCGACCCATCCCCGAGATTCAGTTCGAGGGCTTCCTGGGCCCCGCCTACGACCAGCTCTGCAACCATGCCGCCCGATACCGCACCCGCACACGCGGCGCCGTCACCGTCCCGCTCACGGTCCGCGTGCCGTGGGGCGGCGGGATTCACGCGCCCGAACTCCACTCCGACTCGCCCGAGGCGATCTATGCCCACACGCCCGGCCTGAAAGTCATCTGCCCCAGCACACCCAGCGACGCCAAGGGCCTGCTCCTCTCCGCCATCCGCGACCCCGACCCCGTCGTCTTCTTTGAGCCCAAGCGCGTCTATCGCTCTTACCGCGAGCAAGTGCCCGAGGGCGACTACACCATCCCGATCGGCCAGGCCAAGGTCGTGCAGGAAGGCAGCGACATCACGGTCATCACCTGGGGCGCCAACGTCTTCCAGTGCCTTGAGGCGCTCGACACGCTCCCCGACGATGTCTCCGTCGAGCTCATCGACCTCCGCACCATCTACCCGATCGACACCGACACGATCATCCAGTCGGTTCAGAAGACTGGGCGCTGCGTCGTCGTACAGGAGGCCCCCAAGACCTGCGGCATGGCCAGCGAACTGGCGACGATCATCCAAGAGCACTGCTTCCTCTACCTCAAGGCTCCCGTGCAGCGCGTCGCGGGCTTCGACACCGTCATGCCTTACTACAAGCTCGAGCTCGATTACCTCCCCGACGCCAAGCGGATCGTGGAAACGATCGGGCTGACGATGGCGTATTGAGCAGGCGATAGGCACTGGGCACTTGGCAATTGGAAGAGAATCAGAGCCCCCGATTTCACTCGGGGGCTTTTCGTTGGCAAGCCCGCCCCGACTTCAATGCGACCATTCACAAACTCCGGGCGAATCCTGACCGCGATCGCACTCCGCCACGTTCCCTCTGCTGTGTCCCGGCGCTATTCTTCTTTCCCGCGCCTTGCGGGCATCCCGAACCACTCCGCCGAGGTCACGCCATGGCCCACCAGAAATCCGCCGATCCCAATGTCTTCATCCTCCCCGACCTGGGCGAGGGCGTTCACGAGGCCGAGCTCATCAAGTGGCGCGTCGCCGTCGGCCAGGCCGTGAGCGAGCACGACATCCTCGCCGAGATGGAGACCGACAAGGCGCTGGTCGAGGTTCCCTCGCCGCGCACGGGCGTGATCAAGCAGCTCCACGGCACGGAGGGCGAGATTCTGCACGTCGGCAATCCGCTCGTGAGCTATGAGGGCGCCGGTTCCGCGAGCGTCGCTCCTGTTGGCAGCGCTCCCGGTGGCGCCGCACTCCAGAGCGGTGCATCGAGCAGGCCCGAGCCTTCGTCCAACGGCAGCGCCCAGGCCGAAGTCGCCGAGCGTGCCGAGGACGCGGGCACGGTGGTGGGCCAGATGTCCGCTTCCGCGGCGGGTGTTTCCGCCGCCCCGGGCAAGGCTCTGGCAACTCCCGCCGTGCGCCGCCTGGCGCGCGACCTCGGCCTGGACATCGACACGCTCACCGGCACGGGCATCGGCGGCCGCGTGCTTGAGAAGGACGTTCGCGCCGCGGCGGGCGCCAAACCTACCTCCGCTCCTCGTGCCGCGACCGCACCAGTTCGCAGTGAACCCGCCCCCTCGCTGGCGCTCGGGGCTCGCGCGGATGCCGCACCCCGCGCCGC
>JAEUJA010000278.1 GCA_016793195.1 Phycisphaerae bacterium
GCCGCTTTGGCGGCGCGATCGGCTTTGGGCGAATTGAGCGTGGCCCAGTGATCGGCGACGCCACCGGATAGGTCGACCGCGCCGGGCTCGGGCTGGGCGAGCACGGGCGCTGTCAGGGGCGCGACCATCGCCAGAACCCCGAACAACAGGGCGAACGGCACGGCGCGGACAAAGTCAGCGCGGCGCGCAACCCCCGGGCCCAGGGTCCGGGAAGTGGGGCTGCGCGGGCGTGAGATTCGCCAGGTTGCCACGGTGCGATCGTATCGGCCGGTCGTTGATGCGAGGCTTGACGTTCTCTACGATTCGGGGAGCGTCCGGTTCGCCGAGGGTTGGCGCGTCGCCGACAGGGGCACCAGGCCATGAACGACTGGTTCGATGCCGAGCAGCACGTGGAGCGTGCCCACGACTTCTACCAGTCGGGGCGATGGGACGACGCCGTCTCCGAGCTCCGGCGCGCCATCGCGCTCAACCCGTATCAGGGCGAATGGCACTTCAACCTCGGGCTGACGCTGAACGCGGCGGGACGCCATCGGGACGCGCTGGACGCGTTCGGCGAAGCTTCGCGCTTGGAGCCCTCGGACCCCCAGCCGCTCATCATGGTCGGCCTGTCGCACATGCACCTCGACGAGCCCAAGTGCGCCCTGCCGTGGTTCGAGCAGGCCGGGAAACTGGCGCCCGCGTCCAGCGAGCCCTTGATCCACCGGATCGAGGCGTTCGCGCGGATCGGCGATTATGAGCAGGCGGAGCTGGCCTTCTACCTGGCGCAGCAGGTCGACGCCTCGAACCCGGACCTGTACGCCGCCATGGCGGACGTGCTGCTGGATCGCCAGGAATACGAGCGCGCGATCTGGTGCCTGCGCGAGGCGTCGAAGCTGGACCCGGAATTGCCGGGGATGCAGGCGCGCCTGGCGGAGGCGTACGCGGCCCTGGGTCGCCCCGAGCGGGCACGCCAGCTCTACCTGCTGGAACTCCGCCAGAACCCCGGCGACACCGACACACTCCTGGAACTCGCGGACCTTTTGGCGTCGATGAACCGCCTCGCAGAAGCGCAGGAAAAGGCCGGGCGCGTGCTGGAACTCGAGCCTGAGCACGTCGGCGCGCACCTGATGCTGGGCAAGCTGGCGGACCTGTCGGGCGACGCGCGCCGGGCGCTGCGGCATCTGGAGGTGGTCCTGCGCCTCGACGCCGGCCTGCCGCGGGCGCGGACGGCGATCGCCCACATTCTTCTGCGCCAGCGCGACCCTTCGACGCTGGAGCGGGCCCGGGCGCTGCTCGATGAAGAGCTTTCGATCCTGGCGCGCGACGCCGAGATGTTCGAGAATGTCGATCTGTCGGCGCTGGGGCAGGCGCTGCTCTCGGTGGGCTGGGCCTCGCGCGCGGTCGACGTTTTCCGCCGACTGACGGAGCGCGACGCGAGCGACGCGGGCGCGTTCCACGACCTGTCGGTGTCCTGCTTTGAGGCCGATCGCTCGCCCGACGGGATCGAGGCGGCCCTCTCGGCGCTGAAGCTCGAGCCGCGGATGCTGGCGCCCATGCACAACCTCGCGGTCGCGTACTTCAAGACCGGGCGATTGACGCGCGCTCGCTATTGGGTCAAGCGGGCGCTCTCGATCGACACCGAAGATCACGGCCTGCGCCGGCTCCGCGCCGTGTTGGCGATCCACGGCGCGGGCGAATCGATCGGGCGTCTGCTCGCCGCCCTGACGCGCCGCCTGGTGCTGGGACGGCGCCGGCGCTAGGGCTTCTTGAGCAAGACAAGGAGCACCGACCGCGGAGCGCCGCCCCGGCCCGCCTGTTCACGCCGCGGATGAGCGGGTCCGCGAGCAAATCCGAGCGCTCGGACCCGAAGTCATGTCCGTGACGCACGCGTACATCACGCCTCTTTCTGCCGACGCTCCGCCAGCAGGCGCGCCGCCTCGTCGACGTCCTTGTCGCCACGCCCCGAGAGGTTGATCACCAGATGCTGATCCTCCTTCATGCGTGCCGCGGCGACGACGCCCTCGAAGATCGCGTGCGATGATTCCAGCGCGGGGATGATCCCCTCGCTCCGCGCCAGCAGCTCGAAGGCGTCCAGCGCCTGATCGTCGGTGCACGCAAGATACTGCACGCGCCCCGCGTCCCTCCAGTACGAGTGCTCCGGGCCCACGCCCGGATAGTCCAGGCCCGCCGAGCACGAATGAACGTCGGCGGTCTGCCCGAACGGGTCCTGCAACACATAACTCAGCGAGCCGTGCAGAATGCCCGGCGTGCCGTAGGTGAGCGGGGCGGCGTGGGCGCCCGGCGACGTCCCGCGCCCACCGGCCTCAACGCCCAGGAGCTTGACGGATTCATCGTCAACGAAGGGATAGAAGATGCCCGCGGCGTTGCTCCCGCCCCCCACGCACGCGACCACGCAATCGGGGAGCTTGCCAAAGAGGCGGAGACACTGGGCCTTGCATTCGTTGCCGATCACGCTCTGAAAATCGCGGACGATCATGGGGAAGGGATGAGGGCCGACGACCGAGCCGATGATGTAGTGCGTGTGCTCCACCGAGCCCATCCAGTCGCGCATCGCCTCGTTGGTGGCGTCCTTGAGCGTGCGCGAGCCGGCGTCGACCTCGTTCACCTTCGCGCCCAGCATGCGCATGCGGATGACGTTGAGGCGCTGACGCCGCACGTCCTCGGCCCCCATGTAGACCTCGCAGGTGAGGCCCAGGTGGGCGGCGGCGGTGGCGGACGCGACGCCGTGCTGACCAGCCCCGGTCTCCGCGATGATGCGACGCTTGCCCATCCGCTTGGCGAGCAGGCCCTGCCCCAGCGTGTTGTTGATCTTGTGCGCGCCCGTGTGCGCCAGGTCCTCGCGTTTGAGCCAGATGGTCGCCGATTGCCCCACGCCGCCCACTTTGGTCGAGATCGATCGGGCGTAGTCCGTGAGTCGCGCGGCCTTGTAGAGCGGCGTGGGCCGACCCACGAACGTCTTGAACAGTGACCGAAGCTCGTCCCAGAATTTCGGGTCGCTCGCGGCGTGGTCATAGACATCGGAGAGCTGGCGGAGCGCCGCCGTGAGCGTCTCGGGCACATACGACCCGCCGAACTGGCCGAAGCGGCCGTCGGGAGAAGGGACTTCGCTCACGCGCGGCTTGCGCGCCTTGGCGCCCGCGAGCATGGTGGGATCGGTGTTGGCCTGGCTCATGGACCAAGGGTAGTAGAGGTGGCGCGCGAGAGAGGGAGGCGGTTCCAGCCCCCGACAGAAGTTGGGGACTCCGCGTCGCAAGAACCACTACGCGCCCGGCGCCCCGCCAGCGCCCGAGGCACGCGCCGTGTCCTCGGCCAGGAACTTGGCCCCAAGGGCCCACAGCACACCGCTCGCCAGCATCGCCAGTGAAATGACGAGGAACGCCTTGTTCATGTCGCCGTGGGGGAGTGCCGCGGTGCGGGTCGCGTCGCAGATGCGCCCGATGATGGGCGGCGAGATGACATCGCCGAGGGCGTGGATCGTGAAGATCGACACGGCATACGCCGTCGAGCGCAGCGACGCCGGCGTCACGTTCGCAATGATCGTGTTGCTCGGGCCCGTGTTCAGGAACAGGCAGAAGACCGCGGCCGCCAGGAACCCCCACGCCCACGGGAACGGCACATACAGCACGCACAGGAACAGCGGGAAGCCGATCAACATGCCGACCGCGGACACGAGAAAATACGAGCCGCCGAAGCGGGCGCGGAGTCGATCGCTCAGCCAACCGCCAAAGAGCGTGGCGGAGAGCCCGGTGACGACGACGATGGCGCCGAACGTCGTTCCCACGGCGGCCTCGTTGTTGAGCCCGCGATACTCATTCACATAGGTGCGGATCCAGAACGAAATGCCGCCCAGCGCAAAGGTCATCGCGGTCATCCCGGCGAGATTGAACAGGTAAGACCTGGTCTTCACGAGGATCAGCACGTCGGCCAGGGACATCTTCCGCTTGCTGTCGACTCGATCGGACAGGCCCCGCGCCGGCTCGGGGCGGAACATCGCCCAGACCCCAAGCGCAATCCCCCAGGGAACGACGACATAGAACGGCCACTGCCACGAGTCGGTCTTGGCCGCCACCACCGTGCCCACGCCGTAGCCGATCGCGGTGCCGACGGGGATCGCGACATAGAACCACGAGAGGACGGCCCCGCGCCGATGGACGGGGTAAAGATCGGCGATAACCGTGGGCGCCGTCGGGCCATAGGCCGCCTCGCCGATCCCGACAAAGACCCGCGTGATGAGCAGGGCGGTAAAGGTGGTCGCCAGACCCGACGCGCCGGACGCCAGGCTCCAGGCGATGGCGCCCAGGCCAATGATGGTCCAGCGCCGCGTGCGATCGCCCAGCCAGCCAAAGACCGGCGCGATCGCCATGTACGAGATCATGAACGCCGAGCCCAGCACGCCCAGCTTGGTGGCGGCATCGGGGTCGTCCTTGGCGAAAAACGCCTCCCGGATCCTCGGCTCGACGGCGGCCAGGATATAGCGATCGATGTAATTGAACAGGTTGATCGCCAGCAGCACAAAGAGCGACAGTCGGGCCGAACGGATGACGGCTCGATCGGGCCCCGCGCGATCGAGCGCGGGCGGCGTGGCGGTTGATGGGGCCGGGTCGGGCACGGGCACAGACTAGCAGCGATGATCCCGCCGTGAAAGACTCTGAGAAGCTCGCAGAAGGCTGCGGCGAACCGGCGCGTCACGTC
Organism: Phycisphaerae bacterium; assembly: GCA_016793195.1. Classification (GTDB taxonomy): domain Bacteria; phylum Planctomycetota; class Phycisphaerae; order Phycisphaerales; family UBA1924; genus JABWBC01. The sequence continues at coordinate 4,693 of JAEUJA010000278.1, forward strand.
CGCGCCAGCGGCGTGGGCCTCAGCCAGCGTGTCAGGAACTCGGTCTGGATGTTCTTGGCCTCATTCGACGCATTCCCGAAGCCCGCGTGCTCCTGCGGCGCGCCGGTGTGCTTCCAGGTGACCGCCTCGATCAACGCCGCGTCGGCGCCGCGCCCCTGATAGTGACGCCGCAGCGCGTACAGAAACCGGCGCACGCCCTCGTAGGGGACGATCTGGTCCGCCTCGGAGTTGAGGACCAAGAGCGGCACGGGCGCGAAGGTGTCGAGATGCTCCCAGGGGTCCTGGTCGCGCACGCTCTGTCGGTCGGCGATCACCGCGGCGCGCGGGCCGCCGGCCGCCCCCGATTCGTGCGGGAAATACAGCCCGCCCAGCCAGCCGGTCGTCCCTTCCACCGCGGCACACACGAAGGGGTGGGGGTCGCACAGGCGGCGCAGCGTCACCATGCCGCCCGCCGACATCCCGCCAAGGCCCATGCGCGAGAGATCAAAGAAACCGAGCGAGCGCAGGTGGTCGACGACGCGATCGATCTCGCCCCGCGCCCGCGCCAGCACGCGCATGGTGCCCGCGTTGTCCTGGAGCGAGGCGTCGAAGCGTTCGCCGTGCCCGGGGAGATCGATCGCGCAGGTCGCGAGGCCGGCACGGAGCCAGCGGAGATAGCGTCCGGGGTCGAGTTCCTTACTGGCGGTCCGCCCGTGCATCCAGACCACGACCGGCGCGGGCGTCTTCCAGTCGGGGTGCGCCAAAAGCGCCGGGATCACGCCGTCGATGCGCACGGTTCGTGCATGGCTGGCCAGCGCGGCGGGGAATCTTGTGAAGCGGTCGTCCATAGAAAAGGCATCGGGTATCAGGCATCGGGCCTTCGCGCCCGATCGATCGCTCTCCTCTTCTTCCCTGTCTCGCTGCTTCGCTGCTCCGCTGCTTCGCTCTCCCCGACGTCCGACGCCTCTCGCTTACAGCGCCAGCCTCGCCCCTGCCTCGATCGCCTTCGGCAGGTGCTTGCCCCGAAGGTCCGCGGGCTCCAGCGCCGTCAGAGGCGACAGCTCCAGCACGCAGTCCGGCGTGCCATCGCTCTGGCGCGCGACGTTGACACCCGCCGCCTCGAGCCATTTGGCCGCCCGCGCCGTCTGGAGCTGCGCGCAGCTCTCCACGCTGTCGACGCCCGTCGCGTTCTTGATCGGCGCGAACTCCTCCAATCGATCGGTCTCGTACACGATCGGCTTGCTCGCAAACGCCAGCGCGTCAAACACGAACCGCTCGAGCTTCACGCCGTTGTTGCTCGACGGCGCAATCGCGTTCCCCGTCGCGGGATCGATGCAGGCGATCTTCTTCTCCGCGCGGTGATACGGCAAGGAAAACGCCGGATCGTGATTCAGCTTCTCGATGAATGACACGCCGATCACGTGGATCGCGATCGAACCGGCGAGGAACTTCAGCCGCCCGTCCTCGCCGCGCTCCTTTGACAGCTCGACGGGCAGGTCGGAATACTCGATCACGTCGAGCTTCTTGTTGGCCTTGCAGAAGACGCCCAGCTTCTCCTCCGGGTACGCCTTGGGGATCATCTTGCTCGACATCTCGCCGGAGGAATCCGGCGCCGTCGCGTGCAGCCCGATGAAAACCGGGTCGATGACGCGGACCAGCGGATTGTCGACCTGGAAATAGCTCAGGTGCTCGATCCCCCGCTTCTTCATGTCGCCAAGCGCGCCCGACACCGCCAGCGCCTTCAGCGACCCGCCGTGCCCGTCGGGGTTGGTCGCGATCTCCGAGGCCGAGGCCATGAGCATCCGTCCGTCGCGGATGTCGAGCGACGGCATGACGCCCTGGGCAAAGAACATCACGTCCTGCGGGCGAAGGCCAAAGTAGTGGTTGTCCTGGAAGAACGCGAGCGTCGCCCCGTGGTTGAGCGGGCTGGTCATGATGTACCACGGGATGGGCTTGCCGTAGCGGCGTTCGGTGGCGAGCAATCCTTCGGCGAAGATCGCAAACAGCGGCTTCCGGCTCACCGCGCCGCCCGGGAAGCACCCCTTGGGCCCTTCATAGCCCAGGCGCGATCCCTGCCCCCCCGCGACCACAAACGCCGCGACCTTGCCCGCGCTGATGAGCGCCTCGCCTGCTTTCTTATACGCCGCCCGGTCCCAGCCGCGCCCCGCGCGATGGTCATACGCATAGAACGGCGCGGGCGCGAGGTCCGGCGCGAGCACAAACCCCGGCTTCTTCTTGACGTATTCGTCCACGAGGAGCGGGAGTCCCGCCAGATCGATCGCGCAGATCTGGTCCAGCAGGGCACGCCGGCGCATTTCGTCGAGACGATCGATGAAGTTCAGCACATGGTCCTGACCGATCTCCGCCAGGCGCGCACGCAGGGAAGCCAGGTCGGGGGTTGAGGTCGCGGCGGGGCTGCCCATGCGGGTCTCCTCGGGGTCGTTGCCAGTCCGCGGCCAACACCGCGGGGTCGATCGTAGGGATTCGGGCCCACTACAGTCGGGCCCATGGCCCACCCGATCCTCTCGCCGTCTCGCCTCCCCGTCATCGCACCGTCGATCCTGTCGGCGGACTTTGCCCACATGGGCCGCGACGCCGGCGAGGTGCTCCGGGCCGGCGCCGACGCCCTGCACCTGGACGTCATGGATGGGCACTTCGTGCCCAACCTCACCATGGGCCCCGACCTCTGCCGCTGCGTCCGCCGCGCCCTGCCCGACGCATTCCTCGATGTCCACCTCATGGTGACCGACCCCGCGCTGTTCATCGAGCCATTCGCCAAGGCCGGCGCCGGCAACATCACGTTCCACTGCGAGGTCGTCTCGCGCGACGCCGCCGTCGCCCTCGCCGCCCGCGTCCGCGCCCTGGGCGCCTCGGTCGGGGTCGCCATCAACCCCCCCACCCCGATCGAAAAAATCGAGGCCCTGGCCGACCTGGCCGACCTGCTCCTGGTCATGTCCGTCAACCCCGGCTACTCCGGCCAGGCCTTCATGCCCGAAGTCCTCGCCAAGACCAAGCGCCTCCGCGCAACCTACCCCGCCATGCGCATCCAGATGGACGGCGGGGTGAGCCTCGCAAACGCCGCCGAAGTCCGCGCCGCCGGTTGCGACGTGATCGTCGCCGCAACCGCGATCTTCGGTCGCCCCGCCGCCGAACGACCCGGCGTCATCGCCGCCCTTCGCGGCGACCCCACGCGCTGATCGCAGCCCAAATGCACCCCAAGTAAGCGTCCAATAACCAATGATCGTGATTTGATCGGTATTCGATCGGTGTTTGGTTACAGGTCGTTGCTCCACGCCGCCGTCTTGCTAAACTCTTAGCCGTTGGAGACGCCTGGGCAGCTGACTTTGCGAGGTATCGCTGAGCCGGTCGCCTGATGGAACGGCCCGTGGAACGGGCCGACTTCGTATGGGTAAGGCCACACATGCCGCGGTCTGGCTGGTTCGGGCCGGTGCGACCGCGTGGGAGCGCGAGGGGCGCGTCGCCGGCGCGGCGGACCTGCCTCTCTGCCCCTGCGGCAAAGACGCGGCCGCCCAGCGGGCCCGCCAGCTTCGCGGTCAGGTCGTGGAATTGGTTCTCTGCGGCCCCGACGAAGCAAGCAGGGCCACCGCCGAGGAGGTCGCCAAGGCCGTCGACGCCAAGGTCAAGGTGATCGACGAACTGGCAGAGGTCGGTCTGGGACTCTGGGAAGGCGTCCGCGAGAAGGACTTGGAAGAACGCTGCCCCACGGCGTACCGGCGCTGGAAGGAAGACCCCGCCAGCGTCTGTGCCCCGGAAGGCGAATCGATCGACGAGGCGAGGGACCGAATGGTGGCGGCCCTTCGCCGGCTGATTCCCCGGTACGCACGCGCGACCAGCACCATGGTCGTCGTCCTGCGACCGGTTGCCCTGGGGCTGGCCCGCTGCTTCCTGAGCGGGCGGCCGACGTCGGACCTCTGGGAATTGGCAACCCAGGGCGCCGGCGTGGAGCGTTTGACCGTCGACTGCGTCACACTCCGGGAGAAACTGGGCATCGCCCAGGCCGCCCCGGCCAGCGCGACCCGGTAAGTGTCGGACCTTGAACCGCGGACTTTTCCGGGCCTGCGCCCGGTGATTGGCAAGGGATGCTGAGCATGAAGACGACGGCCAGGACTTGGCAGGATGTCAAGACTCCCCGAAAGAGCGCGATCCCGGAGGGGCTCTGGCTCCGCTGCCCGGGCTGCGCGAAGATGGTCTACCGCAAGCACCTGGAGGCCAACCTCCACGTATGCCCGGAGTGCTCGCATCACTACCGCATCGGGGCCGCGGAGCGCGTCAAGCAGCTCGCCGACCCGGATTCGTTCCAGCCGATGTTCACCGAATTGGCCCCGACCGATCCGCTAAAGTTCAAGGACCTCAAGGGCTACAAGGACCGCCTGCTCGCCGAGCAGGTCAAGACCGGCGCGACCGACGCGATCAAGGCCGGACGCTGCTTCATCAAGGGCCGCGAGGCGATGCTCTGCTCGCTCGACCTCACCTTCATGATGGGCTCGATGGGGAGCGTGGTGGGGGAGACCATCACCCGCGCGATCGAAGAAGCGACCCGCACACGACTCCCCCTCATCATCGTCAGCTGCTCCGGCGGTGCCCGCATGCAGGAGTCCGGCCTCTCGCTCATGCAGATGGCCAAGACCTCCGCCGCCCTTGCACGCTACGACGACGCCGGCGGCCTGTTCATCAGCGTCCTGACCGACCCCACCACCGGCGGCGTGACCGCCAGTTTCGCCATGCTCGGCGACGTCATCCTCGCCGAGCCTCAGGCCCTCATCGGCTTCGCCGGCCCACGCGTCATCCAGCAGACCATCCGACAAGAACTCCCCGAGGGCTTCCAGCGCTCCGAGTTCCTGCTCAAGTGCGGCATGGTCGACCGCGTTGTTCCCCGCGCCCAGCTCCGCAACGAGATCGGCCGCCTGATCGACTACTCTGGGCGGTGATGCACGACCAGAATCTCTGGGCATTTGGTGGCCCGCCTCTCCGAGGCGGGCATTCTTCCGGGGTTTCGCACCGCGCAGAAGCCCCAGCCCAACGCCTTGGAGACTCTGGTATTCAGGCGATGATCCCTGAGGTGAATGGTGAGTGAGATCGCGCCACGACCTCTCACTCATACGGAAGCGACCAGCGGCAATGGCGCGCCCGCACCCTGGCACGCGCTCCTCATCGGCCTGTTCCACGCCGGGCTCCTCCTGCTCGCGCTCCCACCCCTCTCTTGGTGGTGGGTGTCCCTCGTGGCCGCGACGCCCCTCGTGTGGCTGGCATGGCTCGCCGCAACCCGCGGCCTGCGCCGACCCAATCTCTCGTTTCTCGCCCTCATGCTCGGCACCATCCCCGCCTGGGCCCTGCAAAACGCCTGGATGATGGATGTCACGCCGCCGGGCTACCCGCTCCTATGCGTGATTCTCTCGCTCTTCCCCGCGATCTACGTCTCGATGCTCAGGCGCGCGGTCAAGTGGACCCCGCTGGCCCTCGCCGCCCCGGTGCTCTGGATCGGCGTCGAGTTCTTCCGCGGCGATCTCTTCTTCGACGGCTACTCGTGGTTCCTCCTCGCCCAGCCCCTCATCGACGCGCCGTGGCTGGCCGCCGGCGGGGCGTGGATCGGGCTCTACGGCGTGTCGGGCCTCTGCGCCTGCGTCGCCACCGCCATCGTCCTCTTCATCCAGCGCCGAACCAAGGCCGCGATCGTCACGCTCGGCGCGATCGTGGTCCTCATCGCCCTGGCCGCCGGCCTCGCCCCGCCCGGCGCGGGCACGAGCGAGTTCGTCGCGGGCGTCGTGCAGTGCAACGTGCCCCAGAACAACAAGCTGGCGTGGAAGCCCGACCAGCAGGTCGAGGACTTCAAGAGCCTGGCCGAACTCTCGCGCCGTGCCGCAGGAAATGACGTCGATGTTGTCGTCTGGCCCGAGACCATGAAACCCGGCCTGACGCTCGACGCCGACTCCCTCGCCGCCGAGCGCTCGGCCCAGCTCACCTACAAACTCGCCAACGGCGAGCGCATGGCCACGACCGAGTTCGCCGACGCCACCATCGCGCTCTCGCGCGAGCTCCCGCCCCCCATGCTCATCGGCGAGGACGCCTTCGATCGCTTCCGCGTCGAGCACGACGCCGCCGGCATCGACATCAAGTACGACCACCGGTACAACAGCGTCTTCCTCGCCCGCGCGGGCGAAGTCTCGGCGGCTCGCTACGACAAGGTCCGGCGCACCCCCTTCGGCGAGGTCATGCCCTACATCTCCGCGTGGCCCTGGCTCGAAAAGAAGCTGCTCGACCTGGCGGCCCGGGGCATGAGCCTCGACCTCTCCGCCGGCAAATCGCTCACCGTCTTCGACCTGCCCATCAGGTCATCCAGCGCCCGCGTCGCCCGCGCCGTCACCCCCATCTGCTTCGAGGTGACCGAGGCCTCGCTCTGCCGCCGCATGATCGCGGGCGAAAACGCCCGCCGCGCCGACGTCTTCGTGAACCTGACCAACGACGGCTGGTTCGGCCGGTCGCGCGTGGGACGGATCGAACACCTGCAGCTCGCGCGCTGGCGATGCCTTGAAAACGCCACGCCCATGGTGCGGGCGGCCAACACCGGCCTCTCCGCCGCCATCGATGCCGCGGGCCAGATCATCTCGGTCGGCGTTGACGGAGAGGCCTGGGCGATCGACGCGCCCGGTGTCTTGACGGCCCGCGTGCGATTGCCCGAACCGGGCGCCCCCCCAACGCCGTATGCCCGGGGCGGCTGGCTCGTGCCCTGGATTTGCCTGGTCGCGGGTCTGGCCATGACCCTGATGGGCTGGAAGGTGGGGCGTCACGCGCCGCCTGACCGATCAAGCTCTTGAGTTTGCGCCCGGCCTTTGCCTTTCACGTTTGATGAACACGACGGAGCGTGCCATGAACCGTTCAACCCCTCGCGCCGCTTGCCTTCTGGCCCTCGTGTTCGCCGCGAGCCTGCTCCCCGCCTGCGGCTCGGACGGCCCCGCGCCAACCACCAAGACCGACAAGCCCGCGACCACGCCCACCAACCCTCCGCGCCCCGCTGGCGCAAGGACCGCAGCCCAGCCCGCGGCATCATCCGCCACCCTGGTCAGCAGCTCCGAGCTGCGCGAGCGGGCGCTCGAAGTCATCGAGGACGCCTCGCGGAGCGCCTCGCCCGAGGTTCGCGCCAACGCCGTCGAGGCCGCGGGCATGGCCGCCCGCCGCTGTGAATCGATCATCGCCTCGGGCCTGAAAGACGACAACGTGGGCGTGCGTTCGGTCGCCGCCATGGCCGCCGGGCGGGCGCGGATCGACGCCCTCGCCCCCGCGCTCAACCCCATGCTGCTGGACTCCTCGCCCTTTGTTCGCGGGGCGGCCATCATGGGCCTGGCGCGGATGAACAAGCCGGTCGATCAATCCCCCCTTTCCACCATGCTCCTCTCGGATTCCTCGCCGCGCGTGCGCGCCCACGCCGCGTTCTGCCTGGGCGAGATCGGGAATGTGTCGGCCCTCGGCCTGCTCCGCCAGGCGGCCCGCGCCAGCGTTCCCCGCGCCTCCGACACCGAGATCAAGCTCATGCAGCTCCAGATCTCCGAGGCCATGGTCAAGCTCCGCGATGAATCCATGGTCCAGAGCATCCGGGCCGCCCTGTATCCCTCGCGCCCCGAGGAACTCGAAGCGACCGCCCTGGCCGTTCAGATCCTGGGCCAGGTGCGCGACAAGGGCTCCAGCGGCGCCATGATCCACCTGGCCGAGACCAAGGACGCGGCCGGGCGCCCGCTCCCCGCGGAGATCAGGCTGGGGATCGCCGGCGCGCTGGCCAAGCTCGGCTCGCCCGAGGGCGGGTTCATCGCCGACGAGTTCGTGGGGGACCAGAACCCGCTCTTGCGGGCCCAGGCCGCCGCGGTCTATGGAGAGATCGGTGGCCAGGCGTCGCTGGCGCGCCTGGGCGCCCTGCTCTCGGACCCCGACGAGCGGGTTCGGATTTCGGCGGCCCGTGGGGTGCTGACCGCGCTCACGGGCGGACGCGCCCAGGCCGAGTAAGGGGCGATCCCCCGCCCGGGCGAATGTTGGCCGAACGCCCGGGTCAATCTCCGCGCCCAAACAGTTCGGCCGAGCGGCCGACCGGGGCTCGAATCGGACAATTTCGGGGAAAAGGTAAGGAAGGAACCGCCCGGCATTTGACACGAACCGGGGTTCTCCGGTATCAATCTGCGCCCCAGCGCGCTGGTGCCTGACCCCGAGAACGGGGACGTGAGCACCCTACCATGCGCCGGGCGCAACCCGATAGGAGCCGAGTGTGCACATTCTGACGAAGGTCCTTGTCTTTGTCGCCGCGATTCTGGCGGTGTTCCTGTCGGCCTTGACCATCTCGTACGCGTCCAACGCGCACAAGATCACCCAGAGCCTGTCCGACGCACAGCTGGACGCGATCGCCGCGCGCGCCGCCGCCGCCGAGCAGGGCACCCAGCGCGCCGCCTGGGCCTTGGCCAAGGAAGAGGAAGTGTCGCGATTCGCCAAGGCGGCCGCCGACCTCCAAACCGAACTCAGCCAGCTCCGCTCGGAGAACGCCAACCTCAAGGCCGGAAAGTCCCAGGCCGAGGCCGAACGCGAGTCGATCGCCGGCAAGATCGCCGAACTCTCGGAACTGGCCAAGAGCCAGCAGACGCTCCTCTCGACCTTCAGCTCGCAGCTCTCCTCGGCCCGCAAGAGCGAGCTTGACCTGCGATCCCAGGCCCTGGGACTCGAGAGCAAGCTCTCCGACATCCAGAGCCAGAACGAGGTCCTCGACAGCACCGTTCGCGCCCTCCGCGAGCAGCTCGCCGAGGCCAAGCGCATCCAGGACAGCGGCGGGGCGGCCCGCACCGCGACCGCCTCCGGCGCGGCTGAGCCCTTTGTCTACACCGGCGAATTGATCCAGGGCCGCGTCGAGCAGATCACCGCCGACGCCGCCACCGGCAAGACCCTGGCCAAGATCAACGTCGGCACCAACAGCAACATCCGCGAGAACATGAAGCTCTTCGTCATCCGCGACGGGAGCTTCGTGGCCAACATCATCATCGAGAAGACCGACCTGCAGTGGGCCATCGGGCGGATCGACACCCTCGGCCGCCCCGTCACCGTGGGCCAGGGCGACCTGGTCTGGAGCCGCACCAACTAAGCCCCTTGGAAAGGAGCTCTCGATGAGTCAGTTCGGGATGCAGCTTCCGGGGGGCCGCGCCAAACGCGCCGCGTCGCCCGACATGTTCACGGCCCTGGCCTTCATCGCCGTCGCGTTCCTCACCGCCGCCTGCGCCGTCATGTGGCAGGCCGCCAGCCACGTCGGCAAAGACGGCAGCCCCTTCCAGCCCCAGGAAGCCGGCAACATCGTGATCAAGCAGGCGACGCCGTAGGACGACGCGCGCCGTCTGGACACTCCTGGTCTTTGATGGCCCGGCTCGCCTGGGCGCGCTGAAGATCACTTTAATCCCGCGAGTCATACGCATTCCCGATCAAACTCGGGCGTGAGCGCGACGATTCGCTTCGAGGACTCCGCTCATCGTCGGCGTGGGAGCCGCGTGCGGATGACCGAGAACTCGTATCAGTCGCCATTCGCCAAGACGGACCTTTCGCCGTCGGGTGTGGCGTTGTCCGGCGCCGTTCGGTACGCTGCGACTCCCCAGCGCGGACGACGAAGGAACGCGAATGCTCAGCAAAAAACCAGGCCAGCCCGGTTCGAACCCCGTCTGGGTCTGGACTTTGGGAGCGCCTGTTGAGTCGGCGACCAACCTGCGCGCGTCCGCGCCGCCGGGCCCGATCCGAAGCGTGCCGACCTTCGGCGTCACGCCCATATGCTTCGCGCCGCCCAAGCTCCCGAACGCTCGGCCCAAGGGCGATCCTTTCGATATCCACACATGGTCGTTTCCGTTCTCCGTGCTCCCGGAGGACGACTGGAAAACCGGCGCGCGGCGCTTCGGGGCCGACCGCAGCGGCGGTCGAAAGCACGCCGGGTGCGATCTCTATTTCCCCGAAGGAACCGCCATCCACGCGCTCGCGGACGGCGTGCTGATCCAGGAGCCCTACAGCTTCTACGCCAAAACCCACGCCGTCGAAGTCCGCCACGGGAATCACGTCGTTCGATATGGCGAGATCAAGCCGGGCAGCTACGTCGGCGGGCAGAAAGTCAAGCAGGGACAAGTCATCGCCAAAGTCGGGCACCTTGTCGGCATCAAGGTTCCGAGCGACATGCTCCACCTCGAGCTCTATGAAGGAACGGCGACCGGTGCGCTCACGACCAGCACCGCGCCGTACAAACGCCGGAGCGACCTGCTCGATCCAACGAAGTACCTCAACGAGTGGTCCAAGCGCCTCCCGACTCCCTGGTGATCCCGGATGCCAAGTCGAAGAACCAATCGCGCCCTGTGCTTCGCCCGCTCGCTCGCCGCCGGGCTCACGACCATCCTCCTCTCCGCCTGCGCCTCCCACTCCGGCCCCGGCGGCGCGCCGGGCGATTCCGCCACCGGACGGGCTGGCTCCGCCCACCACGCTCCCGGCCCCCCGCCCAACATCGTCCTCATCGTCACCGACGACCTGGGCTATGGCGAGCTCGGCTGCTACGGCCAGAAACTCATCCGCACCCCCAACCTCGACGCCCTCGCCGCCCAGGGCGTCCGCTTCACCAACGCCTACTCCGGCAGCCCCGTCTGCGCCCCCTCGCGCTGCACGCTGCTCACCGGGCTGCACACCGGGCACGCCGCCATCCGCGACAACAAAGAGATCACGCCCGAGGGCCAGGAGCCCCTGCCCGAATCATCCGTCACCATCGCGCAATCGCTCCGGGCCCGCGGCTACGCCACCGCCGCTATCGGCAAGTGGGGCCTGGGCCCGCCCGGGAGCACGGGCGATCCCTCAAGGCACGGCTTCGATTCCTTCTTCGGCTACATGTGCCAGCGCCACGCCCACAACCACTGCCCGCCATTCCTCTATCGGAACAGCGAACGCTTCACGCTCCCCGGCAACCGCAGCGCCTACGAGAGCGGCGACCAGCTCGGCGCGATCTACGCCCCCGACCTGATGCGCGAGGAAGCGCTGAAGTTCGTGGACGACCACGCCGCCGCCCCGTTCTTTCTGCTCTTCGCCACCCCCGTGCCCCACATGGCCATGCAGGTGCCCGAGGAATCAATCGCCGAGTACCGCGGGACGATGGAGGAAAAGGGGTACACGGGCAAGAGTTACCTGCCGCACCCCGAGCCCCACGCCGCCTACGCCGCCATGGTCACGCGGATGGACCGGGACGTCGGCACGCTCATCGCGCGCCTGCGTGAACGCTGCAAGGACCGCGACACGCTGGTGATCTTCACCAGCGACAACGGCCCGACGATCAACGTCGGCGGGGCCGATAGCACCTTCTTCAACAGCACCGCCGGCCTGCGCGGACGAAAGATGGACCTCTACGAGGGCGGCATCCGCGTGCCCCTCATCGCCACCTGGATCGGCGCCACCCGGATCGGCGGGTTATCGGGCCGCGCCAACGGCGAATCGTCCGTCCCCGTCGCGTCCTGGGACCTGTTCCCCACCATCGCCTCGCTGTGCGGGGCGAGCGCGCCATCAAACCTCGACGGCCTTGACCTTTCGCCGATCATCGACGGCCGCAGCGACCTGCCCAACCGCGAATACCTCTACTGGGAATACCCCGCGGGCAAGGGCTGGCGGGCGGCCCGGATCGGCGATATGAAGGCCGTGCGCCGAAACGCCAAGGCCAAACCTCCCGGCCCCATCGAGGTGTATGACCTGTCGAAAGACGAGGCGGAAACCAAAGACCTCGCACCGTCGCGCCCGGACATCGTGAGGCGGGCGGAAGAAATCTTCGCGGCACGAACGCCCTCGCCACTCCCGGAGTGGAATTACGACTGAGACGCTCGGCCTGCGTTCGGCCGCCGCGCGCCTGCAACCCCACCCGCCCCCGCGTCGAATGGACAGGACTGGGCCATCGACCGAGTGGCAAGTCCCGGGCGGGCTGATATCGTGTCACCCCCGTTTCGCCCGCGGGCGGGTTTCGGCTACGCTGGCGCGTCGGGCGCGCCGGGCCAACCGGGTGCGCCATCAAGGTGAGCCGGCGCGGGTCGGCCGGCGCGGGTGAACCAAGCCGAACAATCGATCGAGGAAGCGAGTCTTTAGATGAGCGTGGAAACCGAATCGGCGCACAGCCCCGCGGAGCACACCGGGCACGTTGCCCTTCCCACCAAAAAGCGCGGCGATCCCTTCGAAACCCGCTGGGGGCAGTTCCTCAAGGCCTGCATGAAGCTCGACGCCTCCGACCTCATCATGAAGTCCGAGACCGTCCCAAAGCTCCGCATCCGCGGCGCCCTCAAGCCCCTGGACTGCGAGCCCGTCGACGCCGACGAGTTCTGGACCATCGCCCGCGCCATCCTCAGCGAGGAGCAGATCGAGGACCTCCACAAATACGGCTCGGTCGACTTCGCCTATGACTTCGAGCGCGGCGTCCGCTACCGCGTCAACATGTTCATGGCCAAGGGAAGCCTCTCGGTCGCCGCCCGACTCATCACCAGCAAAATCAGAAGGTTCGAGGAGCTCTACCTCCCGCCCATCATGTCCGAGATCGCCATGCAGCCCCAGGGCATCGTGCTCCTCTGCGGCGTGACCGGCTCGGGCAAGTCCACCACCATCGCCGCCATGCTCGACTACGTGAACGAGCGCAAGCCCGTCCACATCGTCACCATCGAGGACCCCATCGAGTACATCTTCGAGGACAAGAAAGCCACCATCAACCAGCGCGAGATCGGCATCGACTGCCTGGACTTCAAGATCGCCCTCCGCGCCCTGGTCCGCGAGAACCCCGACGTCGTGCTCGTCGGCGAAATGCGCGACAACGAAACCTTCGAGGCCGCCCTCCACGCCGCCGAGACCGGCCACCTGGTCTACGGCACCATCCACGCCTCGTCCACCACCCAGACCTTCTCCCGAATCTACGGCCTGTTCGAGCAGGAAGAGGTCGAGCAGGTGCGCCGAATCCTCGCCTATCAGATGCGCGCCTTCGTCTA
>JAEUJA010000029.1 GCA_016793195.1 Phycisphaerae bacterium
ACGTCACTTGGTAGGGGGGTTCCGATCCCGGCGGCGTGGGAGCGGATGAGATTCCGCTGCAATTCACGGAGGTCGTCGGCGTCGATGCGTTTGCGGGCGAGGGAGCCGAAGCCGGTGTTCACGCCGTAGTGGGCCTGGGCGTCGGTGGTGGCGCGCTGGACGACGGCGCGGGCGCGGGCGATGGACTCGGCGGCGTGGCGCGAGAGCCGGACCGGCGAGTCCGATCTTGCGACGGCGACGACCTGCGGGATGGAGAGCGGCGTGCCGGTGAGTTCGACGTGTTTCTCGGACGACGGGCCTTGCATAAGTCGCAAGTGTATGAAGGTGAATAGGGCGAATTCGGGAGGATTCGCCTGACAAGAGTCGCCCGTGTGGTAGACTGGGCGAAATGTCGAACCCGCAACTGGCCATCCTGTTCTTTCTTCAGTTTTCGGCGATCCTGCTCACGTGCCGGCTTGTGGGACTGATCGTCAAGCGTTTCGGCCAGCCGCAGGTCGTGGGGGAGATGATCGCGGGTGTGTGCCTTGGGCCGTCGCTCCTGGGGTTGCTTCTGCCTGCGGTGCAGTCGTCGCTGTTCCCGAAGTTTCTCAGGGACGCGGGCGAGGTGGTGGTGATCGGCACGACCAAGGTGCCGCACCCCTTGATGTCCGTCATCTACTGCATCGCCCAGGTGGGGCTGGTTTTGTACATGTTCTGCGTCGGCCTGGAGTTTGATACCAAGCTCTTGCGGACGCGTTTCCGCAGCGCGCTGTCGGTGTCGATCGCGGGGATCGCGGCGCCGTTCGCGCTGGGCGCGCTCATCGCGTATTTCCACCGCGACGACGCGTCGCTGTTCGCGCCGGGAGTGTCACTCACCGAGGAGATTCTCTTCTTGGGAGCGGCGATGTCGATCACCGCGTTTCCCATGCTGGCCCGCATCATATATGAACGCGGGCTGTCGGGAACCTCGATTGGAACCCTTGCCCTCGCCGCCGGATCGAGCGACGACGCGGCCGCGTGGTGCATCCTCGCCATCGTGCTCGCCAGTTTTTCGCACGACTGGAACATCGCGGCGATGGCGATCGGGGGCGGGGTGCTGTACGCCGTCTTCACGCTGACGTGCATCCGCTGGCTGATCGCGAAGCTGGCGGCCAAGCTGTCGCCCGGCGGGGCGTGGAGCGTGTATCTGCTGCCGTTCACCATGATTCTGCTGATGGTGGCGGCGTGGTGGACGGATTATTGCGGCATCTACGCCGTCTTCGGCGCGTTCATCCTGGGCATTGCCATGCCGAGGGGCGCGATCGCTGAAGAGCTGAAGTCCAAGATCGAGCCGCTGACCACCAACCTGCTCTTGCCGATGTTCTTCGTGTATTCGGGGCTCAATACGCAGCTCAGCTTGATCGGGGCCGGCGGGCTTTGGGGCGTTACGATCATCATCCTGCTGGCGTCGATTGCGGCCAAGGGGCTGGCGTGCTTCGCCGCCGCCAAGTTGCACGGCGAACCGACGCGCGAGGCCCTGGCGATCGGGGCGCTCATGAACGCTCGCGGCCTGATGGAGTTGATCCTGCTCAACATCGGTCTTGAGCGCGGGGTGATCACGCCGGCGCTGTTCAGCATCCTGGTCATCATGGCGGTGGTGACCACCCTGATGGCGACGCCAATCTTTGAGCTGGTGTACGGACGGCACGCGCGGGCGGCGGGGCGGATCGGCTCGGCGAAGGCGGCGTAGCGGCCCGGGCGATATGAGCAGGAATGACGCGTCGGCCGTCGGACCCGGTTCGCCCGAGATTGGCCGCCAGGCAGGGTCGAATTCGAGCCATTGGGGTGAACGAATCGACCGGGATGTCCAAGGTCCGAGAATACCTGTTATGTCGAACAGACATGCCAGGGACTGTTCGGGGTAGGCATGGCACGGCTTGAGACAGGCTGGCACGGCTTGAGACAGCTTGACACGCGTTGGCATGGCGTGCGGCGGTTTGTGCGGCCTGCCCCGGAAGGGCCCGTTCACGCCCCCGCAAACGCGAGCCGGTAGTACACGGTTGTCGGGTCGGGGTCGTCGTTGTAGCGATCGCAGGGCTTGAAGCCAGCCGCCTCGTACACGCGCCGGGCCGCGTGCATGTCTTCCGAGGAATCAAGGCAGATCGAGCGGTAGCCGAGCGAGCGGGCACGCTGAACGGCGGCCGACGCGAGGAGATGACCCAGGCCCCGTCCCCGGGCCTCGGGCCTGACGTAGAACCGCTTGAGCTCGCACTCACCGGGTTTGTGGGGGCGGAGCGCGACGCAGCCGAGCGCGGCCCGGGGCTCCCGGGATGATGGCAAAGTGGGTCTATCAAGGGCGAGCAGAATCGCCCCGAGCGGGGGGGCGTATTTGCCTGGAAGCGAGGCAAGCTCTTGGGAGAAGCCCTGGTATTCAAGGCTGAAGGGCAGGCCGCGGGCGTATTCGAGGAACAGCTCCCCCGCTGCCGTCAGAAACGGCGGCGCGTGGGCGTCCACGATCGATATCGCCGGGTCTTTGGGGGGCACGCCGGTCATGGCGACAGGGTATCGCACAACGAAAAACGGGCGCCCCGAGGGACGCCCGCTGGTGTGTGCTCAGGCACGCTCGCTCAGTTTTTGGGCTGGCCGGTGTTGACTTCCGAGCCGCCGATGTCGTTGCCCTTGATGCCGCCGCGAGTCCAAGCGATCCGCCCGCTGAACTTCTCGCCGACCTCGACCAGAGGCTCGGGCTCCCAATTCAGCGGCGCGTTGACATTTGGGCGATATTCGATGATAGACGGGTTCTTGTTCTTGGGGTCCTGGGGCTTCCAGCCCGGGTTGCAGTCGCCGATACGGGTCACGTCGACGTGGGTGTCGTAGAAGGAGAGCGGAATCTTGACGTCATCGTACGCCCAGAAGGTCACCCGCTTGGCGTGGTAGTCGGCGGCGGGATACTGGAAGACCTTGCTGTTGGGGAACTCAGCATCCGACACGCGGACGCCGCCGAGCACCGCACTACGCGGAACAGTATACTGGTTGTGCGGGTTGCCGTCCTGGCTGAGACGATCGCCGGGGGCTGTCGTGCGGTCGAACGATGCGACGACGGTCAGATAGCTGGAACTAAAGGGCCAGCGCCGACCCGGTTTGTCACTGTCGCTGCTCACCGGCCGCGGAATCGAGGAGTGCGGCCAGCCACCGCCCAAGGCCGGTACTTTGGGGTCCGCCTGCCACATGTTGCGGGGGCGGTCGGCGGGGCTGATCACGACCTTCTCGGGGAGGCGCGAGTTCAGGTAGTCTTGGGCAACGAGGTGGGTGTAATAGATGTGGGGAATCCAGTTGGGGATTTTGGGAAACTCACTTTCCGGGTAATCGGCGCGGTGCCGGATGATATCCACGGCCTGGTTGGCGGCGGCCTTCACGTCGGAGTCCTCCGCGGCCCAGAAGTCGTTGGTCTCGCCCTTGCGGTATTTCTCGTTCTTGCGCCAGGTAAAACCGTACACCTTGTCCTGGTACTCGGAGGCGTAGGTACCGAGCGTCTTGCTCATGGTGCCCATGTTGCTGATGTCGACCGTTCTGCGGGCGCTTCGGCGCGCCTCGCCGAGGGCCGGCAGCAGAATGCCGATCAGGAGCGCGATGATCGCGATCACAACCAGCAACTCGATGAGAGTAAAGCCCGACTTACGGGTTTCGCGGCTCGCCGCCATGTTCGTACCTCCAGATTTTCCGGCCGCTGAATGCGGCCTTGGCCTTGTTCGAGTGAACGGCCCCCAACAGAATCTAGTGTATCGCCAAACCGGGTCGTGTCGAGAGCATCTTTTTCAATTCGTTTTCGGATTCTGACCGGCGCTACGGCAGGCCACGGACCTGACGCCAGGCGTTTGACCACGCCACGGGAGCCGGCGCCGGACCCGGGCCGGGGGATGGCTTGGCCGGCTCTTCACCGATCGAGGGGGCCGCTGTGGCTGGCTGCTCTGGGGCGGCGGGCGGCGCAACAGGCGGAGTCGGCTGAGGTTCGGAGGGCTTTGACGCCGCCGGAACCGGCAAGGTCTCGGGGCTCTGGGCGGGTGCGGAAAGAACATCCGCGGGGGGAATCGGGGGCACGTTGCTGGCGTCCACCCAGGTCTTGACGGCGTACCCCGCCGCGGCCAGCGCGGCCATCCCGAGGAGTATCCCCCCCACCATCATCCCTCCGCCGCGGCTGGGCTTTGGCTCCCAGGGCGGCGGGCTGTCGATCGGCGAGGCGATGGCGGGTGACGGAGCGGCCGACGCTCGGCGTGGCGGACGGGGCGAGGGCGCGCGTGTGGGAGCCTCTTTCACTTCCGGGATCGCCTGCCCGGGCACCTCCATCACCGGCCCGAGCCCGAGGCGCTGGCGATCCTCTTCCGCGGTGAACACCGCGCCGCAGTTGTTGCACGCGAAGTCGTCGGCGCTGGATTCTTCCTGGCAACTGTGGCACACCCCCAGGCGGTGCGCCACGCCCGGCGCCTTGCCCGCGAACATCCAGAACTGGCGCGTCGACGGCCCGCGGATGATGGTGGTCCGCGTGATCTTGCCGCGATCGATCAGCGAAACCAGCGTGTGGTACGAGCAGCCGGGGCGAAAAGGCTGGGCATCATCGCGGATGAACCACGGGCCCATGGTGTTGGTCGTCGCCTGGCGCGAGAGCGGATCGAGCAGGCCGCGGCAGTGCGAGCAGCGCGAGCCGGCGGGCGTGATCGCGCCGCAGTATGGGCACAGGGCCGCCGCGGCTTCGGTCTTCACGGGCGAACCCGAATCCGACACCGCGCTCTTGGCCGGCGAATCGGTCGCGTCAGACAGGCCGTCGTTCATGAGTGAACCCCTCGCCCGCGCTTCGTGCACTCCCAAGAGCGGGCACCCGAGCCTACCGATACGCTCAGAATCTGCATCGGTTGATCCAGACCCCGGAGGTTTGCATGAAGTTCGGTTCGACGCGATTTCGGGCGCGGCTCCTGGCGATTTCGGGGCTTCCCCTGCTCGCGGCGTGCGCGGGGGGCGGCGAGCGTCGATTCAATGATCCGGAGATTGACCCCCCCGCTGCTGCCGAAACCACTGCGGCCACTGGGGTTGCGTCGCCGGCACGGGGGGGCGAACGACCGGTCGCCACGATCGCGGGCGAGCCCGTTTATGGCGACGATGTCTACGCGTGGATGTCGGAACTGGCCGGCGGCACGGTGCTGGAAGAACTGGCGGTTTCGCGCCAGGTTGAGAAGGAACTGGCCTCACGCGGGCTGAAGCTCGAGGCCAGCGACATCGATGCGGAGCGGAGGAACATGGCCGTCGCCGCCGATCGCACGCTCACCGACGCGGAGCTGGCGATCGCCCTGCGGCGAGTGCAGCAGTCGCGGGGGCTCGGGCCGTCGCGGTTCAAGGCGCTCATCGAACGCAACGCGGGGCTTCGGAGACTCGTCCGCGACGAAGTGCAGGTTGGCGACGCGGACGTGCGCGGTGAGATTGAATTGAAATACGGGCCACGCACGCGAGTTCGCATCATCGTCACGCCCAATGAAAGCGATGCGATCGCGGCCCGGGCTCGGCTCGACGCGGCGCCGGTCGGCGAGCGGTCCAAACGCTTCGCGGAAGAGGCCGCTCTCATTTCGTTCGATCCCTCGGCCTCGCGTGGCGGCGAGATCGAGCCCTTGAGCGCGGCCGATACGAACTACGCGATGGGAGTGCGGCGGGCGATGACCAGCCTCGCGCCGGGCGAGATGTCGCCGATCATTAAGCTGGAGAACGGGTACGCGCTGCTGTTGTGCGAGGGATCGGTGGCGGCCGTCACGCCGCCCACGGGCGCGGAGGAACTGGCGAGAGCGCGCGTGCGGCTGCGTGAGGAGCGGGTCGCGATGGAGCGTCTGGCCCGCAAGCTTCTCCAATCGGCGCAGGTCACGGTCTTTGACCGCACGCTTGATTGGTCGTGGAACGCCAGACGCGGGCAGGGGCGATAATCGCCCGAAGTGCAGCCAACGGCACTGTCAATCAACGTCAAGCATCAGAAAATCCGTGACCAGGCATATCACGTTGCCGTTCTCGTCAAATCCCCAGTAGGACGAGTATGCACCGTCGCCATCTCCGGATGAAAACACCGCGGCATTCAGCCCGCTCCCATCATCGAGCGAGTCCAGCGCCCAGTCACGGGTGGGCTTGTTGTTCTTCTCCTTTGCTTTCAGTAGCCGTTGATACAGCGGATGATCGAAGCTGTAGCCTTTGAAAAGGCGGCAACCCGAGGCATCGAAGAACGCCCCGGTTCCTGAGTCCACGCCGTATTCATAGGCCAAGTTGGGCTCCGCGCTCCTGCTCACCCAGCCCTTGGGAGCAGCCCATTGCCACCTCACCACTTTTCCAGAATTAAAATTGATGGCGGCGAAGACGATCCGCTCATCTCCGGAAGGACGTCGGCCAATTACAAGATCGACTGGGTAGGTCCCGGCCGGCACCGTCAAGTCCAGTTCCACCGCCTTGTCGGGGTCCACAAAGGGATCGCACGCGACGATCTTGCCTGTGGGCAGTTTCAGCTTGCCGAGCGGGTAAATTCGAAGTGAACAGTCGCGCCATGTTGTCGACTGATCTTTGACCACGGTGGAGTAGACTTTCAGTCCCATCGCAGCCTGCTCGCTTGGCTGTCGAGTACTCGAGTGCATGTCCACGGATTGCATTGGGCCACTCCGTTCAGAACAGCCGGACATCGCAAAACCCGCAAGTGCTGCCACGAACAGCCAGAATGCGAATGTCTCTCGCATATCGAACCTCGCGACGAATGCCGTTAGTTACCTCGCGTACTCGATCGCGCGAGTCTCGCGTAGCACGGTCACGCGGATCTCGCCCGGGAAGGTCATCTCTTCGCTGACGCGCTTGGCGATGTTGTGGGCGATGAGGAAGGCCTCGTCGTCGCCGACCTTTGACGCATCGACCATGACGCGCACCTCGCGCCCGGCCTGGATCGCGTAGGCCTCTTCCACGCCCGGGTACCCTAGCGCGATGTCCTGCAACTCGGTCAGTCGCTGGACATACTTCTCCATGCTCTCGCGCCGGGCGCCGGGGCGGGCGGACGAAACCGCGTCGGCCGCCATGACGATCGGCGTGTAAAACGTGGTCGACGCGATATCGCCGTGGTGCCCGCCGATGGCGTTGAGGACGGCCTCTTTCTCGCCGAACTGCTTGGCGAAGTCCATGCCGATCTTGGGATGGCCGCCCTCCATCTCGTGGTCCATCGCCTTGCCGATGTCGTGGAGGAAGCCGCAGCGCCGCGCGAGCGTGCCGTCGAGCCCGAGCTGGTCGGCGATGATCTGGCAGAGGAAACCGACCTCGATGGAGTGGCGGAGCACGTTCTGGCCGTAGCTGGTTCGGTAGTGGAGCTTGCCCATCGCCTCGATGACCTTGGGGTGCAGGCCGCGGAGGTTGACCTCGAGGGCCGCCTCCTTGCCATAGCGGAGAATCGATTCATTGACCTCGGCGCGGACCTTTTCGACGACCTCCTCGATGCGCGAGGGGTGCATGCGCCCGTCCTGGATGAGTCGGCGGAGCGACTCGACCGCGACGGCCTGGCGCACCTTGTCGAAGCACGACACGACGATCACGCCGGGCGTGTCGTCGACGATGATGTCAACGCCCGTCGCCTTCTCGATCGCGCGGATGTTCCGGCCTTCGCGCCCGATGATGCGGCCTTTCATGTCGTCGGAGGGGATTTCGACCGTGCGGACCGTGCCGTCGGAGGCGTGCTCGCCGGCGTAGCGCTGCACGGCCATGATGGTGATCTCGCGGGCCTTTTCCTTGGCGTCGTGCTCGGCGTCCTCGACGATTTTTCTTGCGACCTTGGCGGCCTCCTGGCGGCACTCGTTGGCCACCCGCTCCAGCAGCATTTCGCGGGCCTGTTCCTTGCCCAAATTGGAAATCTGGTGGAGCTTCTGCGTCTGTTCATTGACGAGGCGGTCGAGCTCGCCCTCGCGATGGGCGGCCTTTTCCTCGCGGGCGCGGATCGAGTCCGCCTGGCGGTTCATGTTGGCCTCGCGCTGGGCCAGCGAATCTTCCTTGCGGTCGAAGAGGTCCTCGCGCTTGGCGATGCGGCGTTCGGCCTCGCGCACCTCGTTGCGCGATGACTCCAGCTCCGCATCAAGCCGGGCCTTGCGCTCCAGCAGCGATTTCTCGGCGTCGACGCGGGTCTTTTCGGCGGCGGCGGCGGCGTCACGCTCGGACCGGGCGACGATGTCACGCCCCCGCGCCTCGGCCTCCGCCAGTTTCCGGGACGCGATCGCCCGGTACCCCAGCGCCCCCACCACCCCGCCCACCAGAATCCCGATCACCACGAGCGCGATCTCGAGCGAGTCCATCGCCGCGAGCGTGAGATGCGCGTTGAGCATGCCGGTGCCTCCCCCGCGTCGGCCCCGTCAATGAGGCCGCGCGGCGATGAGGGCCCGCGCCCGAACGCCCGAACCGCCCTGTTGGACCCGCCGAATCCGCGTGCCGCAAGCCCGGACACCCGACCCGATCACTCAACATCGTCGGGCGGCGCGCGTCGCATCCGGCGTCGCGCGCTGGCCCTTCTTCGCTCCCGGGGCTGGTTCCATCCGCATCACCACGACCACGCACCATCCGCCCGACGGCCAGGCCGCCGGCGAGTTTGGAGATTCCGCAAGCCAACGAGCGTGTCGGACAAGTCCGGCCGCGTGCCCGCTGCGACCCACACGCCGACCGTCCGGCGCGCAAGCCGATCTTTATGATAGGCCTGCCCGGGCGGGCGGCGTCAAGGCCCCGTTTGGGAACCGGGCGAGTCTGCGGAGGACGCGAACCGATCGGGCCGATACATTGCTCGACCGGCGTCGGCGTGGCCCTTCGCCCTGGGGAGTATTCCTGATGATGCGTCTGGCCCGAAGCGTCTCGATCCTGGCCGCCCTCTCGCTCGCGCTGGTCGGCGGGTGTACCTCCAGCACCCGGGCCAGCAGGGTCGAGATCACCGGCTCCTCGCTTTCGTCGTCGGGCCCGCTGGCGGTCGATGTCGACAACCATGCGGGCGACGTGCGGATCGAGGTCGACCCGACCCTGACCGTGCCGGTGGTTGAGGCGTACGCCTATGACCAATCGGCCTCCCCCAACGAGGAGGAACGGACCGGCAAGGTCGGGCCGTGGGTCGGCGCCAGCCGCCAGGTGGGCGAGGGTGGCACGGTGCTTCGGGTGCTGTCGGTTCGCAATCCCGAATATCCGCGCGCGGTGGGCGTGAGGATCGTCGTGCCTTCGTGCGCGGGCGTGCGGGTGGTCAACGGCGGCGGGAACGTGATCGTGCGGGGCGTGACGGGCGCGGTGGACATCAAGAACGACGGAGTCTCGGGGCGCTGGGCCTCGCTTTCGGGGCGCGTGGAGGTCACAACCGCCGGCGCGCTGAGCGGGCCGGTCCGCTTGGAATCGAGTGTCGGTGATGTCGAGCTTGTCTGCGGCGGCGACTCGGACATGGCTTTCGAGGGCAAGGCCGAAGGCAAGGGCCAGGTCGTGGTTCATGCGGGCTCCACCCGCCTGGGCTGGCTCTATCGGGACCCCGGCCAGGTGACGGGCGTGCTGAAGAACGGCACCTACCACGTGCAGCTCACGTCGCGAGACGGGCGTGCGGTGCTGCGGCTCAGGTAGTCGGCTCGCACGCGTGGCGATCAACGATCGTCGGCGCTGTCGGCGTGCACCGAGAGCACGGACATCCGGGAGGCTGGCGTGGGTGAATTCGCCTGGATCTCCTGGACACTCTTCGGGCTCGACTGGCTCGTGCGGATCTCGCTGGCATTGCGGGTGATCCTGCGGCGAACGCCCGTCCCCACCACGCTCGCGTGGCTGCTGGTGCTGCTCTTGGTGCCGGTGCTCGGCTGGGTCGCGTACGCGCTTGTCGGGGAAAACCGGCTGGGATCTCGCCGCGCGGCCCGGGCGCAGCGTCTGGCGACCGAGATCATGACCCACGCCGCCCCGCTGTGGACCCGCGGGACCCAAGGATTCCCCGACGCGATGCGCCCCTATGAGCACCTGGCGTCGCTGTGCTCGCTCTCGAGCGGCACGCCGGCGCTGTCGGGCAACGCGGTCGAGATCGTGAGCGAGTGGGACCCGTTGATCGACGCGCTTGTGCGCGACATCGACGGCGCGACGCGGACGGTCCACCTGCTCTTTTATATCTGGGGCGACGCGGGACGCACCGCGGACGTCGCCGACGCGCTCGTGCGCGCCAGCGCCCGGGGCGTGAAGTGCCGCGTGCTGGTCGACGCCGTGGGGAGCCTGGACTTTGTCGGGAGCGCCATGTGGGAGCGTCTGGGGCGGGCGGGCGTGGAGCTGGTCGAGGCGCTGCCGGTCAACCCGCTGCGTTTGCTGCTGGCGCGCGTGGACCTCCGCAACCATCGCAAGATCGCGGTGATCGACGCGCGGGTCGCGTACGCCGGGAGCCACAACCTCGTCGAACCCGGGTTCAAGCAGCGCGGCACGCGGAAGCTCGGGCTGTATGTCGACGCGACCGCACGCCTCCGCGGCCCGGCGGTGCAGGCGCTCCAGACCGCGTTCCTCTCCGACTGGCTGCTGGACAGCGACGACGAGGTCACCGATGTCGAGAAGCAACTCTCGGACCTCTTGCGTCTGGACGAGGATTCAGCGGACGTGGCCAATGGGGGCGGGGGCGGGGCGTCGATCGTCCACGTCGTTCCGACCGGCCCGGGGATGGACCCCCTGGCGATCCACCACGCGCTCCTGGCGACGATCCACTCGGCCCGCGAAGAGCTGGTGATGACGACGCCGTATTTCGTCCCCGACGAGGCGACCAAGGCCGCGATCATCGTGGCGGCACGCCGGGGCGTGGCGGTGACGCTGGTTCTTCCGGCGCGATCGGACCATCCGATCGTGTGCGCCGCGGCCCGCTCGCACTACCAGGACCTGCTGGACGCGGGCGTGCGGATCATGCACTTCACGGCCGGCCTTCTGCACAGCAAGACCGTCACGGTCGACCGGCGCGTCGCCCTCATCATGTCGGCCAACTTCGACATGCGGAGTTTCTTCCTGAATTACGAGGTGTCGCTGTTCATCTACGACGACGACTTCGCCAGCGTGCTCCGGTTCCTGCAGGTCTCGTACATCGAACAGTCGACCGAGGTCACACGCGAATCGTGGGCGACCAGGACGTTGCTCCGGCGGTTCGGCGACAACGTCGCCCAACTGCTCAGCCCGCTGTTGTGATCGTCCCCGCGCCGCACGACATCATCTTGCCTGTCTCGCTGTATCCCTGTCTCGCTGGCTCGCTTTTTTCAGGGCTCCATCTTCCACTGGCTGGCCATCGCCCTTCCGACGATGCGGGCCGCGTCGCTCCCCGCGGCCTTGACCAGTCGGTCCATCGGTTCGTGCGCGGGCTCGTCGCTCATCTCGAACGTCGAGTGATGGATGGGCAGCAGGAACTCGCCGGGCATCTGCTGGAACATGTCCCACACCTGCTCGGGGTTGGCGTGGTTGGCGATCCACGGGTCGTAGGCCCCGATGCCGAAGATCGCCAGGTCGGAGCGCACGCCCTTGAACGCGTCGGTGTAGGCGGTGTCGCCCGCGAAAAGGACCTGGGCGCGCGGGCCCTCGATGACATAGCTGTTGTACCCGCGGTGGCGGTCCCACGCGGTGCGCGCGCCCCAGTGTTTGGGCTTCATGGCGGCGATCCGAAGGCCGTTGATGTTCGCCGCGCGGTCCCACGCCAGCTCGATCACCTCGCCGAAGCCGGAGGGGATGAGGCGCCGGGTGTTGGCGGCGGTGATGACGCGGGTATGACGATCGACCAGTCGCCTTAGCGTGGGCCGATCGAGATGGTCAAAGTGCGAGTGCGAGATCAGGATGAGGTCGATCGGCGGGAGCTCAAGGACCGGCGACGGCGCGTGCCGGCGCAGGCCGAAAGTCCACGGCCCGAGGGACATGCCGATCCTCTCCGAAAAAACCGGGTCGGTCAGGATCGTCATGCCGTCGAGATTGAGAAGGACGCCGGCGTGGCCCAGCCATGTGGCCGCCAGCCGCTCCGTGGATGGGCGTGGGCCTGTGGCGATGCCGGTCGGGTGTGTCCCGGAGGCGTGTCGAAAACCTTGCTGGATCGAGTGCGCGACGGCGTGGGCGAGGTGCCGTGGATAGCGCCTGGCGGCCGACGCGGCGATCGAAAAGGCCCGGGCCAGGCGCGAACTCTCCGAGGCCGACCTGGACCGATCCGAACCGGGTTTGCGCGAGCCCTTCCCCACGGCCAATCCTACGGAAACGAGGCGGCCCCGGCGCACCAAACATCAAACGAACCCGAATGATGCCGAGGGCGGACGCGAAGATTTCTCGGACCTCCGATCGCACCGTAAGTAGCTGCCTTGTCGATGGTTCGGAGATCAACTCGAGAATCTGAAAAACCAATCGTCCATTTTCCTGGCATTGGCACAGACCTGTGGCATGTTTCCGTTGTCTTGTCTCTCTCCTAATCGGTCGGCTGCGGGCGGAAACACGCAGTCGGCTTTCTCGGGGCCAAGGGCGGAAACGCCAAGAACCCCGAAACAGACTGTCTCTCTCCTAATCTCGGTCGACTGCGGGCGGAAACACGCGGTCGACTTTTTTCTTTTTTGCGTGGCCGCGGCCCGCCGATAGACTGCTGCATCCCGCGCGCGGAGGCGTGCGATCGGTCGACATCGGCAGGAGGCCGCCCGTTCTCGAGACCGCTCTTCCATTCCACGGTTCGCTCGCCGCGGCGTTGACGCTCGCGCAGGATGCCGGCGCGCCGAAGCTCGCGCTGGCGGACTGGCTCGTGCTGGCGGCATACTTCGCGCTGCTCGTCGGCTCGGGCGTGTTCTTTGCCTGGCGTGCCAAGCGAAAGCGCCTCTCCAGCGAAGGCTATTTCGTTGGCGATCACTCCATGCCCGTGTGGGCGGTGGCGATCTCGATCCTCGCCACGGCCCAGTCCGCGGCCACGTTCACCGGCGTGCCCGAACAAGCCTTCACCGGGAGCATCGTCTATCTCTCGACGAATCTTGGGAGCATCATCGCGGCGGTCGTGCTCGCGTTCTTCTTCATCCCGGCGTACTACCGCCTGGGCGTCACCACGCCGTATCAGTTGCTTGAGCGGCGATTCGGCCCGGGGGCGAAACTCGCCGCGAGCTGGGCGTACATGCTCGGGCGCGTCTTTGCCAGCGGCTCGCGCGTCTACATCGGCGCGATCCCCGTGTGCCTGGCGATCTTCGGCGACACCAGCGCCGACCACCTGGCGATCTCTATTGGCGCGTTCATGGTCTTTGGCGTCATCTACACCCTCGCGGGCGGCATCACCAGCGTGATCTGGACCGACGTGATGCAGGTGTGCGTGTACCTCGGGGCCGCGCTCGTCGCGATCATCATCCTCGCGTCGCGCGTCTCGGCCCCGTGGGGCGAGGTCATCGGGGCGCTGACGCACGGCGGGCCCGAGGGCGCAAGCAAACTCACCCTCTTCCCCACCGCGATGGGCTCGGGCGGCTTTGACTGGGCCAGCGACATGAACATATTCACGATCCTGACCGGGTTCGTGCTCATCGCGCTGGCGAGCCACGGGACGGACCAGGACCTCGTGCAGCGCATGCTCACGTGCAAGTCCGCCGCCGCCGGGAGCAAGTCGGTCATCACCGGCATGATCGTCGCCATCCCGACCGTGGCGCTGTTCATGGTGCTGGGCCTGCTGCTGTGGGTCTATTACCAGCGACCCGAGCTGATGTCGCGCCCACCGGGCGCGCCGCCCGGAAAGCCGAGTGTCGTGCTGCTCGAGTTCATCATGCGCGAGATGCCGGCGGGGGCGGCGGGGCTGATGATCGCGGGCGTGATGGCCGCGGGCCCGGCGGGGATCAACTCGGGCCTCAACAGCATGTCGAGCACGTTCGTGTCGGACGTGTACCGCCCGCGATTCCAGGGGCGTGATGAGGAGCATTACCTCCGCGTGGGGCGGATCGCCACGGCCGCGTGGGGCGCGGTGCTCGGCATGTTCGCGCTGGTCTGCATCCCGTGGAAGGAGCATTCGGGCCAGTCGATCATCGGGTTCGTGCTGTCGGTGATGAACTTTGCGTACGCGGGCCTGCTCGGCGTTTTCTTCTCGGCGCTCTTCACCAAACGCGGCAGCACCGCCAGCGCGATCGCGGCGCTCTTCGCGGGGTTTGTGGCCGTGCTGCTGCTCCGCCCCGAGGTCATGGATCAATGGACCGAATGGCTCGGGCTGCGGGAGGCGGTCACGGTGCGATTCGCGTTCCCGTGGCAGCTTGTCATCGGAACGCTCGTCGCGTTTGTGGTGTGCCAGTGTGGGCGCGGCAAGAATGTGAGCGATGAGCGACCCAAGTAGCCAAATGATTCTCCTCCCCACGCCCCGCCGACTCGAGCGCCGCGACGGCGTGTGCCGCGTGCCCGCCAAGGGCGCGGGCGGCATTCCGGTGCGAAGCGCGGCGCCGCGGGAACTCGTCGGGGCGTGCCTGGGCGAGGCCACTCGCCCCGCCCGCGACAACGAGCCCGCGATCGAGTGCCGAGTTTCGGGCGGCGCGACCAACTCTCTCGGCGAGGGCTGGCGCTCCGTCGCCGCGCAGCGATTCACGCTCACGATCGACAGCCGCGCCATTGCTATCGAAGCGTCGCACATCGCGGGTGTGCGCCTGGGGCTTTTCACGCTGCGCCAACTGCTCGCCACCGCGCCGCACGACAGCGGCACACGTCTCCTGCCCTGCCTGCGCATCGAAGACGAGCCGACGTTTCAGACCCGCGGCGTGATGCTCGACGTCTCGCGTACGCGCGTGCCAACCATGGCCCAACTATTTGAGGCCGTCGAGCGTCTCGCATCGCTGAAATTCAATCATCTGCAACTCTACACCGAGCACACGTTCGCGTATTCATTCGCGGAGGACGTCTGGCGCGGCTGCGGCCCAATGACGCCCGATGAAGTCCGGCGCCTCGACGAGCATTGCAAGCTTCTCGGCGTTGAACTCTCCGCGAATCAGAACTGCTTCGGGCACCTGCACGCGTGGCTGAACACGCCGAAGTTCGCACCGCTCGCGGAGACGCACGGCGATTGGATGTTCGATGTCTGGCCGCGAAAGGGCCCGCACTCGATCTGTCCGACCGATCCGGCCTCCAACGCGTTTGTGGCGGGACTGCTGGACGAGTTGCTCCCTTGTTTCACTTCGCCGCTTGTCAATGTCGGCTGCGACGAGACCTACGACATCGCGTACGGGCGATCGAAGGACGCCGTCGCGTCGCGCGGGCGTGCCGCGGTGTATCTCGACTTTGTCTCGCGGATCGACGCGCTGGTGCGTGCCCGCGGGCGTCGCGCCATGTTCTGGGGCGACATCGCGCTCTCGCACCCGGAATCGATCGCATCCGTGCCGCCGGAGATCATCGCGCTGGCGTGGGGCTATGAGCCGCAGTCACCCTTCGATCAATGGGGGCGGACGCTGCGCGAGCACGGGCGCGAGGCGTGGGTGTGCCCGGGAACATCGACGTGGCGCACCATCACGTCGCGCACCGCCGAACGCCGCGGCAACATCAACAACGCGGCTCGCGCCGGTGCGCAGTACGGCGCGACGGGATTCCTCGTGTGCGACTGGGGCGACACCGGGCACCACCAGCAATGGCCGCTGACCTTGAACGCGCTCGGGCACGCGGCCCAGGCGGCGTGGGACGCATCGAGCCCGGACGCGAGCCCCGCGGCACGATCGCTCCACGCGCTCGGCGATGCCTCCGACTCACTCGCGGACTACATCGATGAACTCGGCGACGCCGACCATTCCCTCCGCGAGACCTGCGGCGAGCTTTCTCGCCCCGGCAAGCCCTCGCGCTTGCTCAACCAGACCGCGATCTTCATCGACATGCACAAGAATTTCGACGAAGACACGCACGTCGGCGAGCCACGCGAGTGGGAGGCAACGCTCGAGCGATTGCGCGGCCTGGCCGCGCGAATCCCGCCGGGGCTTTCGGCGCTGGCGAGTGACGAGATGAATCACACGCTGGACGTCGCGACCTTCGCCGCCGAACGTGGCTCGCTTCGGCGGGGCCCGGGCGGCATGAGTTCGGCGGATCGCTCGCGATTGGCCGGGCGGCTTCGCGCCATCATGGACGAGCACGCCCGCCTGTGGCGCATCGGCTCGCGCGAGGGCGGTTTGTCGCAGAGTCTGGCGTTCTATCGGCAGATTCTCGATCGATTCGAGGGCAAGGCGTGAGCGAAGCGGACTGGCCACTTTCGTATGAGCGTGATCCGCGGAGCGCGGGGCAAGACGGGCCGCGGGCGAAGCGTGATCGCATGGTTGCCGGCTGCATGACGGGCACAAGCATCGACGCCCTGGATGTCGCGGTCGTGAGGATCAGCGGCACGGGCTTGGCGATGCGCGCCGAACTTGCCGCGTTCCACTCCGAGCCCCTGGGCGAGCTCGCGGGCGTGCTCCGGCGCCTCGCGTCCGGTGAAGCACTCACGGCGAGCGAGATCGCCGACGCGGCCTGGGCACTGGGAGAACGGCACGCCGACGCGATCACGCGGGCACTGGCGGCGCGTCACCCCGACCTCGTCTGCGTCCACGGCCAGACCGTGATGCACGCGCCAACAGCGACCCGCACCGCTCTGGAGAGCGGCGCCACCAGGACGCCGGCACGCGGGCGAACATGGCAGCTCCTCCAACCCGCGCCGATCGCGGCACGCTTTAGCTGTCCCGTCGTCTTCGACCTTCGCGCCCTGGACGTCGCGCTGGGCGGCCAGGGCGCGCCCATCACGCCCATCGCCGACTGGATTCTCTGCCGCTCACCCGATCGCACCCGCGCCATCGTCAATCTCGGCGGCTTTGCAAACGCGACGATTCTCCCCGCGGATCTCGGGCCCGACGCCATTCGCGGCTTCGACATCTGCGCGTGCAACCAGCTCCTCGACGCGATCGCGCGGGCTCGACTCGGCGCCGCATTCGACAGGGACGGGCGAGCGGCGGCGGCGGGGATCGTCCACGCCGACCTGCTCGACTCTTTCACTCGATTGCTCGAACAGCAGGCCCGCGCCGGGCGGTCGCTGGGGAGCGGCGATGAACTGGCCGAGTGCGTCTTGCTCTCAACGCACATTTCGGCACCCGATGTCGCCCGCACGGCGTGCGAGGCCGTCGGCGGCGTGATCGGGCGAGTTCTCGCGAGCAGGCCCCCGCCTCACCGCGTGCAAGAGGTCTACCTGGCCGGCGGCGGCGCCTTCAACCCCGTGCTCGCCGCCGCGATCGCGCGGGCGGCCGGGGCGCCATGCCAGCCGCTCGACGTGCTGGGCGTGCCGGTGCAGGCGCGCGAGGCGATGTGCTTCGCGGTGCTGGGCGCGTTGTGCCAGGATCGTGTCCCGATCACACTTTCTTCGGTGACGGGCGTACCGTCTCCCTCGCCGGTGTCGGGCGCGTGGTGCTTCCCACCGGCGTCAAGAGCATGACCATGAGCAACACCAACCTGCCGCCAGATCGCGCTCACCTGCTCACCGAGCAGCGCAACCCGGGCACGATGCGTCTGCACGAACTCACGGTGCGTGAGTGCGTCGATCTGATCCACGAAGAAGACCGCGAGGTCTTCCGTGCGATGAAGCGGGCCGACCACCTCCTCGCCAAGCTGATCGCCGCGATCGAGCCCGGCTTTCTCCGCGGCGGGAGACTGATCTATGTCGGCGCGGGCACCTCGGGCCGCCTGGGCGTGCTCGACGCGTCGGAGGCGCCGCCCACGTTTCAGGTTGATCCGGGCAAGGTTGTCGGCATCATCGCCGGCGGCGATGCCGCGCTCCGCCGCTCCAGCGAGGGCAAGGAGGATGATCCGCGCGGCGCGTGGCCCGACCTCGAATCGCTCGAGCTCACCGGCGACGACGCGATGATTGGCATCGCGGCGGGCGGCACCACGCCGTATGTCCTCGGGGCCCTGGAATTCTGCAAGTCCGACCCCGGCGAGGGCGATCGCCCGCTGACGGCGATGCTGGTGTGCGCGAATGTTGAGCCGCCCCCCCACTGCGACCATTTCATCGTGCTCAAGACCGGGCCGGAGGTCATCACCGGCTCCACCCGCATGAAGGCCGGGACGGCCACCAAGCTCGCGCTCAACACCATCTCCACGACATTGATGGTTCGCGCGGGGCGAGTGTACGAGAACCTGATGGTCGATCTCCGCGCGACCAACGACAAGCTCCGCGACCGGGCCGCCCGCATCATTTCGATGGCGACGGGCGCCCCGCGCGAGGAGTCGTTTTCGCTGCTCTCCGCCGCGGACGGGAGCGTGAAGACGGCGATCGTGATGCGAAAGCTGGGCGTGGACGCGGCGCGGGCCACCCATCTGTTGTCCCAGGCCGGTGGCAGGCTGGATCGGGTGCTCTCGCCGGGATGAGCCAACCTTCGATGCCGCCGCTCGACAATCGCCGATGGAGTGGGCAATGATGCGGGCAACCGTTCGGGCGGGCGTGCGAATCGATCGGTGACAGCAGGACGCAAGGACCAGCTCCATGGGACGGATCCCGATTCAGGCCAGCTCCGCGACGTCGGTCACGATTCAGGGGCGCGAGTTCCTCGCGTTCGGCGGGTGCAACTACGTCGGCCTGGCCCATCACCCCGACGTGCGGATGGCGCTGCGAGAGTCCGTCGAGGTGCTGGGCCTCTCCACCACCGCCTCGCGCGAGACCACCGGCAACACGACCACCCACGAAGCGCTCGAGCGCGAACTCGCCGCCTTCATGGGCTTTGAGTCCGCGATCCTCACGCCCGAGGGTTACACGGCGAACATGGCCCTGGCCCAGACGCTCACGGAAGAATTCGCCGTCGCCGTCGTCGACGCCCGCAGCCACCGGAGCGTCACCCACTCGCTCACCGCCGCCGGCTTGTCGGTCATCCCTTTCGAGCATCTCAACGCCGCCAAGGCCGCGGAGATCGTCGCCCAGCATTCCGATCGCGGCGTGGTGATCTACACCGACGGCGTGTTCGCGGCCGACGGCTCGGTCGCCCCCGTCGACAAGCTTCTCGACGCCCTCCCCGCCCACGGTCTGCTCGTCGTCGACGACTGCCACGGCCTGTGCGTCATGGGGCCCGGCGGACGCGGCACGTGCCGCCACTTCGGCGTCTCCGACGAACGCGTCTGCGTCACCACCACGCTCGGCAAGGGGCTGGGCTGCTACGGCGGCGCGATCCTCGGGCCGCGCCATCGAATCCAGCGCGTGCAGAACGAGTCGGGCGTGTACCGCGGGACGACCCCGGTCCCGCCGCCGATCGCGCTGGCCGCCCGGGCGGCGCTGCGCGTGCTGGAGCGCGAGCCATCGCTGATCGATCGGCTACGGACCAACACCGACCACATGCGGGCGGGGCTGATCGCCCTGGGCCTGCCGATCCTGCCCGATCGCGTGCCGATCTTCACCTTCGCGCTCGAGCCGGCCTCGCGCATGGACGTCGTGCAGTCGCGCCTCTTCGACGAGGGGCTTCTCGCGCCCGTTATCGAATACCCCGGCACCGCCCACCCGCGCTTCTTCCGCGTCACCGTGACGGCCCACCACACCCCCGAGCAGATCGACCGGCTCCTCGCGGCCCTGCGGGTCGCGATGCGCGCCTGATCCGAATTCCCGGCGTGCCACCGACCGCGCCGCCGCGGTCGGCGCTCACTGGTGACCCACGTCTCCGACGCGGGTCTATTTCTTGATACCGGAATTCCGGTCACCATCCCTCGCGCCTTTCCCCTTCGCTCGCGCGGCGGTTTCCGCTAAACTATGCCCGCCGCGCACGAACCCCGCCCACGCATGGAGCCCGGCTTGGACCCTCTGGCATCAAACGACGTCACCGTGCTGATCGAGGCCGCCGTCGCCGGCGACAAGCACGCCAGCGAGCAGTTGCTTCCGCTGGTCTACGAGGAGCTGCGCCGCCTCGCCTCCGCGCGGATGGCCCGCGAACCGGGCGGCGGCGCGGGGTACACGCTCGAACCCACCGCCCTGGTCCACGAGGCCTACATGCGCCTCCTGGGGCAAACCTCCGGCGGGCGTGAAATCCGCTGGCAGAGCCGCGGGCATTTCTTCGGCGCCGCGGCCCTGGCCATGCGACGAATCCTCGTCGATCGCGCCCGCCAGAAAGGTCGCGTGCGACACGGCGGCGAAGTCAAGCGAGCCGCGATCGAGCTCGACGCCCTGGCCCTCGAACCCGAGGGCGAGGAAATCCTGGACCTCGACGAGGCGCTCAAAAAGCTCGAAAGGTCCGACCAGCGCAAGTACCGCGTCGTGATGCTCCGCTATTTCGCCGGGCTTTCGATCGAGGACACCGCGTCGGCCCTGGACATCTCGCCCGCGACCGTGAAGAACGACTGGACGTTCGCGCGCGCGTGGCTGCGCCGTTCGATCGCCGAGGGACGCGCCGAGGGCACGGAGGGAACCTCCGCGTGACCCCCGAGCGCCAGGCTCGCGTCGAAGAGATTTTTCTTGTCGCCCTCGAACTCCCCGAGGCCGAGCGGCTCGCGCACGTCGACACCTGCTGCGCCGGCGACCACGAACTCCGGCTCGAAGTGCTCTCGCTGCTCTCGCACCACGACGAGATCGGGCAGCCCGGCGGCTCGTCGTTCATGGATTCCAAGGCCGCCCCGGGACTGAGCCTTCTCACCCAGATCGGCGCCACCGCGCTCAAGGGCGACGAGCTCTTGCTCCCGCCCGACCGGCGCCTGGGCAGCTACACCGTGCAGGGCGTGCTCGGGCAGGGCGGCATGGGCATCGTGTACCTGGCCGAACAGGACCGCCCGCGCCGAACCGTCGCGCTCAAGGTCATGCGTCGCGGCGTGGGCTCGGAGCGCCTGGTCCGCCGCTTCGAGTTCGAGGCCGAATTGCTCGGCAAACTCCAGCACCCCGGCATCGCCCAGGTCTACGAGGCCGGCACCTTCAAGGACCCGCAGTCCGGCACCGCCCACCCCTACATCGCCATGGAACTTGTCCGCGGCAAGACCATCACCAAGCACGCCGAAGATCGAAAGCTCGCCACCCGCGAACGGCTCGCCCTGGCCGGCCAGGTGTGCGACGCGCTCCACCACGCCCACATGTGCGGCGTGATCCACCGCGACCTGAAGCCCGCCAACATCCTCGCCGACGAATCCGGCCAGACCAAAATCCTGGACTTCGGCGTGGCCCGCTCCACCGATCGCGACGTCGCCGTCACCACCATGCAGACCAGCGTCGGCCAGATCATCGGCACCCTCCCCTACATGAGCCCCGAGCAGATCGCCGGCGACACCGACGACATCGACACCCGCTCCGACGTCTACTCGATGGGCGTCGTGCTCTACGAGCTGCTGACCGGTCGCCTCCCCTACGAGTTCCGCGGGCGAAGCCTGCCCGAGGCCGCCCGCGTCATCAGCGACGCCGCCCCCATGCGCCTCTCCACCATCGATCGCTCGCTCCGCGGCGACATCGAGACGATCGTCGGCAAGGCCCTCTCAAAGGAAAAGGAACGACGCTACCAGAGCGCCGCCGAATTGGCCGCCGATCTCCGCTCGTACCTCGACGGACGACCCATCGCGGCCCGGCAGGATTCGGCGCTCTATGTGCTCCGCACCCAGCTCAATCGCTATCGCGGCGCTGTCGCTGCCGCCATCCTCTTCCTCTTCGCCCTCGTCGGCTTCGCCCTCTACGCCAACGCCCAGGCGCGCGAGAACGCGGCCTTGGCCGAGTCGGAGTCGTCGGCCAAGAAATCGGCCCAGGACGCGCTGCTGGTCGCCACCCGCGAGAAGGACCGCGCCGACACCAATGCCGCCGACCTCCGCACCCAGCTCGCGTACAGCAATATCGAGCGAGGACGTCTGCTCGGCCTGTCGGGCAACCTTGCGGGCGCCGAGGCGCTGCTGTGGCCCGAGCACCTGCGTGCCCTGAACTCTCGCCAGACGTTTTATGCCCTGTGGGAGCTCTATTCCAACGCGCGATGCCTCGCCACCATCGAGCCCGGCACGGGCGTGGTGGCTCGCAGCGCCCTCAGCGCCGACGCGCGTTTCATCGCCGCCACGGGGAGCGAGCCCGCCGCCACCGTCTGGGACACCGCCACGCTCGAGCGGGTGGCCGAAATCAAGGGCGCCGGCGGCGCCACCCAGGCCATCGCGTTCCATCCCGACGGGCGACTGGCTCTGGGCGACAGCAAGGGCCGGCTCTGGGTTGTCGAGCCCTCGGGCGCTCGCACGCCCGTCGTGCTCCGCCCCGAGGGAAGCCCCGTCCTGGAAGCCTTGTTCAATCAGGCGGGCGATCGACTGCTGGCCTCGTGCGCCGACGGCTCGCTGTTCCTCTATGACTCGCGCGCCGGCGCGATGGAGGCGCCCGGGGGCGACAAGCCCCTCGCGTCGCTCCCGCCCACCAACGCCGTCCGCGTCGTGCGAATCCGCGGCATCGCCGCCAGCCCCGTCGAACGCCGGTTCGCCATCGGCTCCGGCGATCAGCGCGTCCGCGTCGTCTCGGCCGACACGCTGGACACCATCATCGAGTTTCCCGTCCCCGACGAACCGAGCCCGCGTCTGGATTTCAATCGCGACGGATCGATCCTGGGCGTCTCGGGCCTGGCACGTGTCAGCCGGTTTTTCGACCCGAGCACCGGCTCGCTGCTCGCCACCCTCGACGCGCCCAACGGCACGGTCAACGACGGGCGCTTCACCCCCGACGGCAAGCGATTCCTCAACATCGGCTGGTGGTACCTCCAGGTCTGGAACGTCGAGACCCGACGCGTCGAGGCCGCGTACTCCCTCTCCTCCGGCGCCCGGGACCTCTATGTCACCCCCGACGGGCGCACCGCCTGGACCAACCTGGCCATGGTGCTCCGCGCCTGGGACCTCGAACCCCTCTCCGGGCGGTCACGCATCGAAGTCGCCGACAAGGCGCGAACACTCGCACGCTTCCTGCCCGACGGCACGCTCATCTCCGGCGATCAGGACGGCGGCGTCCGGCTCCTTTCCGACCCCGACGGAAACGTCATCACCACGCTCGGCAAGGCCCCGCGACGCGTCAGGTCCATCTCCCTCTCTCCCACCGCGCCCATGGCCGCCGCCGCCTCCGCCGACGGCTGGCTCCTCTTCCTCGACCTCGAAAACCGGCGCACCATCGCCGAGTTCCCCCGCTATCACATGGTCACCAACGACGGGATCGGCTTCTCGCCCGACGGCTCGCGCGTCGTGCTCTCCGCCCTCGACTACACCTTCAAGGTCCTCGAGTTCCCAAGCGGAAAGGTCGCCTTTTCTATCCCGTCCGACCGCTTCGAGCCCCTCGCCGCCCGCTACAGCCCCGACGGAAAGCTCATCGCCACCACCACGCGGCGGAACCTGCTCTGCCTCTACGACGCACAAACCGGCGCCCTCGTCCGCGAGTGCGAAACGCCCAACAGCTCCTGCCCCTGGACCATCCGCTTCACCGCCGACGGCACCAAAGTTCTCAGCGGGAACTGGAACCGCGCCATCTATGTCTGGGACGTCGCCACGGGGAGAAACATCCGACGCCTCGAAGGCCACCGCGGCCTGGTCACCGCCATCGACTTCCGCCCTCGCGAGCCCGACATCCTCG
Organism: Phycisphaerae bacterium; assembly: GCA_016793195.1. Lineage (GTDB taxonomy): Bacteria > Planctomycetota > Phycisphaerae > Phycisphaerales > UBA1924 > JABWBC01. The sequence goes on from JAEUJA010000029.1 coordinate 23,465, forward strand.
CCTCCGCCGCCGCCGACGGACGCATCATGCTCTGGGACCTCTCGCTCCCCCAGAACACGCCCGTCCTCACGCTCGACGCCCTCGACGGCTGGGAAGCCTGGGCCATGGACTTCGACAAGGCCGGGCGCCGATTGCTCGCCACCAACTCCGTCGGCACCACCGTCATCTGGGACCTGCGCCACTTCAACCGGCACATCGGCGGCAACATGCTCACCCAGCTCCGCGCCCACCGCGCCTCGCTCGGCGAGCAGCTCGACGAACCCGCCGCCATGGAACAACGCTCGCTCCTGCTCTCACGCGGCAAGCGCCCGCCGCCAACGCCGAGCAACTGATACGGATTCGGATTGAAGATCGGGCGTCCCGGGTGGCCCGCCGGTCCCCGGCGGCCTTCACACTCTTCCGACTTCTACCCCTGCTTCGCCCGAGATTCAATCAGAATCCGTATGAGCACGCCTCCAACGACAACAACCCCGTTTCCGCCGGGGTTGTCATCGGAGAGTTCCAGAGAGATTTCGATCCAGGAGAGAGGTCGATCGGGTGAGACTTCGATCAACGAGCTTCAGGCATCAGGCCCGCCGGCGCCGGGCCGCGGCCAGCCCGCCCAGGCACAGCAGCGCCGCCGCACCCGGCGCGGGGACCTTGTCCGCGTGCCCGCCGATGTCCGGCACGATGAGGCCCGAGATCGACCCGCCCAGGTCCTGCACCACGAAGTCCAGCGTATTGATCGTCGGCAGGAAGCCGGTGCTGGCCGAGAAAGGCGCGGGAGCGTTGTATCCGCCGCACGCCCCGATGAGATTGCCGTTCAGGAAAATCTGGCCGGTGTCGTCCGCGGCCGAACTTCCGAAGATCACCGCCGTGCTGGGGTTGAGCCCCGTGAGATTGAAGGTGAGCCGGAAGGTGACGGTCGAGCCCATCTGGACCGCGCCCCACTGGTTGTCGTAGATCCAGCGTGCCGACGTGGTATTGGGGAACCACACCCACGGGATGCTCGACTGGTTGATGACCGTGCCCATGGGGTTGCTGTTGTAGAACGTGTTGTTGCTGGAAAGCACCGAGTAGAAGAGGTCCGACGAGCCGTCGCCCAGCGTGCCGCCCGAGCCGTTCGAGCCGGTGGGGTGCAGGCCCGGGATGTTGGCCGCGCCGGCGACGGTTGCGAGCGCGATGCTGGTCAGGCCGACGATCAGGGTGGAACGTTTCATGTCTGCTGCTCCTTGGGGTGTTCGTTGCGATCGAGTCGCGTGTCTGTTTGCGTCTGTCGGACGACGTGTCCGCACCGGTCAAGCGACACCTGCTCGCGTTCGTCACGCCACCACCGCGAGAAATGTGAAGCGACCGGGCCGCGTCCGTCGTGCGTTATCGCGCCGCAAGCACATCGATCATCATCGATAGCCTTTGGGCATCGCCGTGCCTACCATCTCTCATTGCCGGTGGCCCCTGGGTCGACTCCGCGTGCAAGGGCACGGGCCAGACCCACAAGGGGGAGCTTCGCGGCAAGAACGCCGCCCGCACGTCGCGGGATGAGCGTCTGTCGCACGGCCGGCTCTCGCATCTGGCCCCGATTTCGCCGCGTCGGCGATCGGGACCCAGCACCCACAATCGCGAGGAACGTCCCACACTACGGCCCGCCGCGGTTCCCGCGTCGGCCGGGAAAGATCACGCTTTGTCTACGTCCACACCCGCCTCATCGCCCGTCCCCTTCACCAGCCTCAACCTCGCCGAACCCATCCTGCGTGCCCTCGCCGACGAGGGCTACACCACCCCGACCCCGATCCAGGCCCAGGCCATCCCGCTCGTCCTCGAAGGGCGCGACGTGCTCGGCTGCGCCCAGACCGGCACCGGAAAAACCGCCGCCTTCGCGCTCCCGATCATCCATCGCCTGCTCGCCTCGCCCGCGCCCATGGCCACCGCGCACCTCAAGAAACCGCGCGTGCTGGTCCTCTCCCCCACCCGCGAGCTGGCCACCCAGATCGCCGACAGCTTCAAGACCTACGGCAAGCACACCCGACTCTCCGGCGCGGTGATCTACGGCGGCGTCAGCCAGCGCCCGCAGGAAAAATCCCTCCAGCGCGGCGTCGACATCATCGTCGCCACGCCCGGACGGCTCATCGACCTCACCGAGCAGGGCCTCATCGACTACAGCGGCATCACGACCTTCGTCCTCGACGAGGCCGACCGCATGCTCGACATGGGCTTTATCAACCCCATCCGCCAGATCGCCGGGAAACTCAAGGGCGATCGGCAGACGCTGCTCTTCAGCGCCACCATGCCGCGCGAGATCGAGAGGCTCGCCGCCAGCCTGCTGCGCAACCCCACGCGGGTCTCGGTCACGCCCGTTGCGTCCGCCGCCCCGATGATCGAGCAGTCGGTCTACTACATCGGGCAGTTCCAGAAGCAGTCGCTCCTCGAAAACCTCGTCGCTGACCAGGGCGTCCGGCGCGCGGTCGTCTTCACACGCACCAAGCACGGCGCCGACCGCGTCTGCAAGAAACTGGAAATCGCCGGCGTCTCCGCCGTCGCCATCCACGGCAACAAGAACCAGAGCCAGCGCCAGCGCAGCCTCGACAGCTTCCGCACCGGACGCCACCGCGTTCTGGTCGCCACCGACGTCGCGGCCCGCGGCCTGGACGTCGACGGCATCACCCACGTCTTCAACTTCGACCTGCCGATCGAGCCCGAGGCCTATGTCCACCGCATCGGGCGCACCGGCCGCGCCGGCGCCACGGGCATCGCGGTGGCGTTCTGCGATCCCGCCGAGCGACGCCTGCTCCGCGCCATCGAGCGCACCACCGGCAAGCCGATCAAGGCCTGCGACTTCCCGGCCGATTTCTCTCCCACCGGCGACACGCGATCCGTGCATCCCAACGCGACCGACCGCGACATGCTCCGCGAGATGAACCTCGACTACCGGCGCGATTCGCGTGACTCGCGAGACACGCGCGATCGCCGCCCCGCAAAGCCGCACCACTCGACCAGGCCCGCGCACGCTCCTGCTCGCCCGTCGCACGACCGCGCCGCCGCGCAGCCCACACCCCCCGCCCACAACCATCGCCCCGCCAAGCCGCACCATCCTCACGCCGCGCCGCACAAGCCCAAGTCGGGATCCGGCCATCCGGGCGCGAAGTCCTACGCGGCCAACCCCGCGTCGTCGCAGGCCGATTCACTGGCTCCGTTCCCATTGCAGCCGCGTCCGCAGCAGCCGTCGACCAGCAAGACCTTTAAGAACTTCCGCGGCAAGAGCGTGAACCCGCCCAAGAACGCCCCGGGCGGCACGCCCAAGACCAGCCGCAAGAACGACCACGACGACTGGTTCTGATCAGATCGCATGCCTTGATCTAAGGACCTCGGGCATTCGCTCGGGGTCTTTTTCGTTGTACCTCGGTGACGTCGTGGGCTTCAGGCCGAAGGCCTTGCCGCAAGTAGGCGGGGGTGGAGCGAGGAGTCTTCGACGAGTGACACCCCCGACATGCGCCACCGATACCACGCAGCCTGAAAGGCTGCCCGTGGCGCACCGCGAATGGCAGGGGTTTCTCCCCAGGAGATCCCGGAATACCCGCTTCGCTTGGCGCGGCGATGGCGGCGCCCCTTCGCCCGCTCGCGCCGCGCGCGCCGCCGCGACCCGGTCTCATGTGATGCAATTCTCCGATTTCCGCGTTCATGCCCCAGCATCGGCGAAAACAATCCACGCCGACGCGGAATCAAAACCGTTCCGCGGCGTTGTTTCGACCAGACGCCAGGAGGTGCCCCGTGTCCAACGCGATCATCAAGTCAGAGCCCACCATGCAGCTCATCTGGGACCTGCCGGTTCGTCTCTGGCACTGGCTGCTCACCGGTTCGTTCATCGCCGCCGCCGTCATCTCGCTCGCGATCGGCGAGGACAGCTCGCTCTTTCCCTATCACTCGATCCTCGGCTTGGTCATGGTCCTCATGGTCGTGCTCCGCCTCATCTGGGGCGTGATCGGCACGCGCCACGCCCGGCTCGGCGCCCTGGCCTTCGCCCCCAGCGCCCTGCTCTCGTACCTCCGCGGCGTCGCGTTCGGCGGCGCCCCGCGCTTCGCCGCCCACAACCCCGGCGCTGCCTACGCCACCATCGCCATGCTCGTCCTCATTCTCGTCATCGGCGGCACGGGCCTCGCGCTCTCGCAGGGCAACGACCGCGTCAAGGAACTCCACGAACTCGGCGTGTACGCGCTCCTCGCGGTCGCCGGCGCGCACATCCTCGGCGTGATCGCCCACACGCTCCGCCACCGCGAGGCCATCGCGCTGTCCATGATCCACGGGCGCAAGACCGCCTCCCCGGCCGACGCCATCAGGTCGTCGCGTCCCCTCGCCGCGCTGCTCTTCCTCCTCATCGTCGGCGCGTGGGGGTTCGGGCTTGTCCGCGCGTACGACCCCGCGGCCCAGACCACGACGCTTCCGCTCACCGGACTGGTCCTCCGCCTCGGCGAGGAAGCCGAATCCGGCG
>JAEUJA010000036.1 GCA_016793195.1 Phycisphaerae bacterium
CGGCGCGATCACTGGCCTTGTCTTCTGGTTCCTGAAGCGCCGCGGTACGCGATCCTAAGTTGCCCGGCGCGAGCGGTCGATCGCTCAACTCGGTACGCTCCACGACACCCTCTCGCGGAGGCCTCGCGTGAACTATTCCGAACGCTCCAAGGGCTCGGAGTTCCTCGTCGATTGCAACGTCGACAACGCCGACGCCGCGGCGGCCAGGCGTGCCCTGTCGCGCGGCGATTTCGACGCGGTCGAGCTTTTCCTCGAATCGCCCACCGATCCCAACGAGCGTTTCTACGCGTTCGAGGCCGTCGCCGATTGGCCCCATGATTTCCAGGGAATCGAGAAGTGGGCCATGGCCCGCGGCAGCGCCGCCGCCGTTCTCGCCAGCGGCATCCAGCACGTGAAAGCCGCGTGGGATTCCTGCGATGGCAAGATCGAATCCGCGACCCCCGCGCAGGCCCGCGCGTTCATGAACCGCATGACCCAGGCCGCACAGCTTCTCTCGGCGGCTATGAAAGACGATCGCGCCGACGCCACCGTCTTCCCCTGGCTCATCTGGGCCGCGCGAAGTCTTGATGAAAAGCAACTCGTCGACCAGACCTTCGACCTCGCCCTCAAGCGCGGCCCGTCGCTGCGAGCCATCTACTCCTCCATGCTCGTCTCGCGAACCCAGAAGTGGGGGGGCTCACGCGAACAGGCCCTCGACTTCGCGCGCCAGCACGCCGCCGCAGCCCCGCGCGGCATCGGCATCGAAATCCTGCCCGTCGAAGCCCACTTCTATTGCTCCGAGCACATGGAGCCCGCCTCGGATGATCATCGCCGCTACTGGGGTCAGGAGGACGTGGCCAGTGACGTGCTCGCGGCCGACGACGCCTGCCGCTCACTCCCGCCGGATTCGATGAACACCCTCCGAAACCGCCACTGGCTCGCGTACGCGCTCTGGCTCGCCGGCCTGACCGACCGCGCCAGCGCTCACTTCGACGCCATCGGCGAAGTTCCGAACCAACTTCCCTGGCGACCCGCCCGCGGCATGCTCGCCAAGCTCCGCTCCACCTTCCGATCCGCCCGCAAGGAATGCCTCGAATCGCCGTGATCGCCGACCATCCGCGCGCGTGCATTCGCACCGCATGTCCATGCCCGCCCGCCCGTGGCGCCTGTGCCACCATATAAGGCGAAACTTTCAGAAAGACTTGAAAAACATAAAAGACCCGTGTACCCTGATGTCGAGGAGGTCCTCATGGACACCCCCATCCACGCCGTCACCGGCGCCCTCGGATACACGGGCCGATCCATCACCGAGCAACTCCTCGCCCGCGGCCTGCGCGTCCGCACCCTCACCAACTCCCCGCGCCGACCAAACCCCTTCGGGCCCTCCCTCGACATCCGACCCCTCGCCTTCGATGACCACCGCTCGCTCGAAGACTCCCTCCGCGGCGTGAGCGTCCTCTACAACACCTACTGGGTCCGCTTCAACCACAAGCGATTTACCTTTGAGCAGGCCGTGCGGAACACCAAATCGCTCTTTCAGTCCGCCCGCCGCGCCGGCGTCTCGCGCCTCGTCCATGTCAGCATCCTCCACGCCGACAAGGCCGACGACCTTGGCTATTACCGCGGCAAGCACGAACTCGAAGACGCCCTCCGCGCCCTCGACCTCCCCCACGCCATCATCCGCCCCGGCGTGCTCTTCGGCCGCTCCGACATCCTCGTCAACAACATCGCCTGGGTCCTGCGGCATCTCCCGCTCTTCGGCGTGTTCGGCGACGGCTCCTACCGCCTCCGCCCCCTCCACGTCGACGACATGGCCACGCTCATGATCGACCACGCCTTCCGCAACGGAAACACCTCCGCCGACGCCGTCGGCCCAGAGTCGTTCACCTACCGCGAGCTTGTCGAGACCCTCGCCTCCATCCTCGCGCGGCGCCCCCGCATCATCCCGGTCCCGCCCGCGCTCGGACACGCCGTCGCTCGCACGCTCAACCCCTTCCTCCGCGATATCATCATCACCCGCGAAGAAATCTCCGGCCTGATGCGCGGCCTGCTCGATTCCCCGTCGCCCGTTGTCGGCGCTATCCGCCTCACCGATTGGGCCACGCAGCATCGCGACCAGCTCGGCGTGCGCTACCACAGCGAGGTGGGCCGACGTCTCCAGCGAGACGCCGCCTACGCCGACGTGCGATGACGCCGTCGGAAGCCCTACCGTCCGGTGCGCTTCCCAGGAGCCCCGCATGTCCCGCGCCGTCATCGATGCCTTCGCCGCAGAGTTCCGGCGCTATCGCTTGATGTCGGAGAAGGCCGCGGACCAGCTCACGTGGGATGAGCTTCGCGTGCCGCTCGACGCCGAGACAAACTCGGTCGCGATCATCACGAAGCACCTGGGCGGGAATTTGCGTTCGCGTTGGACCGAGCCTTTCACCACCGATGGCGAAAAGCCCTGGCGCAATCGCGACGCTGAATTCGTCGATGACTTCAAGGACCGTGACGAACTGAACAACGCCTGGCGTGCCGGGTGGTCCGCGCTCGAATCGTTCATGGTGAAGGTCAGCGATGCCGATCTCGCCCGAACATTGCTGATCCGCAACGAGCCGCACACGCTCGCCTTGGCGCTTGCCCGCTCTTGCACCCACGCCGCGTATCACGCGGGCCAGATCGTGCAGGTCGCGCGCGTGCTCACCGCTCGTGCCGGGCGAGAATGGAACACCCTGACGATCCCGCGTGGCGGGAGCGCGGCGTTCAACGCCTCCAAGGGGCTGATGTGAACCTACGCGACCATGCATCACACCACGCAGCCCGATCGCCGCGAGCGTCAAGGAGAGTCTCCGTCGAGATCGGGTGGTCAAAGGTGATCGACAAGTGATCAGTCGTCACGGGTCCTGAGCCTGAGGTGTTCGTGGCTTCCGCCACGACGGGCCCGGCTCTGGGCCGTCGAGGATTCCCGATATTTGTGCCACCCCTCGGGACTCCCTGGTCATACGGGGTGCGACCTCCACCCGGAGACTCTCCTTCACGCCCGAAGTTCAATGTTCCAGTTCGCTTCTTGCAGCGCCGCGTTTAACTCGCGCAACTTCGCGGAAATGTCGTCGCTCTGTTTGTGGAGCTTCGCCACGTCCAGCTGCGCCACCCACTTGATCTCGCGCGCGCTGTAGCGATCCTGGTTCGGGTCCGACGACGCACGCTCCGCCGCAAACCGGATCAACGCCAAATGCTGGCGCAGCCGATCGCGCTCGGCCATCACCGCCGCGATCGCGCGCCCGTCCGCGAGCTTCTCGCTCTGATTCGTCCGATGAAGCCGCTCAATCAGTTCGTACAGGTCCTTGATGATTCCGGCCGATTCCGCGATCAATCGCTCCGCGTCCTCGGCAGGTTTATCGCCCTCTTGAACTAGCGCCGCCTTGGCCAGCCGCTCGCGCAAGTTCGCCAGCTTCGTCTGCATGTCCTTCCGCAACAGCAACGCCTCGGCGAGTTTCATCGTGGACCTCCGGCTTTCCTACGACTGATGCTCAGATTGTACCCGACGCTACCCCTCGCCCCCTCCCTATCATCCCCCGTTCGCTCGGGGCGCGCCGGCCATGCGGGGCCGTTCGCTGAGATGCACCCGTTGAACCTGACCCGGTTCGCACCGGCGGAGGGAAGCGATTGATGATCCGATTCATCGGGGTCATTCTGTGCGGACTCGCGGCGCTGTCGGTCTTCGCCGGCTGTGCCGGCGACCCAAAGATCCGTGTCGTTCGCGCCTTCAACGATGCTCGCGATCGCGGGGACATCAACGCCGCGATGGCGATGCTCGCGCCCGAGCCGCGAATCTGGTACGAGCACCCCAACGGCCCGGGCATGCCCTGGACACCCGGCCAAGGACCTTGGGCGGGCTGGGACCGGTTCTTCGGCTCATCGAAGCGAGTGCTCGGGGAATATCAGCGCGACGGCGACGCCGTGTTTGCAATCGTGGAGGAGACCAACGGCTACTACCGGCTTACCGAACGACGCTGGTCGCGCACGATGCTCACATGGTTCGTCACCGGCGACCACCGGATTCGCGGCATGCTTGTGGCCGGGATCGGCGAAAGCCCGAGCCGAGCCGCCGAGTTTCGTGAATGGGCCAGGCAGATTCATCCCTCGGAGTACGCACACCTGTTCCCCTCCGACCAACTCGATCCATCGGGCGACCGCCCCCAGCGCATGAAGGCGCTGCTGCTGAAGTGGCGTGCCGCCGTGGGCCTCCCAGAACTGAACGACTGAAGTCCCCAGCCACCGAGGTTCTCTCCATGCCGAATGCGACCATCCCGACGAGCACGCGTGCGTCTCGCTTTGCGCCACCCCTCCGCGGCGGGCTCAACCCCGGCCACACACCCGGCGTCACCACCCCCGGCTCGTTCGCCAACGCGCCCGACGTCGGCGGCCCGCTCATGTTCTCCTCCCCCGACGCGCCCGGCATGCCCGCCCCCAGCACCAAGACCGCTTGGGATTTCATGCCCCACGACTGGACCGTCGAGATCGTCGACGCCGGCACCGCGCCACGCCCGGTTGCCTCGTCCCCGTGCATGGCCTGCGAGAGCGTCGTCTTCACCGACGCACGCGGCATCACCCGCAAGGTCACGCCGCCGCCCGGCTTCACCCCCATCACCCAGCTCGAACACGCGCGCCTCGGCATCATCACGCCACAGATGCGCCGCGTCGCCCAGCGCGAGCCGCACTTCGAAGCTCTCTTCCCCAGCGCCGACGGCACCCCAACCGGCAACAGAGCCGCCGCCGCCGTCCGCGACGAGATCGCCGCCGGCCGCCTCGTCATCCCCGCCAACATCAACCACCTCAAGCACAAGCTCGATCCCATGGCGATCGGCCGCGCGAGCAAGACCAAGGTCAACGCCAACATGGGCGCCTCGCCCGTCTCCAGCGGCACCGATGAAGAAGTCGAAAAGCTCAAGTGGGCCGAGAAGTGGGGGGCCGACACCGTCATGGACCTCTCCACGGGCGGCGATCTCGACGCCTGCCGCGCCGCCATCATCCAGAACTCCACCGTCCCCATCGGCACCGTCCCCATCTACTCGATGATCATCGGCAAGAAGATCGAAGACCTCGACTGGCCCACCATCGAGGCCTCGCTCCATCATCAAGCCCGCCAAGGCGTCGACTACTTCACCATCCACGCCGGCGTCCGCCGCGCTCACCTTAAGCACGTCAAGAACCGCCTCATCGGCATCGTCAGCCGCGGCGGCTCCCTCCTGGCCAAGTGGATGCTCGTCCACAACCAGGACAACATCATGTACACCCGCTGGGACGACATCTGCAAAATCCTCCGCCAGTACGACGTCACCTTCTCCATCGGCGACGGCCTGCGCCCCGGCGGCCTGGCCGACGCGACGGACGCGGCCCAGATCGCCGAACTCGAAACCCTCGGCGAACTCACCGAACGCGCCTGGCGCTTCGGCGTGCAGGTCATGATCGAAGGCCCCGGCCACGTCCCCTTCGACCAGATCGAGTGGAACGCCAAGGTCCAGCGCACCCTCTGCCACGGCGCGCCGTTCTACGTCCTCGGGCCCCTCGTCACCGACATGTTCCCAGGTTACGACCATATTACATCGTGCATCGGCGCCACCGCCATGGCCTATCACGGCGCCGCCATGCTCTGCTACGTCACGCCCAAGGAGCACCTGGGCCTCCCCAAAAAGGACGACGTCAAGCAGGGCTGCATCGCCTACAAGATCGCCGCCCACGCCGCCGACATCGCCCTGGGCATCCCCGGCTCGCGCGACCGCGACGACGAACTCACCAAGGCCCGCGCCGCCCTCAACTGGGAGAAACACTTCGAGCTCTCCTTCGACCCCGACACCGCCCGCGCCTACCACGACGAAGACCTCGACGTCGACACCGACTTCTGCGCCATGTGCGGCCACGATTGGTGCTCCGTCCGCATCTCCAAGGAAATCCAGGAGTTCGCCTCCGGCAAGGCCGAGGGCTTCGAGCGAAACGCCGACCCCGAGTCCCACGGCGCCCTCAGCGGCGTCAAGGCCGGACGCGCCGTCAAGTCCGCCGCCCTCACGCCCGAGCAACAGGAAATCCTCGCCAAACGCGGCGTCCTCTCACCCGACGAAATCCACAAGCTCGCCACCAAAACCAAGAAGGCGATGTCCGCCGCGATACAGCAGGCATCGGGGACCGGGCATCAGGCATCAGGCACAGGCCATCAGCCATCGGTCGCGCAAGCCAACGATTCCGTCACCGGCGCTGACGCCTCTCCGAATGCCGAATCCCGAATGCCGAATGCCGCTTTCTCTTCTTCTTCTTCTTCTTCTTCTTCTTCTTCTTCTTCTTCTTCCTCCCCTAGTGCCAAGTGCCAAGTGCCTAGTGCCTCCCCCGCAAAGCTCTCCTGCCACTCCGACTACGTCGACCCCGACCAGGCCAAACGACTCCAGGCCCAACAAGCCGGCCGCGATGTCCTCGTCCCCCTCGACGTCCGACCCGCCCTCGGCCTCAGCAAGGACGAGACGAGGGTGTTGTGATCCGGCGTCTCCCGCCCGCGCCCGCAACTCCGAGCCCCCGACTTCAGTCGGGGGCGCTTCGCGTCTCCGCCCGCCTCTCCGCTTGAAAGTAGAAGTGCGCGGTACACTGGCCGCATGCCCACCACTAAGCCGATCTCCAAGTCATACACCGCCGAAGTCATGGCCGACCCCGACGGCTCGTCCATGACCGCCCTCCCCGTCCCCTTCGAGCCGCGCGAGGTCTTCGGCAAGGCCCGCCCGCCCGTCGTTGTCTCGATCGGCACGCACTCCTTCCGCTCCACGATCTGCAACATGGGCAGCGGCCACTTCGTCCCACTCCGCCGCAGCAACCGTGAGGCCGCGGGCGTCGCCGCCGGCCAGCGCGTCAAAGTCACCCTCACGCTCGACGAAGAGCCCCGCGTCGTCACGCCGCCGCGCGATCTCGTCGCGGCCCTGAAAAAATCCGGCGCGCTCGCCAAGTGGAAGGCCATGAGCTTCTCGCACCAACGCGAGTACGTCGAAGCAATCGAGGAGGCCAAGAAGCCCGAGACGCGCCAGCGACGCATCGCCGGTTGCGTTGACATGGTCCTGAAACGCCCCGAGCCTCGCGCGAGTGGTCGCCGTACCTGACGATCCCACGATAGCTGACCGCGTTCCGCGCGGCGGCCAACACATCCAGCCCCCCGACTTCACCAGGGGCACGCCGCACCACCGCCCGCCACCCCCGCTCGGCCTATCGTCACCCATGAACGCCGTGCAAAAGCTCCGGTCGGTCGTCAACGATCTCAGGGCCGGCAAGCCCGGATCGGGCGAAAACTGGGAGCTGGCGATCCGCCTCCTCTCGCGCATGTCCGTGAGCGCCGAACGACTCGACGAGCTCATCAAGCAGCACGACGTCGCCACGCTCGAACGCGTCGTCGCCGACCTCGAGCATCCCGCCACGCCCGCGCCCTCGACCCGCGCCTTCCCCGAGGCCGAGCTCGACCGTGCGTACAAAGCGTTCAACAAGCGATTGAAAGTCATGCGCCTCGCCGACGAGTCCAAACTCGGCGGGCGTTACACCTCCGGCGGGCGAAAGTCCTCCATCGACGCCATCCGCCCCCCCGAAGAGTTCCCCAAGGAAATCTGGGATGCGCTCGTCCGCGCCGGCAAGCTCCGCGCCGAGGGACCCGGCTTCTACGCCCCGCGCGATCAATCGCACTGAAGCGCCCCCGGACAAGCCAGACTCACGTCGCTCCAACCGCGCCACGTCGAGCCCTTCGAGCTCCATACTTTTCCTCTCCTCTCCTCTCCTCTCCTCTCCTCTCCTCTCCTCTGCGCTCTCCGCGACCTCTGCGTTCGATCTCCTTCTCCGCTTCGCCGCGACTCCACATCCCCGTTTCCCTCTGCGTTCCTCCGTTCCCCTCTGATTCCTCCGCGTTCGCCTTCTCCGCGAGTCTTCTCTACGCGGCCTTCGAGTTCCTCCTCCTTCATCTCCTAGCCTCCGGGCCTCGCTCACTGTTCCCTTGCATTCCAGGCATTCCCGTGTATCATCCGTGCACCTATTCCAGGGTCTGCCCATGACTGTCATTGCCTAACCAACCCGCCCGCCTGTCCGCGAAACCCGCGTGACCCGACCGCCTCTCCCTGAGGCGTCGACATCGTCGCGCGTCCATCGCGCCCGCCCGGGTGTCGCCGCGAGCACCGCTCGCTTCCACCAAATCCCTCGTCGCCGCGTCGGCCCGTCTCGGGCTCGGCCGCGCACCGCACGCGCTTCCTCGCGCCCGCTCTCCGCGCCATCCCGCGCGGCCGCGATCACGCGCGCCCACTTCGCTCTCAAACTCCGTCATCCCGCTCGACAAGCCCACCCATGCCACATCAACACGAGTCGTTCTCCAACCGCTCCCGCGAATCGTTCCACTGCGTCGTCTGCAATCACCGCGTCTCGCTCTCCGCCGTCGGCACCAGGCACCGAAACCACTGCCCGCGCTGCCTCTGGTCCCGTCACCTCGACGAAGCGCCCGGCGACCGCCGCTGCGCCTGCGCCCAGCCCATGGAGCCCATCGCCATCGAAGTCCGCCGCGGCGGGGAATGGGCCATCATCCATCGCTGCACCGGCTGCGCCTCCATCCGTGCCAACCGCGTCGCCGGCGACGACCACGAACGCGCCCTCCTGGCCCTGGCCCTCCGACCCATCGCCAGCCCCGCCTTCCCACTTGACGACCTCCGCGAGCCGTCGACCTGACAACCCATGGCACGCTGAGCACGCCCTTTGGCTCGCCCTCCGGGTGGCGCGGTCACGCTGCTGCAGCTTGACCACGTCCTCGCACCTCCGCCGTCTGGCGCTGCTCCATCGCCCGTCCCCGATACCATCACCCCACGGATCGACCATCCACAGGAGCCATCCATGAGCAACGAGAACACCTCCGCCGCCGGAGTCGCCGCGGGCGCGATCGCCGGCGCCGGACTTGGCTTCTTCCTCTCCCCGCTCAAATCAAAGCTCTTCCTGCTCGGGCTCGTCGCCACCGGCGCCGCGACCTACTTCGTCGTCGGCGCCGCCATGAAAGAACCCGCCGCCGCGCCCCCCGACTGGGCGCCCTCCACACTCCGCGTCGGCTCAAGCTTCCTCGCCGCTTTCGTCTTTGCCTACCTCGTCCGGCGCGCCATCGTCATGGCGCTCCTCATCGGCGGCGTGCTGGTCGCCGGCGCCGTCGTCCTGCACAAGCTCGGCCTGGGCGTCTCGCAGGAACAGCTCGACACCATCAACCAGACCGTGAGCGACGCGACCGAGCAGGTCCAGAAAACCGCCGACACCGCCTGGACCCACATCAAGCCCTATCTCCCCAGCGGCGGGGCGGCCGGCTTCGGCCTCTTCCGCGGCGCTCGCCACGCGCCCGCCAAGCCGACAAACAACGCGTGAACCCTTGCCATTCAACGAGCCCGAGCGAATCAGCGAATCAGCGAGACACAGAAAACTCCGATTCGCCGCGCTCTCCTCCGCGCTCTCCTCCGCGCTCTCCTCCGCGCTCTTCGAGTCCTTCGAGTTCACTTCTGCTCCGGTCTTGGCCTGTCCGATGCTCTGTGCCCTCTGCGACCTCTGCGCTGAAGTGTCTTGCTCACCACCTTCTGCGTTGAGTATCTCGTGATCTTCCTGCGTTGATGTCTTCATTTGCCATTTGGTTGGCCCTTTGCCATTTGGCCATTTGCTTCGTTCCGCTACTTCACCGGCCTGCCGTCGACATCCACCTCGATGGGCGCGGGCAGGCCGAGGTCCTTGATCTGCTCTTCGATCAGCTTCTTGTCGCCGACGAGCACGAGCACGCCCTTGTCGAGGCGGAGCGCCTTGCTGGCCAGCTCGTTGAGCTGCTCGAGCGAGACCTTTTCCATCGCGTCCATGTCCGCGGCGATCGAGCCCCAGGAGAGGCCGTCCTCCAGCAGCGATTCCGCCGTGGAAACGAATCCACCCAGCGTCGAGAACTGGCGGGCGGCCTCGGTCCTCAGCGTCTCGCGCGCCTTCGTCAGTTCGTCGGGCGTGATCGTGTTCGAACGGATCGCGTCGAACTCGTTCATGAACTCCTTGAGCGCCTTGCCCGTCACTTCGCTCTGCACCGCGGCGCCCGCGCCGAACCAGCCGGTGTGCGCGGTGTGCGTGAACGAGCAGCGTGCGCCGTAGGTGTAGCCGTTGCGCTCGCGCAGGTTCTGGTTCAGGCGGCTGGTGAAGCTGCCTCCCAGGATCGTGCTCATGAGTCGCAGGCCGACGCGCGAAGCATCGCCCGCCGAAACGCTGGGCGCCAGGAAGCGGATCATGGTCTGGGGCGCGCCGGGGCGATCGACGACCGCGACGCGCATGGCGGCGTCCTTGGGAAGCTCGATCGCCGCCAGCCCGCCGCCGATCGACCCCGCCTTCCACGCCGCGAAGTGCTTCTCGAAGAGCGCCTTGGCCTTGTCGGGCGAGAGGTCGCCCGCGATGAACAGTGTCGCGTTCTCGGGGCGCACGAGCGTGCCATGCACCGACGCGAGATCGGAATGCGCGAGCGTGCCGATCGACGCGACCGTGCCGTCGGCCGGCGTGCCCATCGCCGCGGTGTCGCCGAAGAGCAACCTGGCGCCGACCTTGCCCGCGACCTGCGCGGGTTCTTCGTCGCCCTGCTTCAGGTCCTCGATGCGCAGCTTGGCGACGCGCTCAAAGTCGCCGGGCGCGAACCTGGGGCGCGTGATCGCGTCGGCCCACAGCTTCGATGATTCCTCGAACGTGCCGGCCAGGCCCGACACGCTCACCATCAGCGATTCCTTGGTCACGTCCGCGCCGAACGACGCGCCGAGCTTCTGCATCGCCGCGGCGAACTTCGGGCCGTCGCCGGTCGCGTCGCTCTGTGTGCCCTCGCCGAGCATCTCGGCGACGATCGACGCTCGCCCCGCGCGATCGACCGGGTCGAGCAGCTTGCCGTCGTGGAAGACCATCGCGGCCGAGACCAGCGGCAGGCCCGGGCGATGCCACAACTCGACCTTCAGGCCGCTGGAGAGCGTGAACTTCGTCGGAGCGGGCGGCGTGAAGCCGGCGGGCTTGAAGTCCGTCGGTCGTCCGTCGCGCCCGTTGTCGGCGCGCGCGCCGGACTCGGGCAGCACGATCTGCACCAGGCGGGCGCTGGGCGTGGCCACCTTCGTCGCCCATGACGCGAGGCTCTGCGGCGTGGCCTTGCGGTATCGGTCAAGGTCGCGCTGCAAGGCGTCGGGCTCGCCGAAGTAGAACTCGTACTCGTTCAATCGGTCGGCCCGCGCCTGCACGCTCTGCATCGCGGACAACATGCGGAACTCGGTGCTGGCCTTGCGTTCGGCCAGTTCGTCGGCGGTCGGGCCCTCCTTGCAGAACTTCGCCAGCTCCTCGTCGACGATCGCCTCGATCTTGGCCAGGTCCGTGCCGGGCTTGGCGGAGACATCGACGCGGAAGAGCGAGCCGAGCAGGTTGGAGTCCTGGAACGCGCTCACGTCGACCGCGAGCTGATCGCCCAGCACGAGGCGCTTGTAGAGTCGGCTCGATTGCCCCTGCGCGAGGATCGAGGCGGCGAGGGTCATCTCGGCGTCGCCGTCCTTGTAGGCCGCGGGGCTGTGATAGACGAAGGAGATGCGCGGGAGCTGGACCTTGTCGAGCACGGTGTCGCGGATGACGCGGTCGAGGTGGGCGGGCTCGACGGCGCGGTCCCTGGGCGTGTTGCCGCGGGGCAGGTCGGCGTAGAGCTTTTCGATCAGCGGCTTGATCGTCTTGGAGTCAAAGTCGCCTGCGACGACCAGCGACGCGTTGCCCGGCGCGTAGAAGGTGGCGAAGAAGTCCTTGACGTTCTGCGAGTTGGCGGCCTCGAGGTCCTGGTGCGTGCCGATCACGCCGTTGTGGTAGGGGTGTGATTCGGGGAACATCCACTGGTACTGGGCGTCGTCGGCCTTGCCGTAGGGCACGTTCTCGGTGGTCTGGCGGCGTTCGTTGCGGACGACGTCGCGCTGCTTGTCGACCTTTTCGGGGGTCATCTCGCGCCCCATGTCTTCGAGTCGATCGGCGTCGAGCCACAGGAGCGTGGGCAGGAGCGAGGACGGCCCCCACGAGTAGTAGTTGGTGCGGTCGAGCGAGGTGCTGGCGTTGTTGGCCCCGCCGCCGGTCTCCATGAGCACGTCGAACTGGTTGTCGGGGACGCGCTTGGTGCCCATGAACATGAGGTGCTCGAAGAGATGGGCGAAGCCGGAGCGGCCTTTGGGCTCGTTCTTGGCGCCGACGCGGTACCAGATGTTGACGGTGGCGACGGGGAGGGTGTGGTCCTCGTGGAGGATGACGGTCATGCCGTTGGGGAGGGAATATTTTTCGTGCTTGAGCGATTGGGCGTCGGCGCTGGTGGCGATGGCGCAGGTGAGCACGGCGGCGACGTGGGAGACGCGGCGGGCGAGGGGCGAAAGTCCGAGGATCATCGGGGAACTCCTGGAAGTTGGCGCGATGGTAGGAGGAGGCAATGGGGAATGGGGAGTGGGGAGTGGGGGAGAGGGCGGGAGTGGGGAGTCGGGAATGGGGAGTGGGGAAGAGGCGGATGTGGCATGGTGTCCTCCGGGCGAGCGAGGGCTCGTCTACCCAGGGGGCGGACGGACACATTGGTGCGCTGCGGCGCGGTGATGCTGCGACAAATCGCCAAATGGTCAAATGGCCAAATGGCCAAATAAGACAAGGCCGGGGAGGGGGTTGCGCGCGGGGAGAGAGCGAGCGAAGATTTTTTTTCGGGAATCTCGGAAGAGGGGAAAAAGACGGACACATTGGTGCGCTGCGGCGCGGTGGTAAGCGAGAACTAACCGCGGGGCGCGGCGTGGCCCATGCTTTCAGGGCCGCGTGGCACATGGAGAGAAGAGCAAGACCGAACTCAGAGGAATCAGAGGAATCAGAGGAGATCAGAGGAGCGCGGAGAGGGAAACGTAGAAAAGAGATTGAACGCAGAGGTCGCAGAGGTCGCAGAGAGCGCAGAGAAGAGAAGAGAAGAGAAGAGAAGAGAAGAGAAGAGGAGAGGAGAGGAGAGGAGAGAAGAGGTGCCGAGCCGTGTCAAACTCAAAGAATTCGGCGCGCGGCGTGCTGTTGTGAGGCGTAAGCCTTACCGAAACAAGTGCTGTTGGTCAGAGCCCGGGAGCGGCACGCTGAAGAGGTGCGACGCGGTGATCCTTGACCACGGGTCGAACTCGTCGAGCATGGCCACGATCTGATCCGACGACTTCCACTCGGGCTTCTCGCGCCGGAACTCCTTGTCGGCGGTCTGGCGGCGGATCTGCGCGGTGCCGCCAACGGTGACGACGTGAAGAAAGGCGAGATGCTTCAGTCCCGCCTCGTTGTCGGGATCATT
>JAEUJA010000038.1 GCA_016793195.1 Phycisphaerae bacterium
GCGGCCCACTCAGCGCGCACGACGCCGCGCTGGTCCCGGGCGGCGTGAACATTCGATCGGGTGCGCGTCATGGACTGCCGGTTCGACCTCCATGGGAATCGGCATCGACCAATTCCCTACCAAAGGCTACCACCCTCGCACCCCCGCGACAAGCCATCCTCGCCCCGCAATGACACGAAATCGGCGGGAAATCCGCCAGCAACCCGCCAAGCAAGAGCAAAGATCGCGCCAATCCACCGCCCAGGCCGGAATCCCCGGGCACCGGACGGCGCCGGCTCAGGAACGGCGGGCCAGACATGCGCAGTTTTTCTTCCGATCCGGGCCTCGTTCGAGTCTGCCAGGCCGTGCTGCAGATCAGCAGCCTGCCTCGAAGTGCTCCGCGAAGGAGTCATAGTCGTCCCCATTGACGAACCCGTCGCGATTGAGGTCGGCGGAAAGGTCCGCGCTCTCAAAGGCGCTGGCAAAGGCGTCGTAATCATCGCCGTTGACGAAACCGTCGTGGTTAAAGTCCGCGACGCAATAGGCGGCGGTGACGATCCGGATGTCGTCGGTCCACTCACCGACGTCCATGGTGAAATCGATTTTCATTCGGTCAGCCGAGATTTCGAACGAGTCCGCTTCTGGCGTAGACGAGTCGAGTTCCATACCCCGATACGAGTTCTGGTTGTACGCAACTCCCGGGCGTCCCAGTGCCGCGTCGGTGTCTACGAGCCGACTACCGATGATGACCCCAATGATCGGCCTGTCGAAAACGACGGTACCCGAGAGCAGTGCAGGACCCGCGCCCTCCGGGTCCATTCGGACCATGTAGCTTTGAACCTTGGTTCCGGCTTCAACGATACCATTTACCACTTGCGACACGTCATTCACGAAACCGCTTTCGACGTGGCCGAGCGTCAGATCAGAGCTAAGAGTAACTTCACGCTCAAACCAGCCCCGGATTTCTCCGTCGCTCTCCCACTGATTCAGCAAGATCGACGCGGGGGGATCTCTCAAGACTACGGCGCCCCCGACTTCAACAATGTCCGCCAACGCCCTCGATCCCATGCACGAAACGACCATCGCAACCGCGAGGCAAGACGAATTCACGGAACACGAAGGGGACAGGGAAAGAAGGCAACCCAAGGATTTCAGCGTTCCCATGATTCTCTCTCCTGATTTCGAGGAGATGATACCGGGCGTGTTTCAGTTTCACAAGCCTCCATCCCCGCGTCTCGCACCACGCGGACGGATCGAATAGGCTCCGTCGTTGTCCGAGTATTCTCGGCGCCACGCCCGGATCGGCGTCCACGAATGCCGCGACACAACGATCTGCCTCAGGATCGGCTCGCCAGAAATACATTGATCCCGATGCTCACCACCAGCAGCACCAGCATCAAAATCACCAGCGGCTGGCGGAACAGGTCGCCGATCGTAAACGACCCACGCTTCGGCGCCGGCGCCTCCGCGATCTGGCCCACCGCCGCCGCCTCCGCCTGCGCCACCCCCGCCAGGTCCATCCCCCAGTCCTTGTGCGCGATCACCGGGCTCTTGCCCTCGCGCACCGCCCGAAGGTCCGCCCGAACGTCCCCGCAGTTCTGATACCGCGCCTTGGGGTCCTTCGCCATCATCATCTCGATGATCTGCGAGATCCCCGCCGACAACTTCGGGTTCACATGATCCGGCGGAACCAGCTCCGCCTTCAGATGCTTGTGCATCACCGCCGACGGATTCGGCCCGTCGAACGGCACCGACCCCGTCACCATGTGGTACAGCGTCGCCCCCAGCGAATACACGTCCGCCGGCGGGCCGATCTGGCGCTCCCCCCGGATCTGCTCCGGCGAGATGTAATACGGCGTGCCGAACGCCTTGCCCGCCTCGGCCTCCGCCAGTTCCTTGTCCGACACCGCCCGCGCCAGCCCCATGTCCGCCAGCTTCGCCACACCCTCCTTGGTGATCATCACGTTCTTGGGCTTCACGTCCCGGTGGATCAGCCCCTTGGCGTGCGCGTGCTGCAGCGCGTCGGCGATCTGCACCGCGATCTCGATCGCCTCCCGCTCGCTCAGCCGCTTGTGCCTCGTGATGTCGTCGTACACCGTCCGACCGTCCACGTACTCCATCACGAAGTAGTACAGCTCCCCGGCCTTCCCCACGTCGTACGCCTGCACGATGTTCGGATGGTTCAGCTGAGCCGCCGAGCGGCCCTCGGCGTAAAACCGCTCGATGAACTGCGGGTTGCTCGTGAACTTCCGCGGCAGCACCTTGATCGCCACGTCCCGGTCCAGGCTCAGCTGCCGCGCCTTCCACACCGTCGCCATCGCCCCCGCGCCAAGCTTCTTCTCCAGCCGATACCCCGGGATCTTCTGCCCGCTCCGCTCCGCCTCGATCGCCAGCTTCAGACGCGCGATCTGACGCTTCGTCACATACTCGTTGTTCAGCAGGATCTGCACCAGCGACGCCTGGCTGTTCTCGTCCCGCATCTGCCGGACTCGCTCCAGGCAGTGGCGAACCTCGTCCTCCGTCGCCAGGTTCTGCTCGATCACCAGGCGGCTGACGATCGTGTCAAGGTTCGTCCCGCTCTTGGCCGCCTCCTGAAGCATCTGCTCGGCGTCCGCCGCCGTCGCCGGGGCCGAATCCCCCGACCCCGCGGGGACCGGCGCGGTGTCCGCCGCCCGATCCGGGACGATCGGCGTGGTCTTGCCGGGATCGGGCTTGGGCTTCGCTTCGCTCACCAGGTTCCCCATGACCTCCATTAGACATCCGGTACCGCGCGTCCCGCGGCCCGGTTCGCACCAATTCAGGCTCGTCCGGGGGCGGAAACCGTACCGGCCCGGCGTATCCCCTGTCAAACCGGGCGGCCGGAAACGCCCGCTCGCCCTCTCTTTCGACCTTTGCCTTATCGCCCCTGAGCCTACGCCCGATCTTTCATCCCGAAGCCCACGCCCGCCGGGAACCGGTCGGCGTTCGGGGGCGAACGGTCTACGGGCGCCCCGTTCTGGGTCGCTTTGACGCCCGGCTCTTCCGCCGGACCGTCGAATCGTCTATGCTGATATCTTCAAGTGTCCGGCCGCGGCCGGTCGTTCAGAAGAAAGGGCGTTCCGTTCTGGAACGCCGGGACACGTTCAAGGCGGGCGGGCGTGAGCGGTCGGTCGACCGCGGCGCCGGCCATCGAGGTGCCAAACATGAACAGCATCACGGGTCGCAAGCAAACGGCGCGGCGTTCTGGCTTCACGCTCATCGAGCTCCTGGTCGTGATCGCCATCATCGCCCTGCTCATCTCCATCCTCCTCCCCGCGCTGGGCAAGGCCCGAAAGAGCGCCCAGATGGCCGTCTCCCTGGCCAACCTCAGCCAGATCGGCAAGGGCGGCTTCTCCTACCAGACGGACAACAAGGGGTTCTTGCCGATCACACTGACCTACAAGCGCGGCACGGCGCCGGGTCCCACCAGCGGAAACCTGATCGGGTACTGCACATGGAGCTTTGCCGGCAAGAACAACGACGCCGCGTGGCGATTGAACAGCCGCAACCGGGGCTTCGATGTCGAGGCCGCCGACCGCCCCATGAACAAGTGGATGTACTCCGAGATCGTGTGCGAGGCGCCCGACGCCCCCGCCGACATGCCCGCCGATTACCCGGCGCGCTCCAGGCTGCAGATGCCGGTCTTCAAGGACCCCAGCGACAAGGTCACCCACCAGTTCAACTGGCCGAACCCGACCTTCGAGCGCAGCGCCTACCAAGACGTGGGCAACAGCTATCAGTGGAACGCCAAGTGGTACGAGCAGATCGATCCCAGCGGCGGCGTCGAGGCCGTCCTGTTCAACAAGGGCACCAGACGCTTCCCGGTCGCCGATGCGTTCGCCCCCTCCCGTTTCGTCTGGGTCCACGATGAATACGCGGACATCACCGTGTATGAGGTGTCAGACGACGCCCGTGTCGTCAACGGCTACGGCGACGTCAATCGAAGCCTCCTCTGCTTCATGGACGGGCACGCGAAGTACCTCGCCGTGATCCCCGGCCGCAAGGAAGAGTCCTACCGCAACGGCCTCTATACCTTCATCTTTGATGACCTGCGCATTCCGACCGAGTAATCACCGTTCCAAATGCAGGTCGAATCGAAGGCCGGCGCCCGTGCGACGGCCTTTTTCATGCGCCGGGCGCGCCTACGACGCGCCGGGCTGAAGCAGCTCCAGCACTTTTCGGATCGCCTCGGCCAGACCCGCCGTCAGCAGCGGTGCCAGCGCGGTCAGCACCCGCACGAGCACCGCGAAGAGCCCGCCTTTCTCGCCCTGGCGCGCCAGCGACAGGGCCGACGTGCCCCGGAGTTCCGCCACCGGCGCGATCGCCCAAACTCCCAGCACATAGACCACCGTCAGCGTGGTCGCGAAGACCACCCCCCACCAGGACGCGATCGCCGTCGCCACGCCGTCCAGCGCACGGGCCCGCGCCGCGCGCGCCGACTCATCGCGCGCCGCCAACACCCATGACTTGAAATCCGCGCTGTCCCTCGCCGACGCCAGCGCGCCCGGCGCCAACGCTGATGCCTCGCCCTCCGGGACCCCGGCCCGCGCGGCGATCCACCGCGCAACGATCGGAAGCCCCGCGTGCTTCTCGCCCCCCGTCGCCTGCGAATCGAGCAACGTCCGCACATGGGCCCACGCCGCGCTCCGCACGCCCTCGTCCACCTTCGAGCCCGTCACGCCCGCGCCGGGGAGGCGATGGAGCGCGCCGATCGAGAGCATCCCCAGCACCGTCGCCGCCGCGCCCACCAGGATGAGCACGCGAAGCGCCTCCGCGCCCCGCGCGCCCGCCGCCGGCGTTCGCTCCACCGACACACCCACCGACAACGCCGCCCCCGCCGCAAACAACCCCGCCACCGCCGCGCCGACCAGCGCGTTCAGCGGTTTCGTCAGGCTCGCGAGCGGAATCCCGACAAGCCCTTGCTCGTGGAACGAGAGTTCCGAGCTCGACGCCCCCGCGTCCGTGAAGTAGCACACCACGCCGAACGCCACCACCAACATCGAAAGCACCCAGCGCCGCCCGACTGACCCCGCGTGGCTCCGAACAAGGTGCAGGCAATACGCCAGCAACACCGCCACCGACACCGCCGCGGCAAACGCCAGCGCCGTCCACAGGTACAGCGCGCCCGCGAATCGCTCGTGATCCGCCGCGGACCACGCCGAAGAGTCCACCGGCGCGCCAAGCCCGCCCGTCGCCGGACCTATCACCCGCAGAAACACCAACGCAACACCCGCAACCACACCAAACCCAAGAAGATGCGGCAAGGCGGCCCGGACCTCCCGCCAACGACCGCTTTGGGACGCCGCTTCTTGATGACTCTGGTCGGCCATCCGCACATCATAATCGATCCGCCTTCGGCGGTGCCGGCGCCGCCCGCGCGAACTCCTCAGCGCAATGAAGCGATGAAGAAGCGGCGCATGGCACGTGGCAGAGAAGACTCTTGCGGCGAGTCGACCAGCCCGGATTCTCTGCATTCCATAGCGCCCGGCGTCTAGCCCCCAGTGCCTCCCCCTCACTCATTCGACACGTCCGGCACATCCAGATCCGGGATGTTCCCAAACGCGATCCGCCGCGGCGCCGATCGCTTCGCGTCGTGCATCGACGCCGGGTACACCGCGTCCGTCCCCAGCTTCGGCCCCAGCTTCTTGTTGATCGCGTCGATCGCCTTCGACAGCCGCGTCTCCGCCACCGCGTTCTCAAACAGCGACGGCGTGGCAGACGCCATCGGCGTCAGCCCGCTCAGCGTCAGCCCCAGCTTCAAGATCGGCGCGCGCCGATCCGGCATCGAGTCCCACAACTCGCCCAGCGCCCGCATGAGCCCCGGCGTGTCGTTGATCCCCTGCAATTTCGCGCACGCGTGCCAGCGCGACTCCGTCTTCGCCACGCTCCGCGGCATCAGAAACGCCACCGAGATCGAGAGCTCATCCGCGACATAGCCAAGGTGCCGCG
>JAEUJA010000060.1 GCA_016793195.1 Phycisphaerae bacterium
CGAGTACGCCGGCCTGGCGTGGCGCCTGGCGACCCGCTACCTGGGCCAAGGCAGCCCGGAGATCGACGACGCGGTGCAGGACATCTTCACCGAGCTCTGGCTCAACGCGCGCCGCTTCGATCCCGCCAAGGGCTCCGAGCCCTCCTTCGTCGCCACCATCATCCATCGAAGGCTCACCGACTACCAGCGCCGCCGCGGCGCCCGCACCCGCCTGGCCGCCGCTGTTGCCGAAAAGTCCCCCGCACCGGACGCCGCCCCGCGCACCCCCGAGCGACTGCAGGACTACGTCAAGGACCAGGACCTCACCCACATCACCCGCGCCTTTGACACACTCCCCGACGAGGAACGCACCGCGCTGTGGCTCTCGCTCCACCGCGGCCTGTCGCACAGCGAGATCGCCACCGCCACCCTCTCGCCCATCGGCACGGTCAAGACCCGCCTCCGCCGCGGGCTGGCGCGCCTCTCCGACGTGCTCCGCCCCGTGACCGGGCGCGTGCCGACGCCGGCGGGAATGGAGCGTGGCGCATGAGCACACCCCTGGAGCGCGATCGACTGATGGAACTCCTGGCCGCCGAGCAGCTCGGCGATCTTTCCGCCGACGAGCGACGCGAGCTCGACGACGCCATGGCCGCCGCGTCGCCCCAAGACCTCGACGCCGCCCGCGACATCGAGCGCCACACGGGCGAATTGGTCCGCGCGTTCGATCGCGCCGACGCCGGAGCCAGCGCCGGGGATAGCACCCGCGTCGCCCTCCCGCCGGGCGTGCGCGACAAGCTCATCGCCCAAGGCCGCGTCTTCGCCCGCGCCAGCGCCGGGAGCAGCGCCACCGCAGGTCCCGCCATGCCCGTCCGCGCCCAGACCGCGCCCAGCATGAAGCTCGAGGCCCCACGCAATCCCGTCTGGCCCTGGCTCTCCGTCGCTGCCATCCTCATCGTCGCCGGCGGCGGGCTCATGCTCACCCTCGGCGCCCTCCGCGACAAGCAGCGCGAGCTCGAAGCCTCGCGCCTGGCGTTCGAGCAGTCGCGTGTCGAACTGGCCGCCATGTCCGATCGCGTGAAGGCCAACGACGCGACCCTCGCCCTCGCCCAGCGCCAGGCCGACGCCCTGAAGAAGGAGCTCGGCGATTCCGCCGTGGCGCTGAGCGCCGAACGCTCCGCCGCCGCCCAGGAAGCCCAGCGCGCCGTTGACCTGGCCAGGCAGCTCGCCGACGCCACGCGAAGGGTCGGCGAGACCAGCAAGGAACTCGACGCCGCCAAGCTCCGCATCGCCGCCTATGAAAAGCCCGTCGACCCCGCCACCCTCCAGCAAAACCGCACCAAGCTCCTCGAAGTCCCCGGCACCGTGCGCGTCGCGTGGAAGCCCTTCGATCTCCCCGACAACCCCGCCGAACAGCGGCTCGTTCAGGGTGATGTCGTCTGGAACGACGAACTCCAGCAGGGATACCTCCGCTTCGTCGGCCTGAAGGTCAACGACCCCAACGCCGAGCAGTATCAAGTCTGGCTCATCGACGAGCGCGGCATGGAACAGAAAGTCGGCGGCGGCGTCTTCAACGCCAGCGCCGACGGCGAGATCGTCGTGCCCATCGCGCCCGGCATCGATGTCGGCCGCGTCGCCCTCTTCGCGATCACCATCGAGAACCCCGGCGGCACCTGGGTGCCCGACCTGAAGCGCCGCGTCGTCGTCGCCCCGCGCGACGCCGGCTAACACTCGCTCTGACTTGGTAGGTCGCACTTCGTGGCCCGCGTCTCCGACGCGGCTTTCTTGCCATCGTGTCACGACCCTTCAGCACGGAGCTCTCTTTGGAATTCTCCGGGATTCCCGGGCCTTCAGGCCGATGGCCTGTCAGCCAGTAGGCGGGGGTGGAGCGAGGAGTCCTCGACGAGCGACACCCCCGATAAGCGCCCCAGGCAACGCGCAGCCCGAAGGGCTGTTCGTGGCGCAAACGGGCTTCAGTTTCTTCTGCCCCGGAAATCCCGGATGATCCTTTCCTTGATGGCACCAGTTCCGACCGGTCCCCCCTCACCACCCCCCGCGCATCTCTTGCTTCCTCACCCGCCGCAGTACACATGTTTTCCACACGCATCACCGCGTTTGTGCGCAATCTCGTGGATGTATCACAATCTTTGCGCTCGCCGCGAAACAAACCTCTACCTACGAAGTAACCTCACGCAGACAACGGAGCCTCGCCATGGCACGATCACGCCGATCTTCGCGCGCCAGCCCCAGCCCCAGCCCCAGCCCAACCCCGCGCCGTTCCCGCCCCCGCGCCGCCGCGTCAGGTCAGGCACCCCAAGCCGCGCGCCCCGCGCCCGCCGCGCCCCCGATCCAAGAGCCCGCCAAGCGCCGCCTGCGCGTCTTTGCCTTTGATCCCTCGCTGGCCACCCAGTTCCAGTTCGCCTCCATCAACACCGCCACCATCCACGTCCCCTGGGAACCCCCGCCCGCGGGGCTGCCCCTCCCCGAGCGTGCCGGCGGGCGGCGTCCCCTCACCGTCGGGCCCATCGGCGATTATGTCGAGGTCATCGACCACGACCCCGCCTCCGCCTGCTTCTACGAGCCCATCGATCTCAACGACCCGCGCCTCCTGGCGCAGGACGGCCTGTCGCCCGACGAGGCCAACCCGCAGTTCCATCAGCAGATGTGCTACGCCGTCGCCATGCGCGTCATCAACGCCTTCGAGGAAGCGCTCGGGCGGCGCGTGCTCTGGTCGCCGCGTCAGTTCGACGCCGCCAACCGCCGATCGTGGGCCGATCAGTTCGTCCGACGCCTCCGCGTCTATCCCCACGCGCTCCGCGAGGCCAACGCCTACTACAGCCCCGACCTCAAGGCCCTGCTCTTCGGCTATTTCCAGGCCGGGCGCGACGACCCCGTCAACCTCCCCGGCGCCACCGTCTTCACCTGCCTTTCCCACGACATCGTCGC
The DNA here is from genome assembly GCA_016793195.1 of Phycisphaerae bacterium. Classification (GTDB taxonomy): domain Bacteria; phylum Planctomycetota; class Phycisphaerae; order Phycisphaerales; family UBA1924; genus JABWBC01. The sequence continues at coordinate 2,923 of JAEUJA010000060.1, forward strand.
GCACGAAACCACCCACGCGATCCTCGACGGCGTGCATCCTCTCTACCTCGAAGACTCCAATCCCGACGTCCGCGCCTTCCACGAGGCCTTCGCCGATGTCGTCGCGCTCTTCCATCACTTCTCCATCCCCGAGGCCCTCGAGCACCAGATTGCCCAGACCCGCGGGCGTCTCCGCGCCCAGAATCTGCTGGGCGAATTGGCGCAGCAGTTCGGCCAGGCCGTCCACAAGCGCGGCGCGCTCCGCAGCGCCATCGGCTCGCGTCCGAACCCCGCCGCGCTCGAGTCCGAGTTCTCGCCCCACGCCCGCGGCTCGATCCTCGTCGCCGCCGTCTTCGACGCCTTCCTCATGATCTATGAGAAACGCATCGACCCCGTCATGCGCCTGGCGACCGGCGGGACCGGCGAGCTTCCGCCCGGGCAGATCCCCGAGCTCTTGGTGCGCGAGCTGGCGGCCCAGGCGTCGGTCAGCGCCCGCCACGTCCTCCGCATGTGCATCCGCGCGCTCGACTATTGCCCGCCGGTCGACCTCACCTTCGGCGAGTACCTGCGCGCCCTGCTCACCGCCGACATGGATGCCGTCCCCGACGATCAGATGGGCTACCGCGTCGCGTTCGTCGACGCCTTCCGCCGGCGCGGCATCTATCCCGCGGGCGCCCGCTCGCTCATGGTGCGATCCGTCGCGTGGCAGCCCTTCACCGCGCGACTCCCCAACATGGACTACTTCACCAGCGGGCTGGTCGACACCCTGCAGAACGACGAATACGAGGCCGCCGGAGAGGAACGCGAGTACCTCACCGGCCAGGAAAAGCCGATGGACCCCGAGCGCGACTTCGGCTCGGGCGTGGACCGCTTCATGCAGTTCATCCGGGCCCAGAACTACGCGCGCCGCCTGGCACGCTCGTGGGTGCCGACGCTCCACGAGCACCCGGAGGTCGGCGCGGCCCTGGGCCTGGCGCTGGGGCTCGACGCGCCGCGCTCGGTGCGGAGGCGCGGCGGCGAGGGCGAGGCCGACGAACGCTTCCCCTCCATCCGCGTGCGCTCCGTGCGCCCCGCGCGCCG
>JAEUJA010000064.1 GCA_016793195.1 Phycisphaerae bacterium
GCTCGCCAAAGAGGCCGCGACGAGGGGCGTGGAGGTTCGGATCCTGAGCGATTGTCAGTGCCTGTGCACGACGATGTACCGGATCGATGAGCCGCACTTGCTCTGGGTGCTCGATCACCTGGCCGGCGCGCTGTCGAAGGATGGCAAGGCCAAGATCGTCAACCAGATCAGCGTGCCGGCAAAGGTACGTGAGCAGGCGCTACTGGCGGTGGAGCGGATGCTGGAGCTGTCGATGCCGGGGGCGAAGATCGCGGTGGACTAAGCCTCCAAGAAAAGGAGCCTCCCACTGAAGTGGGAGGCTCGGAGTATCTGCGCGTCGCCGGGAGACAAAGCGGGAATCGCCTTTCCCTGATGCCTGATGCCCGATGCCTGACGCCCGACTCCCGACGCCTTCCCCCTCAGATCGCCGGCGGCGTGGGGAAGTCGACCGCCGAGTGATTCACGTGGTTGAAGTAGTTGGTGTACAGCGCCAGCGCGTAGTTGGCGATCGCCTCGGCGACGTGGGCGTCGGCGTAGCCGGCGCTCTTGAACGTGGCGAGGTCGGCGTCGCTCACAAAGCCGCGCTTCTCATGGATCTTCAGCGCAAACTTGGCCAGTGCGTCGAGCTTGGCGTCCGTGAGCGTGCCGCGCCGGGCCTCGATGGTCTGGGCCTCGGTCAGCCCCGCGCCCTTGCCGATCACCGTGTGGGCGGCGATGCAGTAGTCGCAGTTCGTGGCCTGGCCCACCGCGAGCTGGATCACCTCGCGCTCCTTGGCCGAGAGCACGCCCTGCGACAGCGCGCCGGACATGCCCAGATACACATCCAGCGCCGCCGGGCTGGCCGCCATCGAGCGGAAAATGTTGAACGCCTTGCCCTTCAGCGGGCCCTCGAAAATCTCCTTGGCGCGGCCGGTGGCGGTGGCGGGGTCGACGGGCGTGATACGGGCCATGTGATTCTCCTGTGAACTGTGACGCGACAATCCTTGGAGGCGCGCGCCGCCCCCGAGGTTCCCGCGAAAGATGCGACGAATTCACGCCCGCCGGGATTCGTTCGCATCGCGCACGCGCCGAAGGGCGAATCGGTGGTTCATACGGTTTCGGATTGAAGATCGGCGTCCTGGGTGGCCCGCCGGTCCCCGGCGGCCATCACACCCTCCCGATTTCGACCCACCCGCGCCCGAGATTCCGTCACAGTCCGCATCACACCGCGTTCGGCCAAAGCGCCCGCCGTACGCTGTGGACGTGGCCAAGCCCGGAATCCCATCATGCGCGTGAGCCTCTTCACCGACACGCTGGGCGACGTCAACGGCGTCTGCCGCTTCATCCAGAACGTCGCCGAGATGGCCGAACGCACGGGGCGCGACCTGGAGGTCATCACCTCGACGCGCCTGCCCGTGCCGACACGCTCGAATATCTACAACTTCACGCCGCTGGTCGCCAGGGCGATCCCCAAGTACGAGAACCTCGAACTGGTCCTGCCGCCGCTCACCAAAATCCGGCGCCACCTGGGCTCGCACCAGCCCGACGTGATCCACATCTCCACGCCCGGCCCGATGGGCCTCATCGGCTACATCGCGGCCAGGATGCTCCGCGTGCCCGTGCTGGGCGTCTATCACACCGATTTCCCCGCGTACATCGATCAACTCTTCGACGACCACGCGATGACGTGGACAACCCAGCAGTACATGAACTGGTTCTATCGCCCCTTCAAGGCGATCTTCACACGCTCGACCGACTACGCCGATCGCCTCGTGTCCCTCGGCCTGCCGCGTGAGAAGATGACGGCCCTGGCGCCCGGCGTCGACACGTCGGTCTTCGATCGCAAATACCGCGATCGATCGATCTGGTCGCGCTATCCCGGGGCGGCCGCCGACGACGACGTCGTCCGCGTCCTCTACGTCGGACGAGTCAGCGTGGAGAAAAACCTGCCCCTGCTCAACACGGTCTGGAAGCGGGCGGCCGGAAAGCTCCGTGAGTCCGGCGCCAAGGCCCAGCTCGTGATCGTCGGCGACGGGCCCTACCGCGAGACGATGGAGCGCGAGCTCGACGGGCGCGGCGTGGTCTTCCTGGGCTTCCGCCACGCCGAGGAACTCTCGGCACTCTACGCCTCGAGCGACCTCTTCGTGTTCCCGTCAGTGACCGACACCCTCGGACAGGTGGTGATGGAATCTCAGGCCTCGGGCCTGCCCGTGCTGGTGAGCGACGTCGGCGGGCCCAAGGAAGTGGTCGACAACGGAACGACGGGCTTCGTGCTCCCCACCGATCGCCCGGACCTTTGGGCCGACCACATCGTGGCGCTGGCGACCGATGCCACGAAACGTCGCGCCATGGGCGACGCCGCGTTCGAGTCGATGCAGCGACTGTCGATCGAACGATCCTTCGAGCACTTCTGGAGCGTGCACGAGATCGCGTGGCGCGAGCATCGCTTCGGCGGCGCAGCCCAGAATTCCGCGCCGCCGCCACACGCCCCAAGCGCGAAGGCGTCCGCGCCCGAAGCGGGCCGCCACGAAACTCCCGCGGATTCACTGCGCGCATAGAAAAAGCCCGGGCAAGCCGGGCTCTCGTGCCATCGCGCGGATGTTCGCGCGACCATCTGACCTTGCCTCTCGATCAGGCAGCGCGGCGGAAGGTGCGCTTCGCCGTCGTGCGCGAAAAGCTGAAGAAGCTCTTCTTCGTGCTGGTGCGCCGGGCCTTGGTCGAGTTCTTGGCGGCGGCCTTCTTCGCGCTGGTGCGCTTCCAGGTCTTGTTCTTGGCGGGCTTCCAGGCCTTGGCCGCCGTCGTCGTGCTGGTCTTGCGCCAGTTCTTGCGCGCGCTGGCTTTGCGGGCCGTGGTGGTGCGGGCCTTGCGGGCGATCGTCTTGCGGGCGGTCTTACGAGAGGTCGTGCGTTTGGCGCTGTTCTTCGTCGTCCGGCGTTTGCTGAATGCCATTCTGGTGACTCCGTTCACGGGGCGAGGCACGGGCCCCGGCCCTTTCCTTGGCCGACCACGCCCCCGCGCGGTTACATCGACCGATTTGCAAATCGTCATGGGGCCAAGCCCGCATGAGCCAACCTCGCAAGAATCCGATACAGGATGACGCGCTTTCGCGCCCCTGGCAGTCCCAATCCGCCCCGGAGCCCCCGATGACCGCCGATCGAACCGCCACGCCCGGACCCTGGTCGCCCGAATCGTGGCGTCGCTTCCCGCACTCGCAGATGATCGACTACCCCGATCGCGCCGAGCTCGACGCCGGCGTCGACCTCCTCCGCTCCCTCCCGCCCCTCGTCACATCGTGGGAGATCGAGCGCCTCAAATCGCTCATCGCCGACGCGCAATCCGGCCAACGCTTCCTGCTCCAGGGCGGCGACTGCGCCGAAACCCTCGACGACTGCCGACCCGACATCATCACCAACAAGCTCAAAATCCTCCTCCAAATGTCCCTCGTCATGGTCCACGGCGGAAAAAAACCCGTCATCCGCGTCGGCCGCTTCGCCGGCCAGTACGCCAAGCCACGCTCCAGCATGACCGAGACTCGCACCGTCGACGGCCAGCAGGCCACGCACCCCAGCTACTTCGGCGACCTCGTCAACCGCGCCCCCTTCGACGCCAAGAGCCGTCGCCCCGATCCCTACCTGCTCGTCCGCGCCTACAAGCACTCGTCGATGACGCTGAACTTCATCCGCTCCCTGGTCGACGGCGGCTTCGCCGACCTCCACCACCCCGAGTACTGGGACCTGGCCTTCTTCAAGGCCGCGGGACTTCCCCCGGCCCGCCGCGCCGAGTACGAGCAGATGACCGCGACGCTGGCCGACGGCCTGCGCTTCATGGAAGCACTCGGCGAGCGCGCCGTCGGCGAAATGAACCGCGTCGAGTTCTTCACCAGCCACGAAGGCCTCAACCTCTACTACGAAGAGGCCCAGACCCGCCGCGTGCCCCGACGAGAGGGCTACTACGACCTCACCACCCACCTCCCCTGGATCGGCGAACGCACCCGCGAATTGGGCGGCGCCCACATGGAATACTTCCGCGGCATCCAGAACCCCATCGGCATCAAGCTCGGGCCCACCGCGACCCCGTCCGACGTCCTGGCGCTCTGCGGCGCCCTCAACCCGCGCAACGAGCCCGGCAAAATCATCTTCATCACCCGACTGGGACAGGGACGCGCCAGGCAAGTCCTCCCGCCACTCATCGACGCCGCACGCAAGGCCGAGGTCCGCGTCCTCTGGGTCTGCGACCCCATGCACGGCAACGGGATCAAGACCGCCTCAGGCATCAAAACCCGCTCCTTCGACGCCATCGCGAGCGAGCTCGAAGAGACCTTCGACGCGCACCAGTCTTGCGGCACGCACCTCGGCGGCGTCCACTTCGAGCTCACCGGCGACGACGTCACCGAATGCGTCGGCGGCGCGGCCGGCATCACCGAGCACCACCTCACGCGAAACTACGCCACCCTCTGCGACCCACGCCTCAACTACCAGCAGGCCCTCGAACTGGCCTTCATCGTCGCCCGACGACTCACCCCGAAGAAATAGCCTCATCGGAGAATCCCGCGGCCTGCCCGTGCGCCGCCCCGGACCCATACCCAGGTGCACCGCCGACCCCTACCGCTCTTCCCCCCTCACCCTCACATTCCTTCTCCCATCCCCCCGCGCCCACATCCCCCGCAGCGCACCGCCCACGCCCCGCCAGATCGCCACCACCAACATCACCACCAACGCCAACGGCACAACCACCACCGCCGCCGCCACCACCAGCGCCGCCAGCACCACCCACACCACGAGCATCGCCAGGCCGCCCAGCAACCCGACCGGCCGCACCCGCGCCGTGCTCACGCTCTCCATGATCCGAAGCTCGCCGTTCACCACCGCAGCCTACCCCCACTCCCGCCATCCCGTCCCGTGCCTTCTCTATTCATCTCCGCACACTGATTCATGCGCCGAGACGCGCTCTTCGCCCCGCAGGGGCGCCGGGTTGTTGCCACGGGTGAAGGTCGCCAATGGCGACCGAAACCCGTGGAGTCCCGGCCAGTCCTTCCCCGCCCCGGCAGGGGCGAAGGGATGCGCGCGAGTGTTGATCCGCGAGCGGAGACGCCGCCCCGGCGGCGCCGAGGTCATGGGGACTCAAGGCACGCACCCCCAAACGGCCACGCCAATCACCCATCGTCCCTCTCCCAGTCCCCATCTTCCCCATCTTGACATCGCAATCTCGAAAATCATCAAATTCTTTTTCCGACCCATAACTCGCTGATTTCACAGCGCTTACGGCCATGCAACTCCACCGATCCCCCCGCGCATCACCGCGATTCTGCGCACCAATGCGTCCGACGGCCCCCTTATGGAGGCCCACTCTCGCGCCCCTCCCATCCTCGGAGGACTCAGACCTTGGATTTCCCTTGTCCCATCCCCATTCCTCGGCCAAACTTGAAGCACAACCCGCCCCCGCGCGGGCACGCTGTCGTATCGACCGACCTCGCCGCTTCGCCGTCCTGAACCACACCCCTCAGGCACAGACTTTGGAGTCACCCATGCGTTCGTCCGCCACCCTTCTCGCCCTGGCACTCTCACCCCTGGCCCTCGCCCAATCCGCCGGCCAGCCCCCCGTCACCGAGCCCCTCATCGTCGACGGCAAGCTCGTCTTCCCCGACAACAACGCCATCCCCCGCTCGCTCACCCCCGCCGAACGCCTCTGGCTCGACGCCAACGCC
>JAEUJA010000151.1 GCA_016793195.1 Phycisphaerae bacterium
TGCAGCGCCAGATCGCGCAGATCCGCCAGATGGCCGCGGACCCCAACGCCGACGCGGCGATGGCCACCCTCCTGCGCCGCCAGGCGGAGGACCTCTCGACGCAGCTCGCCCGCCTCGATGGTGAGATCGAGGAACTCACCCGCGACGCCGGCGACCGCTGACACGCGGGGCTCGCTGGCCCGGCGCGGCGCGAGCGGCGCATTCAGTTTGCTTCCATCCCCGGGAGCGGCTCGAACGTCCCGTCGCGCTTCACGCGGAGCGTGTCGGTCTCCAGCAGGTAGCGCAGCACGGCGGTCCGCAGCTGCGTCACGGCGCGATCGCGCGCGTTGAGGGCGTCGAGCAGGTCGCTCTCGGCCTCCAGGCGCTTGCGTGTGTCCACCTCGGACTTCTTGATCTCCTGCTCCTGGCGGCGGCGCTGCGTGATCTGCACCTGCTGCTCGGCCAGCCTGAGCTGGAAGCGCGCCAGGTCGACGGCGCGCAGCGCCGCGCGGACGTTGAGCACCACGTTGTCGCGGGCCGTGCTGTAGTCGCGCACGGACCGGTCGACCGCGATCGCCGCCTGCTTGACGCGGAGCTGCTCGGCGCGCCTGTCCAGCGGCAGGCTGAGGCGCAGGCCGGCGTCGTACGAGGTGTCGTCGGGATCGAAAGCCACGCCGCCCTCGCGTGCGTCCCCGTCGGTGGGCACGCTGGCCCCCGCCGTCACGTCGAGCCCCGGGAGCAGGCCATTCTTGGCGTTGGCGAGGTTGCGGCGCGCGTCCTCGGTCTGATCGCGCCGGTTCTGGAGGTCCAGACGGAGCTCAAGCGCCAGGGCCGCGGCCTCGGAAAGCTCCGCGTCGGGCTCGGGGAGCTCCAGCGAGAGCGGGCCGACGACCAGGGGTTTGTCCACCGGCAGGCCCAGCGAGACCTTGAATCGGTCGAGCTGGAGCCGGTACTGCTCACGCAAGTTCTCGAGGCTCGCCATCCCGCTGAGCACGCGGTTTGACGCGTCGGCGCGGTCGAACTCGGCCTTGCGCCCCGCCTTGACCAGCTGCGCTGTTTCTTCCTCGAAGGTGCGCAGGCTCTTGAGCTGCTGCACCTGGTTGCGGATGCTCGCCTGCGTCTGGAGGAGCGAGAAGTAATCGGTCGCCACGTCGACCAGGAACTGGCGGCGGGCGCGCTCGAACGTCCTGGCGCCGTACACGAGGTTCCGCTCGGCCTGGATCAGCGATTCCTGGGCGATCAGCCCCGCGCCGCGCATCAGCGGGATCGACGCGTCCAGCGCGATCGACGACGACTGGCGATAGCGCCCCGTCGATTGCTCCCGCAGCTGCTCGGTCGCGTCCCACAGCCAGCGCGCCTGCACGTCGCCGCCGTACGGGAGCTTCTGTGTGACGGCCAGGTCGTTGAGGATGCGCACCGCCGAGTCGAAGCGGCCGTCCTCGCCCTGCCCGCTCAGCGTGGCGGAGGTGGTGTTGCTCAAGCGCGGCGACCACTGGTGGCGCTCGATGAGCAGCGAGATCGCCGAGAGCAGGTACTGCTCCTCCGACGCGAGGTACTCCGGCGCGGAGCGCTGCCCGGTGCGCCAGGCCTCGGCGAGGTCCAGCACGATCGCATCCTGGATCAACGCGGCCTGGGCGGCCGGGTCCTGCGCGATGGTGTCGAGCGCTTCGTCCGACGCGTAGGCGCTGGAAAGACCCGAGGTCTCGGCGACGCCGGCGTTGAACGATTCGAGGCGCTTGGCGACGTCGCGGGCCTCGTCGGCGGGCTTGAACACGAGCGCCTCGGCCGCGGGATTGCGCGTGTCAGGAGTCTTGGTGCTGTCGATGTTGGCGTCGTCGGCGGGGAGGGCGCGCGCGGGCGACGCCGTTCCCAGCCGCGTGGAGCGTTCCGCGACCAGACTGTTGATTTCGTCGTCGAGCGATTCGAGGCGCGAGGAGCACCCGGAGAGCAGGATCAGGGCCGCCGGTGCGAAATAGACGGATTTTGTTCGGATCACGATGGCGGGCTCCGGTCTGGAATGAGACAGAATAGCGGCCAGATCGTCCGACCGGACACCGAAATGGATACCCACGACGGGGGTCCGTCGTTGCAGTTTGCCTTGGCAAGCGCTAGAGTTCCTTTCCACTTTCGTCGGCAGCTTTGTTTGCAATATGTTTGGGTTGCGAATGAACTGTGCGTGTGGGTCTCCGCGTAAGGACCGACGAGAGTGACGAACCAAAGGGAGCGACCATGCCGGCGGTGACCTACGACGGTCAGAGCTTCATGCTGGACGGGCGACGTGTCTGGATCGCCAGCGCAGGAGTGGAATACGCGCGGGTGGCGCGTGCCTCCTGGGCAGACCGGATCCAGGCCGCCAAGCTCGCGGGCTTCAACACCATCGACACCACGGCGGTGTGGTCACGCCACGAGCCCCGCGCCGGCGTCTTTGATTTCACCGGCGACAACGACGTGCGCCATTTCGTCAAGCTGGTGGGTGAGGCCGGGATGTGGCTCATCCTCCGTGTCGGCCCCTTTGTCGGCGCGGGCCTTGACGGCGGCGGCTTGCCGGCGTGGCTCACCAGCCAGCCGGGCGTGGCGCTCCGCACCAAGAACGCCCCGTTCCTCGAGGCCTCCTCGCGATATGTCACGGCGCTGGTCGACCAGGTCAAGGACCTGCAGCTCTCCAGCACCGGGCGCGGCGGGCCGCTGATGCTCGTCAAGAGCGAGGGCAACTGGACCTGCGGGCACGACGACCTGGCGGTCGCGTACCTCGGCGAGCTCAACCGCTATCTTCGCGAGGCGGGCATCAACATCCCCGTCATCAACTCCCACAATCTCTGGCAGAGCGTTGAGAGCGAGATCGACGGATGGTCGGGCGGCGACGACATGCTCTCGGCCATGCGTCAGCTCAATGTCGTTCGCGCCGATCAGCCCAAGTTCATCATCGACCTTTCCTGCGAGGCCGGCGACGATCACTCGGCGCGCGACGCCTGGGGCGCCCCGTTCCGCCGCGGGCTCGACGGCCCGGCGCTCACGCGCCGGATCGCCGAGGTCCTCGCAGGCGGCGGGCACTTCAGCCTGACCCCCTTCCACGGCGGGACCAATTTCGGCTTCGCGCCCGGGCGGCTCGACGCGGGCTCGCAGTGGTTCGGCATCGCCAGCGCCGACCGCGGCGCCCCGCTGGACGAGGCCGGCGCGCCCGGGGCGTCGTACCACGCGCTGCGGCGCATCGCCACCTTCGCGGCCAGGTTCGGGCGTGTCTTTGCCAACCTCAACGCGTCGTACCAGCCCGTCGCCATCGACCCCGCGCGGGGCGTGCAGGGTCCCAAGGGCAAGAACGCCGGCGCGCCGCAGGCCGTTCCCGGTGTCTCGGTCATCCATCGCACCGGCACCCACGGCGGGTTCGCCATGGTCTTCAACGACGGCGCGATGTCGGCCAAGAGCACCAGCCTGCTGCTCCCCGACGGCACGAGCCTCCCCGTCGATCTCGACGGTCAGTCGGTGGTCTGGTGCCTCATGGACGCGCCGATCGGCCCGCGCGCCAACCTTGACTATTCCAACCTCTCCGCGATGGGCGTGGTGGGGCGCAGCCTCGTGGTCTTTGGGAATGCCGGCGCGCGTGCGGTGATGTCCGTCAATGGCTCGCCCGTCGAGGCCGTGGTTCCCTCGGGCAAGACCCCCGAGATCATCGAGGTCGAGGGCATCTCGATCGTGGTGCTCAACATGGAGCTGGCCGAGACGACCTACCTCACCGACGACGCCGTGCTCGTTGGTGTGGCGGGGCTGACGTGGGACCACAAGCCAATCGCCCATGCGTCGCACAAGCACTACACGCGCATCGATTCATCCGGCCAGTCGCACCCGGCCCACGACGGCCTGAAGGTCCACACCGCGACCGGGCACGAGCGGGCGTCGCTCTCGAACTGGACGTGCGCCGGCCTGGCGGAGTATGTGGACGGGAGCGGGCCGCGTTTCGCGTCGATCCCCGGGCCCGCGCCGCTGGCGGCGCTGGGCGCGCCCACGGGCTATGGCTGGTACCGCATCGCCTTCAAGTCAAGCGCCACCCGCCGAGCCCGCGCGTACATCACGCAGGGCGGCGATCGCCTGCACGTCTTCCAGGACGCCAAGGAACTCGGCGTGATCGGGCAGGGCCCGGGCGCCACCGACCACGCCGATCTCTCGCTGAAAAAGGGCGGCGGGACCGTGGTCGTGCTCGCGGAAAACTTCGGCGAATTCGTCGGCGGCGCCCACATGGGCGGCGTGCATTCGGGCGGCAAGGGCCTCTCCGGGCACCTGCTCGAGCTGTCGGAGATCAAGCCGGGCAAGCCCAAGGTCGTGTCGTCCGACCCCGTCGACATCCTCGCCTTCCGCGCGCCCCTGTGGGACGTGCGCGAGGGAGATACCACCCTTTCCTCGCGCCTGGACTGGAGCATCGGCAAGCGCAAGAGCTCGCTGGTCGTGAAGTTTGCCGGGGAGAACGGCGTCGCGCTCCCGTGCCGCGCCGTCCTGCTGGTCAACGACCAGCCCGTCGCGTATGTCGACCGCGCCGGCCCGGTGTGGGCGACGATCGATGGCGAGCTGCTCTCCAAGGGCGCGTCGCATGTGCAACTGGCGATTGTCCCCGAGGCCAGCGGGCACACCCGCACCGCCGAGGAACTCGCCCACGACGTCGATCGCGCGGTCACCTTCTATGAGATCGAGGAAAACCTCTCCGCCAAGGCCGAGTGGGCCTTCGCCAAGTGGGAGCAGCCCGCGGCCGGCGCGTTCCATGCGCCCAAGGGCAAGGCCCACGGACCGACCTGGTGGCGCGCCATCCTGCACCTCTCGGCGTGTCCTTCGCCGCTCTTCCTCGAACTTGACGGCGTGACCAAGGGCCAGGTCTTCGTCAACGGGCGCCACCTGGGCCGGTACTTTGTCGCGACGTCCGACGGCGAGCATGTCGGGCCGCAGACCCGCTGGTATGTCCCGGCGTCGTGGCTCAAGGCCGGCGCGGAGAACGAGGTGGTGCTCTTCGACGAGCACGGCGGGAATCCGAGCAAGTGCCGGGCCGTCTTCGATCACGCGCGCGTGGTCGTCAATGCCAAGCCGATCTGAGCGTGGCGATGTGGTGGCGGGCGAACGGGTGGAGTTCTCGAGCGCCGGTTCTCGGGCGTGCCGAGGGCGCGTGGGTTCGTTCGAGCGACCGCCGATTTGCGACGCCGGACCCAAGGCTGTCCGAAGGTCCGGGTCGATGGCCGCGAGCGCGGTTGGCACATCAAGTCCGCATCAGGCGAGTTCTCGCTGGGTTCCTTGGCGTCTTTGGCGGCCTGCCGATCCCCGACGGCCGCCACCCCCTTCCAACGTCCGCCTTCCTTCGCCCGAGAGTCAATCAGAATCCGTACGAATCCACGCCTGCGCGGGTCGGGCTGAGATGAAGGGCGGGGCGTGAGGGTGCCGGATCGGGAGGCCTGGTGACGGCCTGGTTCCGGGTGTTCGGCCTGTGCCGCGGGCGTTCGGCGGGCGGAATTGCCGTGACTTGACAGCCGCCGGGAGCGGTCTACATTCACTCTCCGCCCGGGCCCGGGAAACCGGGGTCGGGTGCCAATTCGCAGGGGCGGTAGCTCAATTGGTTAGAGTACCGGACTGTCGATCCGGTGGTTGCGGGTTCGAGTCCCGTCCGCCTCGCTTGAAGAAAGGGCCTGGTTTTCCAGGCCTTTTTCTATTTGTGAATCACGGACCCTAACGGCCCAATCCGGTATCGTCCTGAGGTCGTGAGTTCGACTA
>JAEUJA010000169.1 GCA_016793195.1 Phycisphaerae bacterium
GTCGCCGTGATGATGTTGAACGCCAGCAGCTGATACCACGGGAGGACGACGTTGGCCTTCCAGAAGTACGCCGCAAAGCTCGACATCAGCGGCACGGTCATGTACCCGGCGCTGGTCGCGATGGACTGCATCGCGTTGTTCTCAAGAATCGTAAAGTCCTTGGCGGCCCGGATGGCCGACAGGAACTTGAACATGGCAAAGGCCAGGATCACGCTCGTGAGGCCCACACCCAGCGTGATGCCGGTCTTGGCCGAGACGTAGAGATTGGTCGCCGACAGCACGCCGCCCAGCACGAACCCTGTGATCGCCGAGCGGATGGTCAGCTGCGGCATGTCGCCGCGGAAGACGTTCTCCAGCCACCACCGGTCCTTCTGCTCGCGTGTCCAGGAGTGAATCTGTTCGTCGCTGAGTTGCTGGATGGCCATGCGGGCGGCTCCGTGGGTCGTCCAAAGGTGGGCGACACACTATGCCAAACCCGCCCCCGACGCAACGGGAATGAAGTTCCAGGAACGGCGCGGTCCGGTGGAGGCTGGCGCCCATGCACGAAGGCGACCAACACCCCAGAATCGTCGATGATCGCCCTTCCGCAAGGCACTCGGCGCTTGGCCATCTGGAGTGCTCTCCATGAGGCCTAATCGATCAATAAGCCTCATGGTGTGAGGCTTATTTCACGCCACCGTCACGCCCTTGTCCAGATACACATCCTGCACGGCGTGCAGCAGCGCCACGCCGTCCTTCAGCGGCTTCTGGAACGCCTTCCGCCCGGAGATAAGCCCCATGCCGCCCGCTCGCTTGTTGATGACGGCGGTGGTGACGGCCTCGGCCAGGTCGCCGGCGCCCTTGGATTCGCCGCCCGAGTTGATCAGCGGCACGCGCCCCATGTAATTGTTCAGAATCTGGTAGCGGCACAGGTCAATCGGGTGCCCGCCGTGGCCCGCCTCGTCGCTCCCACACAGGTTCGTGTACACGCGCTTGTCCCACTTGCCGTAGGCGCTGCCGCCGGAGTTGAGAGCCGCGTACCCGCCGTTGTTCGTCGGGAGTTTCTGCTTGATGATGTCGGCCTTGATCGTCGCGCCCAGGTGGTTGGCCTGGCCGGTGAGGTCGGCGGAGGCGTGATAGTCGGTGGATTTGCCGTCGGCGCCCTTGACCTTGAAGCCCGGCGAGCGGGTGTAGCACCACAGCACCGTCACCATGCCGAGCTGGTGGGCCTCCTCGAACATGTCGGAGACATACGCGATCTCGTCGCGGGCCGAGTCGTTGCCGAAGTAGATCGTCGCGCCGACCGCGATCGCGCCCATCTCGTAGCACTGGCGGATCGAGCCAAAGTACGACTGGCGATGCACGTTGGGAAACGTCAGCATCTCGTTGTGGTTGAACTTGACCAGGAACGGGATCTTGTGGGCGTACTTGCGGGCGACCGAGGCCAAGACGCCCAGCGTCGACGCCACCGCGTTGCACCCGCCTTCGAGCGCGAGCCGCACGATGTTCTCGGGGTCGAAATAGTCGGGATTCGGGGCAAACGACGCCCCGGCCGAGTGCTCGATCCCCTGGTCCACGGGCAGGATCGAGACGTACCCCGTGCCCGCCAGCCGCCCCGTGTTCAGCATGGTCTGGAAGTTCCGGAGCACGACCGGCGAGCGGTCGGACTGGGCCGCGACGCGGTCGATGAAATCCGGCCCGGGCAGGTGAAGCCTCGAGCGGTTCACGGTCTTGGATTCGTACCCCAGCAGTGCGTCGGCCTGAGGTCCGAGGACGGAACGGATATCGGTCGCCATGAGAATCTCCGTATCTGCGGGTCCCCGCGAGCCGCGGCCAGACCCGCCCCTGTGGAAAACCTGTCCGAATGTACCACCCCCGTGAAAATCCGGGGGAAGTTCGGTATCCTGTCGCCCCGTCCTGTCCCGCAGCTCTGGGAAAACAGCGGCCCGGGGGACGGAGTCACAGATTCTTGCCGACTTGGGTTGCAAGGCCAGAAATCCGTGGCATATTCGGAGTGTTCGGACCAAGGGGCGGCCCGGTCCGGCGACAACCAGTCACGACGGAACAGTCGTAACGAGCTGTTCTACACCACCGGCGGGTTCGGGACTTCGGTTCCGAGCTCGTCGTGTTTTTGGACCCCGCGATCCGGCCAGTCCACCCCATCCGCCCACGGGCGCACGAAAAAACCCGCGGCGAGGGCCGCGGGCTTTGGGTGTCGATCACACCGATGAACTCATCGCCAAGGCGATGCGAGCATCAGCGACGACGGCGGGCGGCCAGGAGGCCGGCGCCGGCGAGGAGGCCGAAGGCGCCCGGAGCGGGAACCGGCTCGTACTCAACCCAGATCGTTCCGCTATCCCAGTGGCCATCGATGCCGCCACCGAAGTCGTCGAAGCCTTCGAAGAACTCCATGACGAGGGCGCCGTCGCCGTCAACGGAGAAGTCCAGGCCGATGCCGACCAGGTCGACGATGCCGCCGGAGGAGAAGTTCGCCGAGCCGGGGAAGTCATTGCCCACGCCGGCGGTGAGGAAGACGTAGGTGGTCGAGGTCGACTCGAACGAAACGACCAGCTCCGAGAGCCACGAGGGGCTGTTGGCCGTCAGGTTGACGTCCCAGCCGATGCCGATGACGTGCGAGTTGGCGCCGATGTTGCTGCTGTAAACCTCGTTCAGCGCGCTGCCGAAGCCGTCCCAGGAATTGATCCCGCCAACATCGAAGCTGAGGACGGAGCTACGGGTGCTGCCCGTGCCGACATTGCCCGTCAGGCCGTTGAGCGAACCACCGAACGTGGGGTCCTTCGCCTGAGCAGCGCCAGCGGCCACAACCAACGCCAAAGCCAAACCAAACTTCTTCATGGGTACCCTCCCAATCCGCCAAAAAAACGCCCATGAGGTGACGTCGGCGCAACGACACCGGGCGTCCCGTACCCCCAGTGGATACGGGAACGTCTGACGTGATGAAAGGGTGTCTGTCTCCCTCCCCTCCCTCACGGTTGCGCGGAGAGAAGCCGCGCAGGCATGTAGACTAACAAGGAACCACGCCATCGATCAAGGGTCTTTGCGGATTTTGTTGCGCTTTTTTGGACCCCGCCATTCGCGCTCCCGCCCCGCATTTGGGTCTTGGGAGGGCCCAGGCCGAGGCCGGACACCGGGCCGAGCTTGCCCCGAATCCGCGGCCTTGATCCGCCCGCAGCATCCCGGCGCTCGCCCGTGAACCGTCCAGCTCGAACGTGGCTTCGTGCCTCGATCAGCCGTCACGACCAGGCCGCTTGAACTGAAATCCTGTGCCCGCAACCGCGTATCATTCCCCCGTCCGCCGCCACCCCCGGCGGGCCAACCCACAACTCGCACGGCCAGGGGGGCTGGTCGGCAGCGCCAAATGCCAAATGGCCAAGTTCTCAAATGGCCAAATGGGGCTCGGACGCTTGGCTCGATCGAACGAGCCGGCGGTGTGAGCATTGGCGATCTGGTTTTTCTGGAGGCCCCATGGCAAACGGCAAGTGGACCAAGAAAGAGCTTCTCTCCCGCCCCGTCGAGCACGTCGACATCACCTCGTTCGACGC
>JAEUJA010000208.1 GCA_016793195.1 Phycisphaerae bacterium
CCCTCGGTCGTGCCGTAGCGGCTGCTGTCCTCGCGTCGGTAGGTGGCGCCCAGGGAGAGCGAGAGGGAGAGGTCCAGGCGCGTGGTCCACTCGACGCGGGCGCGGTCGAGGGTGACGTCCTCGCTGGGCTCGGAGAAGTCGATCATCTCGCGTGCGAGCTCGGCGTTGATGGTCGAGCCGGTGCCGGTCTGGAGCGAGTAGTTGACGAGCAGGCGTGCCACGTTGTAGGGCGCGATGGTGCTGTCGTGGATGTTGTACTCGGCGCGGGCCAGCCATTCGGCGCGCCGGTACTCGACGCCCATGAGGAGGTCCTTGGTGTCGGTGGGCGTGAACATCGTCGGGTCGTCGGCGCGGATGGACTGGTCGGTGGTGCGGTAGGTGGTGTACGCGGCCAGGCCCCGGAACATCCCCTCGGTGAGCGTGTAGCGCAGCGAGATGTTGGACGCGATGGTGTCGACGTCGCTCCCGGATTCCGGGCCGACGTCGTAGGTGACGCGGACGGTCTGGCCGTTGACCAGCGCGCCGGTGAGCACGCCGCGGATCTCGGCGCGGTCCTGGAAATATTGCACGGTGTAATCGATGCCCTCGATGTAGGGGGTGGAGTTGGCGGCGGGGCGCACCTCGACCGAGCCGGGCACGATGTTCCGGCGGGCGAGGATGATGGGGAATCCGTCGTTGTAGAGGTGGGCCTCGTCGAGGACGCGGAAGGTCGAGCCGCGCTCGCTGTTGGCCTGGGTGGTGAAGCCCAGGCCGGCGGCGGCGTCGAGGCGTCCCAGGGGGACGTTTTTGGTGTAGTCGAGCTGGCCGCTGGCGAAGAGTTCGTCGCTGGTGAAGCCGTCGTCGTCGGAGACGCGCTGGACGCCGAGCGAGCCAAGGCTGGTGAGGCTGTCGAAGAGCTTGTAGCGGGCCGAGTTCTCGAAGCGGACGAGGTCGCGCGAGCCGCCGCGGATGTCGGCCTGGTCGTAGACGAGGTTGTGGCGGGTCTCGAAGCGTTCGGAGTGGCGGAGGGTGAGGAACTCGTCCCAGCGGAGGCGGTTGATGTCCTGGTCGCCGGTCTGGTTGTACAGGCGCGCCTGGGAGCGCAGCTCGTGGGGGACGCCCTCGTCGCCGAAGGCCCAGGTGTGGGTGAGCGTGCCGTCGTGGCGTGTGTAGGAATCGGAGTATCCGCCGGCCTGGCTCTCGTCGATCAGGTCGACGGTGTAATTGAGCTCGAGCTTCTGGCGTTCGGCGAGGTTGAAGATGTCGCTGGTGGTGAAGGTGTCCTGGATGGTGCGGGTGTCGATGGCGCCGAGGTCGTCGGTGATTCGGTGCTCGCGCCGGGAGAGCTCCGCCGAGACGGCGACCAGTTCGTTCTGGAAGCGCGTGGCGATGCCGTGCTCGGTGGTGGCGTCGTCGAGCGCGCCGGCGAAGGGGCGGCGTTGGCGTCCCTCGCTGCGCCGGGTGTAGACGTTGGTGGGCAGGTCGCTGGCGCCGAAGACCAGGGCGTTCACGTCCCACAGGCCGACGAAGTCGGAGAAGTGCCCGCTGTCGTTCTCAAGCCCGCTGCGCCGGAAGGTGTCCTCCAGCCCCAATTGGAAGATGCCCGTGATATCGACCAGGTTTTTGTGGCCGACGGTTACGCGCGTGTCGAGGTCCAGGAGCTCGCGGTAGCGATCTTCGATGACCGACTGGTCCGGTTGCCCGGTGGTCTTCTGCTTGTCACGCTCGTGCTGCCAGCGCAGCTCCAGCGACGGGACGAAGCGGACCAGTTGCACGCCCGACCAGGTCTGGCGCCGCTCGCCAACGATCACCGGCCCGGCGTCGTCGGCGGCCTCGGTCTGTCCCGACGCCCGCCCCGCCAGCGCGAGGAGCGCGACCGCCAGGGATGGAGCGAGCCGCGGGTTCACGTGGGTTTCGGCGCCTCCGCGGGCGAGAGGTTGGCGGGCGTCACGCCGTCGTCGACGGGCGCGCCGTCGTCGGCCGGCTTGGCCTCCGGGCCGACGCCCGGCTGAGCGCCCGAGGGGCGCCGGTCAGGATCGAACACGGGCTGCTTTTTGGGGTCGTCCTGCGTCGCGTTCTCCGGCGGGGGCGCGGCGGCGCTGGCGCCGGGCCTGAGCATGAGCGGTGATTCTCCGCCGTGACCGAAGTGGCACGACAGGCAACTGGCCTTCTCGTCGGCGTGGGCGGGCACGGTCTTGCCGGTGAGCATCGTCGCCGAATGGCACTGCATGCACAGCTTGCGGTCGGGCCCGCGCAGCAGCCACTTTCGCACCGATTCGTGGGGCGAGTGGCACCACAGGCAGGCCCCGCCCGCGACCGCCCCGTGGGTCCAGGCGTGCTGCCCGACCACCTTGTCGTGACAGCCCAGGCACGATCGCGGGTCGTTTCGGCTGGGGCGGTACTGGGTCTTGTGGCACTCCTCGCACTTTTCCTCGGCGAAGGGCTGGTGCACGACCACGGCGGCGGCGATCGTCTGGTCGCCCGGATCACCGCCGGCGATGGCGGCGCTGGGGTCCGGCACGCCGTCGAAGAAGAGGCTGAGGGTCGCGTAGTTTTCCTTGGTGACGGTGCACCCGCACCACACCGCCGCGGCCGCGCCGGCGACGAGCACCGCGGCGAGAGTCCGGCGCGCGGCGGCCCGGCGGAGCAACCCGCGCCCGAGCGGCCGTGGACCGGTGATCGTCATCGCGCCCGAACCTCCCTTCCGGCTACGGCTTGGGGGACGGCGCGGGCTCGACCTTTTCGCCCTCTTCCAGGGGCGTGTCCTGGATCGCGCCCTCGGGGAGCGGTTCAACGCCGCCGACGTTCTGGAACTTCAGCGCCTCGGCGCTGGGGGTGGTGGAGACGCCCAGCTCGATCTTGACGGACGAGGACTGGAGCTCGGCCAGGCTGGTGCCGGAGCGGCGTTCGCCCAGGGCGTAGACCGAGACTTTTCCGGGGCCGAACTGGTTGGCGACGATCACGAGGCGCTTGGGCTCAAAGCCCGGGTAGACCTTGTCCTTGAAATACTCGAGGCCGGAGTCGGTGGTCGCGACGCCCACCGGCAGGCTCATGGAGCCCGGGAAGCTTCCCGAGGCGCCGAAGTGCATGAGCAGCTCGAACTTGTCGTTGAACATCTGGACGTTCTGGAACGCGGCGTCGACGACATAGATGATCCCGTCGCTGTCGACGGTGAGGTGCTTGGGGCGAGCGAAGGCGCCGGCGTGGTCGCCCTGGCGTCCGAAGGCGCCCAGGAGTTTCCCGTCGGGGTCGAACTTCTGCACCACGCAGCGCATCATGTCGGAGACGTAGACGTTCCCGCTCTTGTCGACGGCGACGCCCACGGGCAGGCGGAACTGCCCGGGCTCGTCGCCGACGCTCCCGATCACGCCCAGTTCCTTGCCAGTCTTGCGGTCGAGGATGAGCACCTGCTGGCGTTTGAGGTCGGCGATGTAGAGGCGATCGGCGTGGATCGCCATCGACGAGGGCCGGAGTTTTTCGATCTTGATGGCGTGGGAGAAGCGTTCGCGCGCGTCGTAGACCATGATGGCGGTGTGGACGCCGTCGGCGACGTAGAGCTGCCCGTCGTCGGCGACCGCCACCGCGACCGGGCGCTCGAGCTTGCTGGCGCCGGTGGTACCGATCAGGCGGGTCTGCTGCTTGACCAGGTCCATGACGACGACGGATTTGCCGCGGATGTCGCTGATGTAGATTTTTCCGTCGCGCATGGCGACGCCGTAGGGCTTGTTGACGAAGGCGACCTGGGCGGCGTCGGCGCCGAAGACGGCCTTCTCGAGGCCGGAGGCTTCGACCCTTGACACGTCCTCGCTGGAGTTGTACGCGCCGATGAACTGGATGCGGGGTTCGTCGGGGGCGGTGGGCCAGAAGGCGTATTTGGCGTCGGAGGGAGCTTCTTTCCGCGCGGTCGACGCGCCCGAGCCGCACCCTGAAAACGTGACGAGCGCCGCAAGCCCCAGCGCGCCCGCCGCCAGCATCCGGTGAATCCCGATCTTGGTCGTCATAAAGCCTCCGGTTGAGCCACGTCTGAGAATCGTGCAAACCCAGTGCCAAGGTTGAGCGAGACCGGGGGGAAAGGGATGGGGAGGAGTCTCCTTTCTCTCGCCGCGCGCGTTTCCAAAAAAAGAACTCCGAGCGCCGGTGGGCGCTCGGAGCGGATCAATCAGGCGTGATTGCTCCCGGGCTTGTGATTACTTGATGTGGCAGGTCAGGCAGACATGGCTGGCCTGGTTGCTGAAGTAGAGCATCGCGTTGTGGTTGCCGGCGTTGTGCACGTTGTGGCAGGTGCGGCAGGAGACGGCCCACTTCTCGGTGTTGTCGCTCGGATCGATCCAGCTGCGCAGGCTCAGGCTGCCCCACGGACCCGGCACGCGGTGGTTGGCGTCCTGGGGGTTGAAGCGGGTGCTGGGGCTGGTCGGATAGACCGCGTCGGCGCCGATCGGGTGATCGTCGCGCAGGTCGGTGCCCACCATCTTGCCGGAGTTGATGAAGTTCTGTCCGGTGGTCCCGCCGAAGCTGTCGAGGGCGACGGTGCCGTCGTGGCAACCCATGCACAGGACGCTGTCCTGGTCGAGGTGGTCGGAGCCTTCGAGGTCACCCTCGAACATGGTGTAGGTGGCATCGGAGAGGGCGTGGTTCCAGAGGCGGCCGGCCGCGAAGTTCGCAAAGTGCGGCGTATGGCAGGGCTTGCAGATTTCCCCGCCGCTCCAGGCATTGCTGCTGAAGTCGTGCGGAGAGCCGGTGATCTGAGCCTGAGCGGCGCCCGCCAAGCACACCATCGCGATGGTCCCAACAAACAGTTGCCGTTTCATGATGTCCTCCAACCTTTTCTGGCGGCCGGGACCTCAGGTCCGCCCGGGAGTCTGCCGGCCGATGCTGTATTCACCATGACCTAATGGCAATTCGCGTGCCAGCCAGTTTTCCCCCCAAAAACCGCGTTTGCACGCTCCTGTGCGGGTTTCGCCGCTTGCACCATTCCCGACGATGGGAGCGTGAGTGCCGCCTGTGACACGCCCGTAAGAACTCCCCGGCGGCGTTCGCAAGCTCGGCATTGAAGCAGTTTGTGCGCTTGGCCGATGCCCAATTCGAGGCAGGAGCGAGAGCCAATGCGAACAAAGAACGGACAGGACCGGGCGATCCCGTGGTCGCTGGTATGGAGTCTTGCGGGGATAGTTGGGGTTGTCGTTGCGGGATCGGTCGGGGCCGGTCCTCGGCGTGCCGAGGCCGCGACGGAGGTCTGGACCGCCGCCGCCGCGCCGCCGGCGAATGTCACACCCGGGGTGACGGCCCGGAGCTGCATCGCGTGTCATCGTTTCGAGCAGGTGCATACGCATCCGACGAACGTGATGGCGACGATGCCCGTGCCGGGTTCCCTGCCGCTGGCGGGGGGACTTGTGACCTGTCTTACTTGCCACGACGCGTCGTCCGATCACGCGACGTCCCGAAAGCCGGTGGGGATTCGCGGCGGGGCGGACGGCCCGGGGCTGTGTGTTCAGTGCCACACCAAGGCGAACAGCAATACCAAGGCGATCCATGCCGTCCGCACGGGAAAGGC